>DASWGV010000207.1:0-103992 GCA_036393515.1 Gemmatimonadales bacterium | reverse complement strand
CTCGCCTCTCCTCGTCCCTGCTCGCCATCTATCAGCATGCTCCGGATCGTCTCCATCGCTCCCAACTCTATCGGCGCCGACCTCGGCCTCGTGCCGGGCACCGAGTTGCTCACGGTCAACCGGCGGGACCTGACCGATTTCCTGGATTGGGAGTTCCTCACTGCTGACGAGCAGTTCCTGCTGCACGCCCGGCTCCCCGATGGCCGAGAGATCGAGTTCGACATCGAGCGACCTGAAGGCCTTCCCATGGGAGTCACCCTGGAGCCGCCGCGGATCCGCCGCTGCGGTAACCGATGTGACTTCTGCTTTGTGGACGGGCTGCCCGAGGGGCTCCGCGACACACTGTACGTGCGGGATGATGACTACCGGCTGTCGTTCCGGTATGGGAACTTCGCCACGCTCACCAATCTCAAGCCACCCGACGTCGAGCGAATCATCGAGTACCGACTCTCGCCCCTGTACGTCTCCGTGCACGCCACTGATCCGGTCATCCGGCGGCGCCTGCTGCGGAATCCCCGGGCGCCGGCGGTAATTCCGCAGCTCGCTGCGTTCGCGGAGTGCGGCATCCGCTTCCACACGCAGATCGTGCTGCAACCCGGCGTGAACGACGGCCCCGTACTGCGTGCGTCACTGGAGGATCTCTACCGGCTGGGCGACGCCGTGTTGTCCGCCGCGGTGGTGCCGGTGGGGCTGACGGACCATTCCAAGCATCACCTCACCCGGGAGCCGACGGCGGAAGAGTGCCGGGCGGGTGTGGACGTGGTGCACGCCGCCGCCGAACGGGCGGTGCATGAGCGGGGGCACCGGTGGGTCCATGGATCCGACGAGTTGTATGTCCGCGCCGGGCTCGATTTGCCTCCTGCGGACTGGTACGGTGACTTCGAGCAGCGCGAGAACGGCGTCGGCAGCGTGCGGTATCTCGAGGGCCGCATCGCCCAGGGCGGGCCGCTCCCCAGCCTTACAGACCTGAGAATCGCCGTGCTCACCGGGACGGCCATGGGCCGGCTGATGCCGCTCCTTCTGGAAACCCTGGGCCCGGCAACTGGGGCCACGTGGGAGCTCATCGTCCTTTCCAACGATTTGTTCGGACCCAGCGTTACGACCGCCGCCCTTCTGCCCGGGCGTGCCTTCCGCGATGCCCTCGCCGGCCGATCGGACGTGGACCTGGCCCTGCTGCCCGCCGAGTCGGTCAACGACGCCGGCGTTTTTCTGGACGACCTCTCGCTTGACGACGTCGTGCGGCACGTCCCGGCCGAGGTCCGCCTTTCCTACGAGTTCGTGGATGCGCTGACCGGGCCAGCCCTTTCATGACGCGCCGGACCGTCGCAATCGTCGGGCGGCCCAACGTGGGAAAATCCACGCTGTTCAACCGGCTCGCCGGCGGGCGACGGGCGATCGTGGACGACAAGCCCGGGGTGACGCGCGACCGCCAGTTCGCTCCGATCGAGTGGAACGGCCGCGCGTTCTTTCTGGTTGACACCGGAGGTTGGGTCGCCGGCCGACAGGACCGGTTGGGCGCCGCAATCCGCGCTCAGATTGAGACCGCGGTTCGTGAGGCGGACGCCATCCTCTTCGTGGTGGACGCCAAGGCCGGCGTGCACCCCGCCGACCAGGAGGTCGCCTCGCTCCTCAGGCCCCTCAGAGACCGGGTGGTTCTGGTGGCGAACAAGCTGGATGATCTTGGCCGGGCGCCGCTGGACACGGGGTTCTACGAGCTGGGCTTTGGCGAGCCGTGTCCCGTGTCGGCCGCGATCGGGAAGGGGACGGGCGACCTGCTGGACCTCGTGGCGGAGCGGGTGCTGCCAGAGACCGCGACGGACACCGCAGGGATTCAAGTCGCGATCATCGGTCGGCCCAATGTCGGCAAGTCAAGTATCGCAAACCGGCTGCTCGGCACCGAGCGTAGCGTGGTGGCTCCCGAGCCCGGGACCACGCGTGATGCGGTGGACTCCCTCTTGCGGTATCACGATGTGACGTTCAACTTCATTGATACCGCAGGGTTACGGCGTCGATCGAAAGTAATAGATGAGATCGAGTTCTATTCGACCCTGCGCACCGAGCGAGCGATTGAGCGCGCAGACGTTTGCGTCCTGGTGGTAGATGCCGCTCGGGGCGTCGAGGCGCAAGACCTTCGGATCGCGCAGCGCGTCATAGAGCAGGGACGCGGGATCGTCGTCGCGGTGAACAAGTGGGATCTGATCGACGAAAAGGAGCCGAACACGGCGCGGCGCGGCGAGGTAACGGTCAAAGAGCGCGCCCCGGAGCTCTCCGGAGTGCCGTTCGTGTACTTGTCCGCGCTGACTGGTCAGCGAGTGCGGAAGCTGCTCGACGTGATTCGGGCGGTTGCCGCTGAGCTGGATCGGCGGGTGCCGACCGCTGAGGTCAACCGGGTCCTCCGGGCGCTGGTGGAGCGCAACCAACCGCCCCAGCGGGCGGGGCAGGAGGTCAAGCTTCTGTACGGTTCCCAGATCGGAACGAAACCGCCCGCGTTCGCGGTGGTATCCAGCCACCCCGAGGCCGTGCCGGAGGCCTATCGCCGGTACCTGCTGAACGGGTTTCGGACGGCGTGGGGGTTTGCGGGCGCTCCCATGCGACTGGCACTCAAGCGGCGCAAGGGTCGCCGGTGACGATCGCGCTGTGGTTGGCTGCCGCCTATCTCTTGGGGGCGGTGCCCACCAGCTACTGGGTCGCCCGACTCGCTGGCATTGACCTGCGGCGCTTCGGCAGTAGGAACCTCGGCGCCACCAATCTCTACCGCGCGATGGGGTGGAAGGCCGCCGCTCCCGCGGGACTCTTCGACGTGGCCAAGGGCGTGATTCCGGTCCTGCTGTTCGCTCCCCGGGCTGGCCCCGCTCCGTGGCTTCCTATGGCGCTGGGCACCGCCGCGGTGTCGGGCCACGTGTTCTCCCTGTTCGTCGGCTTCAAGGGCGGCAAAGGCGTGGCCACGGCGGCGGGCGTGCTGATCGTGCTGGCGCCGATCCCGTTCTTGATCAGCGCCGGCGTATGGTTCACTACGCTGCGCCTGACCGGCTTCATGTCCGCCGCTTCGCTTATCGCGGCGGCGACATTCCCGCTTGCCACCGCACTGCTCGGACCTGACGATCCGTTCACCCTCACGGCGGCTGTGGTCCTGGCGGGCTTCATCATGTTCACTCACCGCGCCAACATCCAGCGGCTCCTGCACGGCACGGAACCCCGGTTCGGAAGCCACGGGGCTGCGTCGTGAACGTCGGAGTCGTTGGAGCCGGATCGTGGGGCACCACCCTGGCCGATCATCTGGCCCGGCTGGGCCACCGGGTCCGGATCTGGGCCCGCGAGCCCGAGGTGGTCTCAGCCATCAATGCAACGCACGTCAACCACTTGTTTCTTCCAGGGGCCCCTCTGGCGCCGACCCTGGAGGCCAGCGGTGACGTGTCGGCGGTCGTGGCCGACGCCGAGTTGGTGGTGTGCGTAACGCCCTCGCACGCCATGCGGCGGCTCGGTGGCGAGATCGGGACGGTGGCATCCGGGAACCCGGTGATTGTCAGCGCGTCCAAGGGACTGGAGCCGGAAACGCTCGACACCATGACCGCGGTGCTCGAGGAGACGCTGCCGGGTTCGAGCGTGGTCGCGCTCTCAGGTCCGAGCTTTGCCCAGGAGGTCTACGGCCGGCAGCCCACGGCGGTGGTCGCGGCGTCTCACGATCACGCCGCGGCCGAGGCGGCGCAGCAGGCGTTTTCCAATGGGCATTTCCGGGTGTACACCAGCGACGACGTGGTGGGCGTGCAGCTGGGGGGGGCGCTGAAGAACGTGATCGCCATTGCCGCCGGCATCCTGGAAGGCCTGGGGCTGGGCCACAATCCGCGCGCCGCACTGATCACGCGAGGTCTGGCGGAGATGAGCCGGCTGGGAGAAGCGCTGGGTGCCGAGCCGCAGACGTTTGCCGGGCTTGCCGGCATGGGCGACCTGATCCTCACGGCCACCGGGGGCCTGAGCCGCAACCGGTCGCTCGGGGTCGAAATCGGGCGGGGCCGGACGGTCGCGGAGATTCTGGCGGAGCGCCGCACGGTGGCGGAAGGCGTGGGAACGGCGCAGGCGGCCGTCGAGCTGGGGCGTCGGGCCGGAGTGGAGCTGCCGATCGCCGGCGAAGTAGCCCGGATCCTGTTCGAACACAAGCACCCCCGCCGGGCTATCGCGGATCTGATGGAACGCGACCTCAAGGCCGAGCGATGGCGGTGACGGTTTCCCGTCCGCTCCAGGAGTTCTTCTCCATCGGGGACGTGTGTCAGCTCACGGACCTGAAGCCGCACGTCCTGCGCTATTGGGAAAGTCAGTTCCGGTTCCTCAATCCGGCCAAGAACCGCTCGGGCAACCGGGTCTACCAGCGGCGCGAGATCGAGCTCATCATGCTGGTCAAGCATCTGTTGTACACGGAGAAGTACACCATCGAGGGTGCGCGGCAGCGGATTGACGAGTACCGGCGGAGCGGGATCCTGAAGACCCAGGCCCGGCACGCGCTGCAACACGAGACGATCGAAAGCCTCACGGTCGAGCTCAGACACATCCTGGAGATTCTCGACGGCAAAGCGACCGGTGCGGATCCTCGTCAGTAACGACGACGGGATCCTGGCCCGCGGGCTCGCGCTGTTGGCAGACGTCCTTCGCTCGGTCGGAGAGGTGACCGTCGTCGCGCCGGATCGCGAGCAAAGCGGCACCAGTCACTCGCTCACTCTCTCCCGACCGCTGCGCCCGGTCCGCCGGCCCGACGGTGCCTATCAGGTTGACGGGACACCCACCGATTGCGTGCTGCTGGCGTTGGGCGCGCTACTGCCCGACCGGCCGGAGCTGGTGTTCTCCGGTGTCAATCATGGACCCAACATGGGCGAGGACGTGTTGTATTCCGGCACGGTGGCCGCGGCCATGGAGGGCCTGTCCCTGGGCATCCCCGGGATCGCCGTGTCCTTCGCCGGGAGTGACCTGGACCTCCTGGACAGCCATCGCCCGTGGCTGGAACGGCTGGCGATCGGAATCGCTGCGGTAGCCAACTTTCCGCACGAAACCCTGCTCAACGTGAATCTCCCGCCCGTCCCCGGGGATCGCATCCGGGGGATCAAGGTCACGACGCTGGGCAGTCGAATCTTCTCGGAATCGCTGATGGAAACGCGGGATCCGTGGGGACGACGGATGTACTGGATCGGGGGAGGACAGATCGCCTGGTCCGGGAGCGAGGACTCCGATTTCATCGCCGTTCGGGACGGGTTTATCTCGGTCACGCCCCTGCACGTGGATCTGACCAATTACCGGCTGCTCGAGGATGTGCGGAACTGGAGGCTGGGCGAATGATCGACGGATTTGGTGGATACCGCGCGCGCCTGGTGGAGGAGCTGCGCGGCCGCGGGGTGGAGGACCTCGCGGTGTTGCACGCCTTCGCGACGACGCCTCGCCACCTGTTCGTGCCCGAGGCGCTGCGATCCCGGGCCTACGAGGACGCCGCTCTCCCTGTGGGGCGAGGCCAGACCATTTCCCAGCCGTCAACCCACGCCGCCTACCTCCAGATTCTGAATCTGCGGGGCCACGAGCGGGTGTTGGAGATCGGGACCGGGACCGGGTACCAGGCCGCGCTCCTGAGCTGCCTGGCCGCACAGGTTTTCACAGTCGAGCGGATCCCGGAGCTGGCTTCGCAGGCCCGTCAGGCGCTCGAGGCGGCCGGCGTGGCCAACGTGACCGTGCTCACCGGCGATGGCACCATCGGATGGCGACCGTATGCGCCCTACGACGCCATCCTGGTCGCCGCAGCCGGGCCGCGGGTGCCCGAGCCCCTCATCGAGCAGCTGGCCGACGGCGGTTGCCTGGTCATGCCGGTCCAGGGGGCCGGTGCGCAGGAACTGGTGCGATTGACCCGGGAGGGCGCTCACGTCGCGTCGGAGACCCTGGGCGCGGCCGACTTCGTTCGGCTCATCGGACGCCATGGCTTCGAGACCGGAGCCCCGTAGGCCATGCTGGAGACGTTCATCACCTGGCTGACCGACACCGTGTTTCGGCTGGGCTACCCGGGAATCACGCTCCTCATGGCCCTGGAGTCGTCCTTTTTCCCGTTCCCGTCCGAGGTGGTGATGCCACCCGCAGGGTATCTGGCCGCGCAAGGCCGCATGCACACCGGAGCAGTGCTGGCCGCCGGCATTGGGGGGAGCGTGTTGGGCGCACTGTTCAACTACTGGGTGGCGGTCCGGCTCGGACGACCGTTACTGCACCGATACGGGAGGTACCTGCTGATCAACGAGGCATCGTTGGACAAGGCTGAGGCGTTTTTTCGCCGCCACGGCGAGGTCGGGACGTTCGTCGGGCGGCTGGTTCCGGTGATTCGGCAATATATCTCTCTGCCGGCCGGCTTGGCGCGCATGCGCCTCGACCGGTTCGCGATCTACACGGCGGCCGGGGCGGGGATCTGGTGCGCCATCCTGACCTACATCGGCTGGTACTTGGGCAAGCACGCAAGTGTGCTGCTGCGTGAGGACGTGCAGCGATATAGCTCGATCGCGGTGCTGACTCTGCTCCCGATCCTGGCGCTGGTCCTGGTCATCTACGTTCTGCGCCATCGCCGTTCTCGCACCGGCCACCAGTCCGGCGGGTAAAACGTGGCACCTGAGCGCGACCAAGGAGTGCGCTGGCTGGTCTCCGGCAGCGTGCAGGGCGTGGGATTCCGTTGGTTCGTGGCGCGGCACGCCCGACGACTGGGCCTGACTGGCAGCGTAAGGAACCTGCCAGACGGGCGGGTGGAGGTATCGGCATTCGGCCCGGAGCTGGTGCTGCAGGCCTTGGAACGGGAGCTCAGGAAGGGCCCGTTATCAGCCAGGGTTGATGATGTGGAAAAATCAGACACGGAACTTAATATTGATGGTCATAAACCGTTTGAGATCAATTGATTACGTCTGGCAAAACTGCTAGGCGGCATTGTTGAAGCTCAGTCTCACGTAAGGCCTGAGGTGGCGCCTGTGGCAGTCAGGCGCCATCAGCGATGATTAGGCACCGCGCCCGGCGGCGGTCAAGTCGGCATGTGGAAAAATGGACAACGCCGGAGCACGCGCCTGCGACGCTCTGGCCGCCTTCCAGGACCGTTGGTGAGGCGAGTCGGCGTCGTTAAGTTCCTGTCCGCACTCTTCGGCCCCTGTAGCTCAGGTGGATAGAGCAGCGGTTTCCTAAACCGTTGGCCGGGTGTTCGAGTCACCCCAGGGGCATCGCCCCGGGGCACCTGACGAGGCGGATCGCGCCGCCGGTCGGCGGCACTCCGGCTCGTTGGCGGCACCTGGGCGACCACATTTGATTGGGAAGAAACGCCGGGACGACACGTGACCGATTCCACCGCCAGGACGACCCGGGATCCCTTACACCGCGCGGCGACGCTGGCGGTGCAGAATCGCCGATGGCTGACCATTGCCGGTGCCGCCCTCGTGCTCGCGCTGGGCGGGGGCTGGTTCACCATATCGGCGAAGGCCCGTCGAGACGCTTTCGCCAGCCGGGCGCTGCGCGATGCCCAGCAGGCGTTGGGTGCCGGCAACGCGCCCCTCGCGGCGAGCGACCTCGCGAGGCTGGTGCAGAACTACGGCGGCACGGCCTCCGCCGGCGAAGGCGCGCTGTTATTGGCACAGATCAGACTGGACCGGAGCGAGGTGGAGCAGGCTATCGGCGGGCTGCGCGAGTTCCTTGATCGCCGGCCGGATAACCGCTTCGCGGCCGCGGCGTACGCGCTGCTTGGCACGGCCTTGGAGCAGGCAGGCCGGCCCGCCGAGGCCGCGGCGGCTCATCAAGAGGCGTCCGCGCAGTGGCCCTATGAGTACTTGAAAGCTCAAAGTCTTCTAGAGGTTGGTCGGACGTTCCGGCTCGCCGGCGACACCACGCGGGCGGCCGCAGCCTACCAGATGGTCCTGGATCAATATCGTGAAACGCCCTCCTTCTTAGAGGCCCAGTTGCGGCTGGGTGAGCTCAGGCCATCCCGAGTAGGGGGGTAAGTCGTTGGGGCACCGGCCAGACGGTAATCGGCCTTGGTAGACGTGGATGAATGGCGTATAATAGATGTTATGTTAAGTTTATTCCAACAGAACTGTGGACAACCGCCAACGTCACCCCAGGTTTGCCAGCAGGGCCCGGAACACCACCCGACCTTCCCCCACCAGGCATACGGATGTGAGGCCGCCCGGACCGGCGCAGCCGGTGACGATTAGCTGGCGGCCGGACGCCGTGCCCACCGTCCACGGCACCTCTGCGGAACCCAACTCGGCCAGGACGGCGGCTGCCGCGACGGCCCCAGTCCCGCAGGCCAGCGTCTCGTCTTCTACCCCTCGTTCATAGGTGCGCATCGCCCAACCGCCAGGGCCCCGGCTGACGAAGTTCACGTTGGCTCCGTCCGGACCCAGGGCGGGATCCTGCCGGAGAGACCTGCCTCGCTCGATGAGGGGGACCCGACAAACGTCGTCCACTACCACGACCAAGTGAGGTACTCCCACGACCGCCAGACGTGCAGCCATCTCCCCTGCCGCCAGCGTCAGCGTCACTTCCCTACTCTTCGATATATCGCCTAACTCGATCTCGGCGATGGACTCCGAACCTGGCAGACACCTGGTGCGGTATCTACCAGCCTCGGTCACCAGTTCCATGCCGTCAGGGGACGCAAGCTCTTGGACCGCCGCGAACCGGGTAGCGCAAAGGGCGGCGTTACCGCACATGGGAGCGCGGCTCCCGTCCCGGTTGAAGTAGGTCATCCGGACGGCGCCTGGTTGCGTCCCGGACTCAACGATCACGAGCCCGTCTGCCCCCACGCCGGTCCGCCGATCGCAAACCGCCCGGATACGGTCCGCCGACCAGTTCTCCGGCCCGTCAATACGTCCGTCCACGAACACGAAATCATTGCCCGACCCGGTCATTTTATGAACCACGTGCCCGCTCATAACTGCCCCAGCATGGCCTGGAGCCTGAGGCGCCAAACCATCCAAATGGCCTCGCGCACGATCCGGCCGGACATCTTGCTGGTCCCGTCTGCGCGATCCACGAACACGATCGGGATCTCGACGATGCGGAATCCTCTCCGGGCGGCCCGCAGGCTCATCTCGATCTGGAAGGCGTACCCGTTGGAGCGGACCGCGTCCAGGTCAATGGCCTCGAGCACGCGCCGACGAAAGCACTTGAACCCTCCGGTCGCATCGAATACCCGCAGGCCGGTCACGATCCTGGCGTAAATATTGGCGACGTAGCTCAACAGGAGCCGTCCCATGGGCCAGTTGACCACGCTCACCTTGCCCTTCAGGTACCGAGACCCGAGGACGAGATCCGCGTCCCCCGCGGCTGCGAGGAACTCCGGCAAATGCTTGGGATCGTGAGAAAAGTCTGCGTCCATCTCGAACATGTAATCGAACCCGCGCTCCAGGGCCCATCGGAATCCAGCGACGTAGGCGGTACCCAGGCCAAGCTTGCCTTCCCGGTGGAGCACGTGCAGACGGGGCTCGGTGACCGCCATCTCGTCCGCGATGCTTCCGGTACCATCCGGCGAGTTATCGTCCACAATCAAGACTTCGATTCGGGGATCCTGGCCCAGTACGCGCGGCAGGAGCGTCCCGAGATTGACCGCCTCGTTGTACGTTGGGATGATCACGAGCGCCCGTTCAGCCATCCCCCGCTCTCCCCCGCGCCCTCCACCACGAATGTGCCGCGACCGTGCCCACCAGCAGGAGCGCCGCCAACGTCAGCAACCGTCCGAGCTGATAGGATCGTGACTGGAACGCCAGCTCGACGCTCCGCGCCCCGGCGGGGATCGGGACGGCCATGAGCGCGTATTGGGCCCGGACGACCGGGACCACACTCCCGTCCACCGTGGCACGCCACGCTGGGTAATGCGGCTCCGAGACGAACAGATACGCCGGCTCCACCGCCGGCCGGTTCAGCGTGAAGCGGTACTGGCCGGGACGCTCCTCCACGACTTCGACCGGATCGGCCACCGGCTCCGGCAGCGCCGAGAGCTCAGTCTTGCCCACCCCCGCTTCCGGGGGCACCAACACCAGGCGCCGCGGGTCGAAGCGCGGGTCCATGAGCGCGTCGCGGGCCTGGTTGTCAGGGACCTCCAGCGCGGCCCGCACCAGCCAGGCGAAGGGCTGGGCCTGGACGTACCGATAGAGATGGACCGGTGGGCCCTGGTAGGGGGCGAGCGGCCCCTCCCCTACCGGCACGAGCTCCGGGAGCTCGACTGCCCGGTCGATCACGATGTATTTGATAGCAAGTAGTCGCCACAGGTTCGGGTTCCCCACGTTCCGCCACTCATTCTTGCCGCCAAGCAGCTCGTCGTAGCGGTGGAGTTCCGTTCCCTGGTATCCCAGGACCGAACGAATGCCGTGGGCCATCAAGTAGTTATCCTGCCAGTACACCGAATTCGAAGACGGCACCGGGAGCAGCCGATAGAGCCCCGAGTCCGTCGACACCGCCCGAACCACGCTGTCCGCTGCAAACAGCTGCCTGGCCGGCTGGCCGAACCGGATCTGGCGCTGCTCCACGCTCCAGAGGTCGAGCAGCACCAACCCGCCGAGCGCAAGGCCCCAGGCGTCACCCACCAGGCGCTTCTTCTGAAGCGCAAGGACGAGACTCCCGGCACCGAGCGCGATCATGAAGCCGCGGAGGGTATCCCAGGTGAACGTGCCGTAGTTCGCGTCGACCACGGCGAGCCTTTGGGGCGGGGCGAAGGAGAGCATGATGCCCTTAAACCCCCCGGCGACGGCCAGGATAACACCCGCCCCCAGCACGGCCAACCAGCCCATCAGGAAACCCCGCCGCACTTGCCCCGCCCCGCGCAGCAGCGTTTGCACACCAAACCCCGCGAGCACCGCGACGCCAAACGCCGCAAGAAAGAAAATCATGCCGGCGCCGCGGGTCATCCGTATGCCCGGCAGCAGATGATATGGGAGCCGATAGAACGGCGTGTGCCCGCCCAGCGCGAACAGCACGCCGTAGGTGATCAGGAACGCGAAGAACCACGCCATCCGCCGTCTCTCGGTCAGCCCGAAGCCGAGGCAGGCAAGCATCAGCGGGGCGATGCCCAGGTACTCACTGTGGTACTTGAGGAAGTTCCGTCCCCAGTAATTTTCCACCATGCCGGAGAAGCTCGGCCACACCACGTTGAGCAACTCCTCAGGCGGCATCGCGTACGATGTGGCGTAGGCCCAGCCCGTACTGCTGGCCCCGGCAGCGGCCGCTGCCGCCCCGCGGGGCGAGTACGCCACGTACTCCGCGAACGGAATGAGCTGGATGCCGTCCAAGGCGAACCCCACAGCCAGCCCCCCGCCAAACAGCAGCGCCGAGTGCCACCACGCGTGCCCGATGGGCCGTTCTCGGCTCCAGACCACCATGAACAGCCAGAAGAACCCGGCCGCCATCAGGAGGTAGTACGTGAGCTGGACGTGCGGGGACAGGAGGGAGAGGCCGACCACCACGCCGAAGCCCACGTACCAGCGCCACGCACCCAGCGAAACCGCGCGATAGAGGCACAGCAGCGCCAGGGGCAGCAGCGCGCTGACCGCGAGCTTCCCGTCATGCCCTGCCGTCACCAGGGAAACCAGCTGTCCCGTGAACATGTACGCCGCCCCACCGACGAAGGCGGCGCCCCAATCGAGCTTCAATGCCCGGAGGAACAGAAACGTGAATGCGCCAGCGAGCAGGATGTGGATCAGGAAACCGAGCGTGATCCCGACATCCACGGGAAGGAACAGGCGGAGCAGCATGCTCGGGTAGAACGTATCGCCGTTCGTCACGTTGGCGGCAAACGGCATGCCGCCCAGGATGTACGGATTCCACCCTGCGACGTCACCGTACTGCTTGAGGTACTCGACGGCGAACTTTCGGAACGGGTAGACGTGCGTCTGGTCGCTGAACGGGTTCAGCAGGCTCCGGCCCCGCCAGAATCCCCAGAAGGCGAGCGCGACAGCGACCGCGTAGCCCGCCACCGCGGAGCCCGTGGGGAAGCGCTGGATCACGCGGGCCAGCATGCCGCTACGCCCCCGCGGTCACGACTTGACGAACCGGTAAACGATCGAGCGGGAGAGAAGAGGAAAGGGGGACGGCACAGGCGGATACAGGTAGGTCCCGGCAACTCCATCGAGCCGGAACCCGTTCATCTCGCCCAGGCGGGTCATGGTCTGCCGGGTCCAGCTGTAGATATGCCCCTGCCGGTCTGGAATGCGCAGGATGTTCCAGATCAACTCCTTGAAATGGTAGGGATTCGGGACCGACGGCAGGAACACGCCACCGGGCCGCAGCACCCGGCGCACCTCGCCGAACGTCTGGTACGGCGTGGGAACATGCTCCATCACTTCGATCATGAACACGTAGTCAAACGACGCGTCCTCGAAGGGAATTCCGGAAGAGATATCGTGAATGAGAATGTTGGGCCCGGCGAATTCCGGCGCAATATCCACCCCTTGATAGCGGACATCGGCCGCCAGGTACTTCCGGAGGTCCCCATTGCGACTGCCCACGTCCAGGACGGCGCTCCCGGCGGCCACGCGGGCGAGGCGCGTCGCGCTGCGAAAGCGCATGCGCTCCTCGCCGGCGTTGCGCCAGTTGTGCCGCTCACTGTAGAAGTCCCGAAGCTCGGGTGATGCTGGGGCGATGCGCTGGTTCATGGTGCCGCCAAATATAACCGCGGCCCCGCCGGGTGTGAGCCCGTGGGACCGGCGGGTACTGGTACAGTTTCCCGACCGCGCAACGGATTCACTCATTCAAACTGTACCAGTGCCGACCGGCGGATCAGGCACCATCGCTCGGCGATGCGCGTTGGGCGAACCGATGCACCAGGATCACGCCCAGCGCCGTGGCGAGTTCGAGGGCCACGAGCCAGAGACGCGAGCCCACCGCAAGGGTGAGGGCCCGTCCGCCGCCCACCAGCGGGCTGAGGCCCGCCACGAGCGCCGCCTCCCGCACAATAATACCTCCCGGCGCGAACACCACGATGAGCCCGGCAACGTACGAACCCACGAAGACCGTTGCGGCCTCCAACGGCCCCGGCGCGGCGTCGCCGAACAGGGCTCGCCCGAAGAGCCAGAACGCGATGCCATACACCGGCCACGGGGCGGCAAGACCCGCCACGTATCGCGCAAACATCATGGGCGGCGGGGCTGGAAGCGTGACCGCGGAACCCGTGAGCCGCGTCAGGACGCGCCCGATGAGGGGAAGCGCGCGAGGCAGGATCACGATCACGATCACCACCCCCGCCGCGGCCAGCGCCGGAACGGCCACGGGGGGCAGTCCCACCACCCAGGTTCCGAGCAACGCCGGCGCCGCCGCCGCCACGAGACCGACCCCCGTGGCCAAGAGCACGATTTGCTGCAACAGAATGGCCGCGGTCGCCGCGACGGGCGAAACGCCATGGGCCTGCACCATGGCCGCGATCCCGACAAACTGCCAGACCATGCCGGGAATGAAGCGAGCCAGATTGCCGACGAACCAGATGCGGAGCGCCGTCAAGACCCCGAGCCGCTGGCCCCACCAGTGCAGGCTGTGCACCCAGACCCGCACGAGGAACAGGTAGGTACCGGCAGTCAGTACCGAAGCCAGAAGCAGCGGGCCCCAGGCCATGGTGAACCTGGTCGCGACGACGGCAGCCCAGTTGTCTCGCCCCGTGTCCACGAGGAACCAGACCGCCGCGCCGAGCGCGACGACCTGAATCAGGCCTGCGGCCCAGCGGCCGGCGGGCCAACGCGCGCGTTCGGTGGTCATGCAGGTCGGCGATTATACTTGATCCGTGCGGATCCTGCACGTGGTTACGGCGTTCCCGCGCACGCCCGATGACGTGATCGTACCCTGGCTCGTGGAGTTGCTGCGCCGCCTCCGGGCGGCCGGCTACGATGTTGAGGTACTCACGTCGGCGTACCGAGGCGGCGGTCCTGACCGACACGACGGCATACCGGTGCACCGGTTCCGGTATGCCCCCCGCCCATGGGAAGACCTGACCCATGACGAAGCGGCACCTGACCGGCTCACGCGATCGTGGCGGTATCGCTTCCTCGCCATCAGCTACGTGGTGGGCGGGGCGTGGGCGGCCTGGCGGCTGTGCCGGCGGCAGCGCTACGACGTGGTGCACGTGCACTGGGCCCTGCCCCATGCGCTGTTCGGCTGGATTGCGCGGTGGACCTGCGGCGCGCACATCGTCACGACGTTCTACGGTGTTGAGCTGCGTTGGGCCGCGAGCGGCCTTCGTCCGCTCCGCTGGTTCCTGGCCCGCGCCGCGCGCACCTCTGACCGGGTGGTGGCCATCTCGCGGTACACGGCCGCCGAGGTGGCGCGGTTGGGTCGAGCGGACGTGACGGTGATTCCGTACGCCGTGGGCCTGCCTCCCGGGACCGTTGCCCAAGCACCGGCGCCACGCACGGGGCCCTTCACGGCCCTGTTCGTGGGACGGCTGGTCCAACGCAAGGGCGTGGCCGTGCTGCTCGACGCCCTCGGCCGCATGCCCGCAGATGCCCCAGCCCGGGCCGTGGTGGTGGGCGAGGGACCGGAGCTCCAAACCCTGCGCGACCGCGCGAAGTCGCTGGGCGTGGCCGATCGTGTGACGTTCACCGGGCGCATCCCTTTCGCGGATCTCAGCGCGGCCTATCGCCGGGCAGACGCGGTGGTGCTCCCGGCCATCATTGATGACCGCAGCGACACGGAAGGGCTGGGGATGGTGCTGCTCGAAGGCATGCAGTTCGGCGCGCCGGCGGTGGGGAGCGCGGTGGGAGGAATTCCGGACATCGTTGAGCATGATCAGAGCGGGCTGCTGGTCCCGCCGGGCGACGCCGATGCCTTGGCGGCGGCCCTCACGCTCCTGGCGCGTGATCCCGCGCTGGCGCGACGCCTGGGTGAGGCCGGCCGGCGACGCGCCAACGACGTGTTCGGGTGGCCGGCCATTGTCCGGCGCTGGAAAGAGATCTACGACGGGCTGGCCCGCGACTAGGCTCAGTCGCGATTCAACGCCCGGGCCAGGCGCTCCACCGCGCGGCTCAAGCTCCGCAGCTCTTCCCGCTGCCCGGCCAGCATCTCCCCCACAAACCCGAAGCCGAAGAGCGCGATCCCCGAGATCACCAACACCATGACAAGATCGAGCAGCGGCCGGAAACCCACCCCAAACCCAAATCGAATGACCAGCGCCACCGCGCCGACCAGGAAGCCCAGCGCGAACAGCAGGCCGCCTGACACGCCGAAGAACAGCATGGGCTTCCGACCGAAGCGGAGCTGAAACCAGACCGACAACAGGTCGAGCACGCCCACCGGAATCCGGCCCAACCCGAACTTGGATTTGCCCGCCCGGCGGGGCAGCAGCGTCACCGGACGCTCCATCACCCGATACCCTTCCGCCGCCGCGACGACGACCATATACCGGTGCCAATCCGGGCGGACCGGTACCACGTCCATCACGTCGCGACGGTACGCCTTGACCGCGTTCAGGTCGGTGACCCGCACACCAAACAACCAGCGACAGAGGCGGTTGTACACCGCGGACACGAACGCCTTGTCATAGTGGCCCTGCTTCACGCCGGTGACAATGTCAGCCTCGTCCGCCCGCACCGGATCCACCAGATGCGGAATGTCGCTGGGCAGGAATTGGAGGTCTGCGGGATAGAACACCAGAATGCGTCCCCGCGCCGCATCGCCCGCGGTCTTCAGCGCGTCGGCAATGCCCAGGCGGGTCCGGTGAGTCACGATCCGAAGAAACACGTACTCGGCCGCGAGCCGCTCCAGCACGGCGGCCGTGTCATCCTCGCTCCCGTCGTTCACCACGATTAACTCGCACGGATAGGGCGTCCCGCGCAACGCGTCGGCACACTGACGCACGAATTCCGGCAGGTTCTCCGCCTCGTCCTTGGCCGGCACCAGGACGCTCACGTCCACCGCGCCGTGGGGTCCGGCCAGGCTCACATTCGTCTCCGCATACGCGCCGACAGGATGCCCAGCTGGTCGCGATACTTGGCCACGGTGCGGCGCGCGATCTGAATGCCGCGACTCTTGAGGTGGGCCACGATCTCCGAGTCAGTCAACGGCCGGGCGGCGCCCTCGTCGGACACCAGCTTCTGTATCAGCGCCTTGACCGCCCGCGCGCTGGCGTCCTCACCGGTCGTGGTCTCCAGGCTGGAGGAGAAGAAGAACTTGAGCGGGAGCACGCCGCGTGGCGTCTGGGCGTACTTCTGACTCGTCACCCGACTAACCGTGGACTCGTGCATCTCGATGACGTCCGCGACTTCGCGGAGCGTCAAGGGTTTGAGATACTCCACCCCCTTTTCAAAGAATTCGCGCTGCCGGTCCACGATGAAGTTCATGACCTTGAGCATGGTCTGGCGCCGCTGCTCGATGGCCTGAATCAGCCACGTGGCGTTGTTCAGCTTCTCGGTCACGAACTCCTTGTTCTCCCCGACAAACTTCTTCTTGTCCGCGGCCAGGTCCCGGTACACCGGGCTCAAGCGGAGCCGTGGCACGCCTCCATCGTTCAGAAAGACCCGATACTCCCCGTCAACCTTCTCGACCACCAGATCGGGCGTGACATACGCGTCGTCTTCCGCCGCGAAGCGGAGCCCGGGTTTTGGATCCAGCCGGGCCAGGCCGTCCGCGGCGTCCTGGACCTCCTTGGGCTGGAGGCCATATCGCTTGGCCAACTCACCCCAGCGATGAGAGATCAAGTCGTCGAAGGCCTCATCCACCAGCCGGTAGGTCAGGGTGTCCTGTTGCCCGTCTTCCCGCAGCTGAAACAGCAGGCACTCGCGGAGGTTGCGGGCACCAACCCCCGGCGGATCCAGCTGCTGGATGATGCCCACTAGCGCTTCCACCTCGGTCAGCGTGAAGGGTTCGGGGCCGCCGGCGGGCTCTTCGCCTTCGGATTCACGTTCCGCCCGGTACGCCTCCAGCGCCTGGTTGGCTCCTGCCAGAATCTCCTCCAACGTGGCCTGGACGTACCCGTCCTCGCCGATGTTGCCCAGAAACTCCTCCGCCAGGAATCGCTGACGCGGGGTGAGTTCCAGGAGCTGGAGCTGATCACGCAGGTGATCGATCAGGTTGCGGCGCTCGACTGGAACGTGCTCGAAGTACTCTCGTTGCTCGTACTGTCCCCGATTGACGCCGACGTGAAAGCCATCCAGGAGGATGTCTTCCCAATTGATGTCGCCATCGGTCTCGCTGGCCTCGGCCTTGGCACGCTCGGCATCCGTCGCAGCGGGGGCCGGCTCCGGCTCGTCCGGCTCGACCAACTCCAGGAAGGGATTGACCAGCAATTCCTCCTTGAGGTGCTGCTGTAACTCCATTTGCGGCATGTACAGCAAATCCATCGCCTGATACAGGCGCGGATTCATCCGGAGCTCCTGACGGAGCGTCTGGTGCTGTTGCAGCGAGGTCTTCACGCGGCGGCGGAGAGGCGAGCCCGGAGGCGCGCGGTCAGCGTGGGCCCGAGGTACAGGTCGGCCACGCGGTCGTCAAACACCAGCTCGCGCACCGTGCCGGCCACCTGGACCCGGCCCTCGAACACGATATAGGCCCGATCCACGATGTCGAGCGTCTGCTCGACGTTGTGATCCGTGATGAGCACGCCGATGCCGCGGCGCCGAAGGCCGGCGACAATGGTCTGAATATCGTGCACCGCGATCGGATCCACACCGGCGAACGGCTCGTCGAGCAGCATGAACTTGGGCGACGTGACCAGGGCGCGGGTGATCTCCAGTCGCCGGCGCTCCCCACCGGACAGGTTGAACGCCGGCACGGCCCGGAGATGCTTGATGGAAAGCTCGTCCAGCAAACTCTCCAGGCGCTCGGCACGGGCCGACTCCTCCGCCGCTTGGGTCTCGAGGATGGCCATGACATTCTGCTCGACCGTGAGCTTGCGGAACACCGACGGCTCTTGCGCCAGATAGCCGATGCCGCGCCGCGCCCGTTGGTACATCGGCAATGCGGAGATATCCTGGCCGTCCAGGAAGATGCGCCCCGTGTCGGGCCGAATCAGTCCGACAATCATATAGAAGGTGGTGGTCTTCCCCGCCCCGTTTGGTCCGAGCAGCCCGACGATCTCGCCTTGGCGCAGATCGAGATGGACGTCGTCCACCACTTTTCGCCGCCGATAACTCTTGGTGAGGCCGTGCGTCACCAGTTGGGATCCGCCGGCCCTCACGGCCGTGGGCCCCCCCACCGTTTCCGCCGCCTGAATGCCCTCCAGGGCCAAGCCGAACAACTCCAGCCGCGCGGCCAACGTCTGAGTGGCGGCGGCGGACCAGAGCTCCGGTCTGAGTCGGATGGCGGTCTGATCATCCATCGTGTCCGGCAGGGCTTCCAGCACGCCGTCGGTGACCAAGCGTGGCAGCACAGATGCCGTCAGGTGGCGGCGGACCTGATCCACCGACAGCACACCGCCTTCGCTACGCGCTTCGCCCAGTGCCTGGCGGCGCAGGTCCAAATGGTCCTCGCGATAGGCCACCGCCAGGTCCCCGAACGATGCGGCGCCGCTGGCGTCGGCCCGGCTGAGCAGGGCCGCCACCGCCAGGGCAAGCGAAGGATCGCGCCCCTGGAGCATGGGCCGCAGGCTCGCGGTCACGGGGACCTCCGGATCGGCTCGAGATAGACACCGTCGCCCGCCCCGATCACGTCCACCCGGTCAATACCGCCGGTTCGGAAGGAGGCGATAATGCGGCGGCCCCGGGAGTAGTTGATTCCGGCGACGCTGACCCCATCGTCCTCGTACACCCGATAAAAGGCCCGGGCATTCCCCTGGGCCTCCAGCGTTTGCAGGAACCGTCGCCCGTCTTCGTCATCGGCGAAACGAGCCACCACGGAATCGCCGCCAACCCAGTCCGGCTCCACGCCCACGGAGTCCCGCCCGGCCGTCGCGCGCGCGGCGCCGAACCCCAGGATCTCACCGAGCTTCTGCCCGGGCGTCGACAGGACGAGCGAGTCCGCACGCATGGTATAGGTGGCGGACAGCGCGTTGGGCCGAAGCGAATCGCCCCAGGCCAATCCCTCCTCCACCGCGCCTCCCGAGAGATGGAATTCGATGGTGTCGGCGGTGAGTCTCCAATCGTTGCTGTTGGCGTCGCCGCTGCCCTGAGCCTGCACCCAGGTCACTTTCCCCTCGGTCATGCGGAAGGGGATGCGCCGGCCACTGAGAACGTACGCCGTGGATCCTCGGCCCTGCACCCGCGCGCGACCCACGAAGGCCCCGAGCCCTTCCTCCAGGTCCAGCTCGGAGCTGTCCGCCCGGGCCGCGAAATCGCTGCGCTCGACCGTCACCGCTCCTCCGGCCCAAGCCCGGCCTTGTCCGCGCAGTCGCACCTGCTGGCCAATGATGGTGTACGGCTCCGCCAGGGTGTCTCCGGCCGGGCGATGCCGGACGATAGGCCTGTCGGTGGCGTACAACTCCGCCGTGTCGCGTGTGGCCGGCAGCGTGCGCCAGTACGTGAGATTGGGCCCGTCCAGCCCGCCGCCGGTCCCGCGGTTCTCCAGCCGCACGGCTCCATACGCCTCCAGCCGCTCGTCGGTGAGGAAGTAACTGGCCCGTTCCGCCGCCAGCGTCACGGCCGAATCGCGAAAGTTCACATGGCCGATGAAGTCCACCCGGTTCCGCTCCGAGTACCAGGCCACACTGTCCGCGTACATGCGCGTGCCCTGCCCACGACAGCTCGCCCACACCCCACCTGAGCCGAAGTTGTGAACCCGGCCAGGACCCAACTCCACCTGCCGCCCAACGCCTCCCACACTATCCAGCTGCACCTGGCAAGCCGTGCCGGCCTGCGCGCCCAGCGGGCCTCCTGCACCGGCCAGCACCATCAACCCGATGGCCGCCGCCCGCGTCTTCACGGCGTCCCCTGCCCGCCCACGCGCCCCCGGCGCGGCCGCGTGGTCACCACGTTGCGGAAATCCGGATCGGCCTCGAAGCTCTCGCCCTCGAGGTGCCGGTCCGGGGCATCGAACACGAAGGTCGCGGGACCGCTCAAGCGGTCCTTGGTCCGATCGTACTCCAGCACCGCGGTGCGGAGCCGTCGGCCGTCCGGCGTAACGGCAACCACGTTGCCCCGCGCCTGCATGTTACCGGTCCGCCAGTCGTAGGTACCGGCCTCCGACGTCAGGCGCGAGGTCTGCTGGCCCTGCGGCGAGAAGAAGACCACGCGCACGCTCTGCATCTCGGCGCGCTGGGATCCTTGAAAGAAATGGGCGGTGTCCGCCTCCACCCGGGCTCGGAGCACGCCATCCAAGGTCAGATTGTGGGTCAACCCAAAAAAAATCTGGTCGGCCGTGTCGGCGGCCACGCCCGTGGTCGGCGGCGCGTCCCCGTCCGGACACGCCAGGGTGAAGGCCGCCAACGCCACTCCTGCCGCGGCACGCCGAATCACCCCCGCGGGCGCGATCACGCCACCTCCACTTCACGGACCCGGTGCCAGATGTCCAGGGCGGGCTCCACCAGCGTCCGCAACTCGGCGAGCGGCCACATGGTGGCCCCATCGCTGGGGGCGCGGTCTGGCTCCGGATGAGTTTCGACGAAGAACCCGTCAGCGCCGGCCGCGGCGGCCGCGCGCAGGAGCGCGGGCACATCGGCGCGGGAGCCACCGCTCGCTCCTTCCGGCCCACGACCGGGATACTGCGTGGCATGGGTAGCGTCGAACAACACGGGACAGTGTGTGGCGTCCCGCATACGCCGAAAGGAGCGCATGTCCACCACCAGCTCCCCGTACCCGAAAAAGGTGCCCCGCTCCGTGACCGCGACGTCCGCCCCACCAGCCGAGCGCACCTTGGCCACGGCCCCGGCCATGGCTTCGGGCGCCATCCATTGCCCCTTTTTTACGTTCACCGGTTTCCCGGTGGCGCCCGCCGCCATGAGCAGGTCCGTCTGGCGGCACAAGAAGGCGGGGACCTGAAGCGCGTCCACCACACCCGCCACCGTGCCGGCCTGAGCGGGTTCGTGGATGTCCGTAAGAATCGGGAGGCCGGAGGCGGCCCGCACACGCTCCAGCGCGGCTAGCCCGGCGTCCAGGCCCGGCCCGCGCGGGCCGCCGGGAGAGGCCCGGTTCGCCTTGTCGAAGCTGGCTTTGAAGACCACCGCCAGGCCCAGGTCGCGCGCGACCTCAGCCAGTGCGTCGGCGACCCGCCGGTTGACATCATCAGACTCCAGAACGCACGGTCCGGCGACCAGCACCGGCCCGGCCCGCCACAACCCGTCCATGTCAACCCCGGGCTGGGGCCAGCTCGCGGCGACTGATCGCGGCGCGGGCGCGCTGGTGTTCCACCGCGGCACCGACAAAGCTGGCGAACAGCGGGTGGGGGCGGGTCGGCCGGGAGCGCAGCTCGGGATGGAACTGGCAGCCGATGAACCAGGGATGCTCAGGTAGCTCCACCATCTCCACCAACCCACCGTCCGGCGACAACCCGGTACACCGCAGGCCGTACTCCGCCAGCAGGTCACGGTAGGCGTTGTTCACTTCGTAGCGGTGGCGATGCCGCTCGCTGACCTGCTCGGCGCCGTAGATCTGCGCCACGCGGGAGCCCGGGCGCAGTCGGCAGGGATAGGCCCCCAGACGCATGGTCCCGCCCAAGTCCTCCACGTCCCGCTGCGACTGCATCAGTGAGATCACCGGGTGCTCGCACTCGGCGGCGAATTCGCTGGAGTTGGTGGCCGACAAGCGGCACACGTCGCGAGCGAACTCGATGATCGCGACCTGCATGCCCAGACAGATGCCGAGGAACGGCAACTGGTTCTCGCGCGCCCACCGCACCGCCTCCACCATGCCTTCCACGCCCCGCACGCCAAAGCCCCCCGGCACGAGCATCGCGTCATAGGCGGCCAGCAGGCGGCCCGCCGCCTCCTGATCCCCAAAATCGTCACTTGCGAGCCACGTGAGATCCACGCCGACGTCGTTGGCGATGCCCCCGTGCGCGAGCGCCTCGCGAATAGAGGTGTAGGAATCCGTGAGGTCGGTGTACTTGCCCACCACGGCAACGGCGACGCGACTCGAAGGCTGTAGCACGCGTTTCACCATGGCGCGCCACGGCCGGAGATCAGGTTCTTTCACGTCCAGCTCGAGTCGGCGGCACACTTCGCGGTCCAGGCCTTGTTCGTGCAGTTGGAGCGGCACCTCGTAGATAGTCTGAGCGTCCCGACTCTCGATCACGCAGCCGAAGTCCACGTTGCAGAACAGGGCGATCTTGCGCTTGATGCCCTCCGACAGCGCCCGGTCCGTCCGGCAGATGAGGATGTCGGGCTGAATCCCGAGCTCCATCAGCTCCCGCACCGAGTGTTGGGTTGGCTTGGTCTTGAGCTCGCCGCTGGCGGCAATGAACGGCACCAAGGTGAGATGAATGAACAGCGAGTTGTCGCGCCCCACTTCCTGACGAAACTGCCGCACCGCCTCCAAGAACGGCAGCGACTCGATGTCGCCCACTGTCCCGCCGATCTCCGTGATGACAACGTCGTGGTCCGGCGCCAGCCGCTTGATGGCCGCCTTGATCTCGTCGGTGATGTGGGGGATCACCTGCACCGTGCTGCCGAGGTACTCGCCGCGCCGCTCCTTGGTGATGACGTTCTGGTAGATGCGTCCGGTCGTGATGTTGTTGTTCTGCGAGAGCGAGCGGTCAATGAATCGCTCGTAGTGGCCCAGGTCGAGATCGGTCTCGGCGCCGTCATCGGTGACGTAGACCTCGCCATGCTGGAACGGCGACATGGTCCCGGGATCCACGTTGATGTAGGGATCGAACTTCTGAATGGTCACCTTCAAGCCGCGCTCCACCAGCAGCCGGCCCAGCGACGCCCCGGCGATACCCTTCCCCAACGACGAGACTACACCACCGGTGACGAAGACGTACTTGGTGCTCATCCGTCCATCCCCGGCCCCGTGGCCGCGAGTAGGTGCTCCATCTCCTCCAGATCCCCGGCCGTGTCTACCCCGGACGCTGGCGGCCCCTCCAACGGCGCCACGCCGACGACCATGCCGTAGCTGAGCGGCCGCACCTGCTCCAAGCCTTCGGTGCGCTCCTCCGCAACCGGCGGTAGCTCCACCCAGCGCTTGAGCGCGACCGGGCGGTAGGCGTATACCCCCACGTGATGCAGGACCGTTTCAGGACGCGAGCAACCAGCCGCCGAAGCCGTGCGGAAGAACCGTAGGGCCCGACCCCGGCCATCCACACTGACTTTGACCCGGTTGGGGCTCCGGGCCGCCACCGGTGAGAGCGGTCCGGCGGCGGTACCGACGTCCGCACCATTGCGCACCTGCTCCATGGCACCCATCAAGGCCGCCCGTTCCACCAGGGGCTCGTCGCCCTGCACATTCAGGATCACGTCGGCGCGGGTGTATTCCGGTCGCCGGGAGACGCGCCACACGCGCTCCGTTCCCGAAGCGCAGGGCCCCGTGGTCAACACCGAAGTCACCGGAAGGTCGGCGACGGCCTCCGCAATGCTCTCATGGTCGGTCGCCACGACCACTGCCGCCCCCAAGCGAAACTCCAGCACGCGCCGTGCGACGCGCCGGATAAGAGGCTCACCTGCGACAAGTCGGAGAGGTTTTCCTGGAAGCCGGGTGGACCCAAGGCGGGCCGGTATCACACAGAGGAGGCGCACAGCTGAAGCTAATACTGGCCGGTGGTCGTGTCAAAAGTCGTGCCGTGGCGCGATGGTCACCTAAGTTCAGGTGTGACAGAAGGCTACGGGACGGAAGGGGCTGAGCGAGCCACGAAGTTGGCGACCAGCGCCCGCCCCACGTCGGTCCCAATGGACTCCGGGTGGAACTGCACGCCAAAGACGGGAAGAGTGCGGTGCTCGAACCCCATGATCTCGCTTCCTGACGGCCGGCCGGCCGTCCAGGCCGTCACCACGAGATCGGGGGGCACGGACTGGGGCGCGATCACCAGCGAGTGGTACCGCATGGCCTCGAACGTGGGAGGCAGCCCGGCCAGGATGCCTGACCCCGTGTGCATGACGGTAGAGCGCTTACCGTGCATCACCCGTTCGGCGCGGACAATCTTGGCGCCAAACGCCACACCGACGGCCTGGTGGCCCAGGCAGACCCCCAGGATGGGCACCCGCGCGGAGAACGTTCGGATCAAGGGAACGCTCACACCGGCCTGTTCAGGTCGCCCGGGACCGGGAGAAACGACGATGGCGGCGGGAGCAAGATCGGTGACCTCGTCCAGAGTCACCTCGTCGTTCCGCCGGACCAGCGGCTCGGCCCCCAGTGTTCCCAGGAGCTGCACCAGGTTGTAGGTGAAGGAGTCGTAGTTGTCTATGACCAGGATCATCGCCAAGGGAAGATAGGGGCAGCGGCGCACACGGGCCGGAAGGGCCCGGCGCTAGGCCCTCGGATGAAAGCTCTTATGGACGCTCCGCAAGTACTCCCGGTCCACATGGGTGTAGATCTGGGTGGTGGAGAGGTCCGCGTGGCCCAGCATTTCCTGCACCGCTCGCAGGTCGGCGCCGCCTTCCAGCAGGTGCGTGGCAAAACTGTGTCGCAAGGTGTGCGGGGTCACGCGTTTCACCAGCCCGGCGCGGGCGGCGGAGCGTTTGATGATGCCCCACGCCCCTACGCGGGAAAGGGACCGGCCGTGCCGGTTCAGAAAGAAGCGACCCCCGGTGTTCCCCCGATCCAGGCCCGCACGAATCTCCCGTCCGTACAGGGCCGCTGCACCAAGCGCGCGCCGCCCAATCGGAATGAGTCGTTCTTTGCCGCCCTTCCCCCGCACCCGGATGAGCGCCTCATCAAACCAGATGTCCGGGGCTTCCAGCCCCACCAGCTCGGACACGCGGACCCCCGTCCCGTAGGCGACTTCCAGCAACGCGCGATCGCGCCAGCCCAGGGGTTCGTCCGGACTCGGCGCGCCAAGCAGTGCCTCGACCTCGGCGACCGTGAGTACCGCGGGCAACCGGCGCCACGCCTTGGGCAGCTCGAGCCGGCCGCACGGGTCGCTGGTGAGGTGGCCCTCGGCGACCAGAAAGCGGAAATAGGTGCGCAGTGCGGAGATCTCCCGCCGGATGCTGGTGGGCGCCAGCCCGAGATCCTTCAAGTGATACACGAAATCCCGCAGATCGCTGGGAGACACACTGTCCGGGCCGGGCTTGCTCCGGGAGACAGCGAACTGAGCCAGCCTTCGCACATCTCGGACGTACCCATCCACGGTGTGACGGCTGTTGCCCGCTTCCAGGCTCAGGAAATCCGTGAAGCCTTCGAGCCAAAAGGCGTGGTCGGCGGATACCCCCGCCTCGCCTCGCTTTCGGGCGATCCTCACGCCGGTCCACCCTCCCGCCGGCGCTTCACCTCAGCCCAGTCCTCTCTCCCGGTCGGGAGAGGGGGACTTGTGACGACGACGCCTCAGGACGATCCCGGCGACAATGGCGGCGGCTCCGGAAACCGCGATCAATGCGACTGCCCAGTTGAGGCGCGCAACCAGAAGGGCCAGGTCGTCCAGCGATCGTGCGGCGGTCGCCGCCAGCAGCGTGAGGAGGCCGTACCAGAGGCCCGACGCCACCGCCATGGGCACGATTGCGCGCCACGCGCCCAGTCCGGCGATCCCGGCAAACGGCGGCACCACCGCCCGCACGCCGGGAATGAATCGAGACAGGAAGATCCCCCACGCGCCGTGCTCCCGGTACAACCGTTCCAACCGGTCCAATCGAGCGGGATCCAGCAGGCGCCGGCCGAGTCGTCCTGAGAAGAACGGTCGTCCAAGGGTACGGCCCGCGAGGTACACCGCCGTGGCCGTGGTGACGTTGGCGGTCCACGTGATGAGAAAGACGGCGGTCGCCGACACCGCCCCCGCATTGGACAGGAATGCTCCCAGCGCGACCGCCGTGTCCGCCGGTACCGGGGGGAAAACGTTTTCCAGGCCGGCCAGGGCTCCGATCACGAAATAGACGGCGGCCGGTGGAAGCGCGACGATCCGTTCGAGCAGGCTCTCGAGCAGCTAGGCCCCCGCCAGCGCGGCGATGGCGAACACCTGGAGTCCCTTGCCCTTGCCAACGTCGTCGAGGCCCTCGTTCGTTTTGGCCTTGATGGATACGGCGCCGGCCGCAACACCCAGGACGGCCGCCAAACGCTCGCGCATGGCATCGGCATGGGGGGCGAGCTGGGGCTTCTCGGTGATGACTGTGACGTCGACATTCACGATCGAATACCCGGCAGCCACCACTCGACGCCGCACGTCGGTGAGGAGCTGCATGGAGTCAGCGTTTTCCCACTTGGGATCGGTGTCGGGAAACAGGCGACCCACATCCCCCATGGCCGCGGCACCCAACAGCGCGTCAATCAGGGCGTGCGCGACCGCGTCGCCGTCCGAATGGCCCTTCAGTCCGCTGGTATGTTTGATCTTGACGCCGCCGAGGACCAAGGCGCGTTTCGCGCCGAAGGCGTGCGAGTCGTAGCCGAGGCCGAAGCGCTGGCGCATGGGAGGCATGATCATGATAGGGATAACGGCAGAGGGGCAGCAAGGGCGGGGCGGCGCGGACGCGGGGCTAGCGCAATCGTCTGAGGCGCCGGCAGGCTTCCTCCAACACGTCGGTCGTCTTGCAGAAGGCGAAGCGGACGACCTTCCGGCCCAAATCCGGACGACTGAAGAAGCTCGACCCTGGTACCGGCGCCACGCCGATCTCGCGGGTCAGCCAAGAGGAGAATTTGTCGTCCGAGAGGTCGGAGAGCTCTGAGAAATCGGCGAGCACGTAGTACGCACCCTGCGGGGGGGTGCAGCGGAACCCCGCCGCGAGGAGCCCGTCACACAGGAGATCGCGGCGGACGAGGTACTCCCGTGCCAGGCCGTCGTAGTAGTCGCGGCCCAGAGTCTCCAGGGCCGCCGCCACACCTTCCTGGAGCGGGGCCGGTGAGCCCACGGTGAGAAAGTCGTGCACCTTGCGAATGGCGTCCGTCACTGGGGCGGGCGCGACGATCGTCCCCACCCGCCAGCCGGTCACGCTGAACGTTTTTGACGCCCCGCTGATGGTGACGGTGCGATCTCGCATGTCCGGCAACGTCGCGATCGGGATGTGCTGGCCCTCGTAGTAGATGTGCTCGTAGATTTCGTCCGTCACGGCATAGGCATCGTGACGCCGGCACAGATCCGCCACACCCTCCAGCTCTTCCCTAGACAGTACCCGGCCGGAGGGATTGTTGGGCGTGTTGATAATGATGGCCCGCGTGCGGTCTGAGCATGCGGCACGCACCCGATCCAGGTCGAGCGGCCCGTCCGACGCGATCGGGACATACAGCGGCTTGGCTCCGCACAGGATCGCGTCCGGTCCATAGTTCTCGTAGAACGGCTCGAAGACCACCACCTCATCCCCGGGATCCACGATAGCGAGCAACGTCGCCGCCATCGCCTCGGTGGCGCCACACGTGACCGTGACCTGGGTCTCAGGGTCCACCTCCATCCCGTACCAGTCGCAGTACTTCTTCACCAGGGCATGGCGCAGGCGTTTAGCGCCCCAGGTGATGGCGTACTGGTTAACGTCGCCCTGGATGCCTTTGATTGCCCCTTCCTTCAGCACATCCGGTGTCGGGAAGTTTGGGAAGCCTTGGGCCAGGTTGATCGCACGGTGCTCCGCCGCCAGCCGGGTCATGGCGCGGATCACCGACTCGGTAAACGAGTGAGTGCGGCGGGCGGTGTGCATGGCACCAAAGTAGCGGGTGAATGGCGGCCCGCCGAGACCCAGCGTGGCGGGCGCTCTTTCGGATTGGCCTCACCCGGACCATCCTTGAGGCCATGCTGGAAACAGCCACCGCGGACTTTGTGGCGCTGCAGCGCGCCATCGCCGGGCGCTACTCCCTGGAACGCGAGCTGGGACGCGGCGGGATGGGGATTGTGTACCTGGCGCGGGACGTGGCCCTGGACCGCCCGGTGGCGCTCAAGCTGCTCCCCCCCGCCCTCGCCGGACAGTCGGCGTTGCGCGAGCGATTCCTGCGAGAGGCTCGGACGGCGGCCAAGCTGTCGCACCCGCACGTCATTCCCATCTTCGCCGTCGAGGAAGTAGACCAGTTCGTTTTCTTCGTGATGGCATATGTGGAAGGTGAAACGCTGGGGCAGCGGATCCGTGAGCGCGGCCCGCTGCCAGCCTCAGACGTCACGCGGATCATGCGTGAGGTGGCGTGGGCGCTGGCCTATGCCCACGCACAGGGGGTGATCCACCGGGACATCAAGGCTGACAACATCCTGCTAGAAGCCGGGAGCCGCCGCGCCCTGGTGGCCGATTTTGGGATCGCCCGTCGCACCGAAGCGGCCAGCGTGACCGCGGTCGGGGAGGTGGTTGGGACAGCCGAGTACATGAGTCCAGAACAGGCCAGCGGGGACGAGGTGGACGGCCGCAGCGACATTTACTCACTTGCCGTGCTCGGTTTCTACGCGCTGTCGGGACGCCTCCCGTTTACCGGCGCCACGATGGCCGCGGTGCTGGCACAACAAATTACCCAGCCGGCGCCGCCCGTCGGAGTCGCCGCACCCAGCGTACCCAGCCGGCTGGCTCAGGCAATTGACCGGTGTCTCCACAAGGCGCCGGATGCGCGGTTTCAGCAGGCGGAGGACCTGGCCGACGCGCTGTCGCTGTCCATCGAAGTGCGGGGCGATCTCCCCGCCGCGGTCCGAGTGCTCTTCAAGCGGCTGCGCCAGCAGGGCCAGGCGCTTGGGGCCTATCCCATCCTGGCGGCGATATGCGTGCCGGGGATTATCGGGTCGTGGGTGCTGGGCCTGGCGCCCATCGGTGTGGCCGTGGTCCTCGGGATAGTCATTGCCGTCGCCACGGGACTGCCCTTAGCCGCGGTGACCGCCTGGTTCCGCCGAGTGCTCAAGGCGGGCTACCACCCGGACGAGATCCGCCTCGCGTGGAAGACCGAGCAGGAGCGGGAGTTGGAAGAGCGGGCGTTCGAACACGGCCGAGTGGCCTCGCGCTTTGAGCGATTGATGCGGTGGAAGTCCGGCGCGTCCTTCCTGCTCGCGACCCTTTCGGCGCTGTGGCTCCTGCTTCCTGGTTCGGCCGGCACTTCGGTGGCCGGCAGCCTGCTGGCATTGTCCCTGGCGACGGGTGTGGGTACCGGAGCCGCGGCATTCTTCCGCTACGAGCGTCGGAACGACCTGGTGGGCGGTTGGATCGGGAAGCTGTTGAACAGCCGGCTGGGCCGTTGGCTGTTCAAGCTCGCCGGGCTGGGACTGAAGGGCGGACGCCAACGGGCACACCTGGCGCACCGACCTACTGAGCTCGCGATCGGCATGGCGGTGGACGCCCTGTTTGCATCCTTGCCCAAGAGTACCCGCCAACGTCTGGGAGACCTGCCGGGGGCGGTGCGTGGTCTCGAGGGCGACGCGACGCGAATGCGGCGCCGGGTGGAAGAGCTCAACGATTTGCTGGTGACGATCGAACGCGGCGGTCCAACCGAGACGAGCGTGGGTGCTGGCCTGCACAGCCGGCGCGCGGCGCTCGACGCGGACCTGCGAACGACGCGTGACGCTGCGCAGAGCCGTTTGGCTGAGGCGGTCGCGGCGCTGGAGGGAATCCGGCTCGACCTGCTGCGGCTGTGTGCCGGCGCCGGCAACGTGGACAGCCTCACCGCGGACCTTGCCGCGGCGCGAGACGTGAGCGAGGCGGTCGCGCTGCTGCTGGCTGGTCGAGCCGAAGTCGCGGCGTTGCTGGGAAGTCGCTGACCGAAGGACGCAGTGTGAGGGAATTACGCGTTGAGAATGCGGAGCGCCAGATGCGCCGCGTTCTTCGCGTTCCCGATCCCCACCGTCGCCACCGGGCAGCCGGCCGGCAGCTGGGCGATGGCGTACAGGGCGTCCAGCCCACGCAGGGGGCCCACTTCCAACGGGAGGCCGATCACCGGAAGGTCCGTCAGGGCGGCGACGGCGCCGGGCAACGCCGCCGACAGGCCGGCCGCGGCGATGATCACTCGGTAGCCTTTGGCCTTGGCTCCCTTGGCGAGCTCCGCGGTCTGATCGGGCGTGCGGTGGGCCGAGGACACCACGAACTCGAACCCCACGCCAGCTTGCTCCAGCACCTCGAACGCAGGCGCCACGCGCTCTCGGTCGCTTTCGGACCCGACCACGATGAGGACCCGCTTCGACGCCACTCTCGCCCTACGCCGCGAGTTCCGGCATGAGGGAATAATCCTGTCGCCGCCGCGCGGGCATGAACCCCGCGTCCACAATGTGTCGGCGCATCTCCTCAATCGAGGCGCGATGAGTGGTGCCGGCCGCAGACACAACGTTCTCTTCGATCATCAGCGAGCCGAAGTCGTTACAGCCAAACCGAAGCGAGACCTGGCCCACCTTGAGCCCCATGGTGACCCACGACGCCTGAAGATTGGGCACGTTGTCCAGCACCAGCCGCGCGATGGCGACGGTCCGGAGATAGGTCACCGCGTCCGTCTTGGGCGTCCCTTCCATCGCCGTGTGTTCCGGCTGGAGCGGCCACGTGATGAACGCGGTGAAGCCACCGGTTCGGGCCTGGACCTCGCGCACTCGTACCAGGTGCTCGATACGGTCGGCCAGCGACTCACCCAGCCCGTACATCATGGTCACGGACGTCTTCATGCCGAAACCGTGCGCAATCTCCATGATATCGAGCCAGCGATCCGCTCCGGCCTTCTTTTTCGCCACCCGGTCGCGCACCTCCTGCACCAGGATCTCCCCGCCACCGCCCGGAATGGAATCCAGTCCCGCCGCTCTCAGCTCACGGATCACCTCGTCCGCTCCCATCCGGAAGCGGGTCGCGAAGAAGTCCACCTCCGATGGGGAGAACCCGTGGATATGAATGGGGTGATGGCGCTTCACGTACTTCATCAAGTCCAGATACCATTCGAACGGGATGTAGGGATTGTGGCCCCCCTGAATCAGGATCTGGACGGCGCCGAGCTTCTTGGCCTCCTCGATCTTCTGGCCGATCTCCTCGAACGACAGCACATAGCCTTCCGCGTGCTTGGGCCGGCGGTAGAACGCGCAGAATTTGCAGTCCGCCACGCAGACGTTGGTGTAATTGATGTTCCGATCCACGATATAGGTGACGATCCCCAGGGGGTGAACGGCGTGCCGCCGGGCGTCCGCGAGCGCCCCGAGCTCCAGCAGGGGAGCCCGTTCATACAGCTCCAGGGAGGAGCGGAATTCCGACGAGGTCCGGTCGATCATGCTACCGACAGAAAAGCCAGCGTCCCCTCCCTCACCGTTCCCCGCGCCGCGAGCCGGCGCAGGAAGCTGGTGAGGCCCTCCAGGTGTCGGAACGTCAGCGCGTAGTCCAGTCCGCTCAAATAGTCGCGACAGGCGGCGGCCTCCATGCCCGTCGCCACCGCGGCATCCTGCGCCAACGCGTCCAAATGGGCCAGGCCCCAGGCCCGCGATTCGAGCACCGATTGGTGAATGGCTTCCACCCGCGCCCGGTTGGCCTCCCGCCGGGCGGCCCAGACCGCGAACACAAAGGGCAGGCCGGTCCACGTCTTCCATGCGGCCCCGAGGTCGTAGCAGTGAGCGTAGCGCCCCTGAGCCGCCAGCAGGAGCGCGGCGTCGCCGATCACCAGGACGGCATCATGCGGGAGTCCGCGCAGTCCCGGAAGGTCTTGCGCCTCGGCCCGAGCCTCGGCAAAGCGTGGGCGAACGCCCCACACATCCTGGCACAGGAGCTCGAGCAGGTGGACCGACGTCCGTGACGATGCCGACAGGAGGATCGTACCGCCGTCGAGCGCCTTGGCTTCCCGGTGGCTGAAGAGCAGGACGCTTCGCACCGGTCCGTCACACGAAATGGCGAGATCCGGCAAAAGGTGATACGCGGCGGCATTCCGGGCGTATTCCACGGCCGACACCACGGAGACGTCCAGCTCCCCCGCGGCCAGCAGGTCATTCAGCTCTGCCGGCGTACCGGTCACCAACTCGGCGGGGACGTGCACCAATCCCCGATCAATCGCACCGTACACCGGGTAACAGTTCACGTACGCTATGCGGCCGAGTCTCACGGCGCGGTCCATCACGCCCTCCCCGTTCCCACGAGCTGCACCAGTTCGGAATCGGCCGGAACAGGACGACCACCCGGCGATGGCGTGAAGATCGGGTCGTCGGGCGCGAAATCCCGCACCGGTCGATAGAAAGAGTCGCGCTCGACCGGCTCCTTCCCCGCCCCCTTGATCAGCCGCACGACCTCGCCGTACGACAGCATCATGGGCGTGTGGGCACCAGCCTCGTGATAGACCCGTTCGTACACCACGGTGCCTTCCACATCGTCACACCCGAAATGCAGGGCGATCTGGGACAGAAAGGCCGTCACCATGGGCCAGTGGGTCTTCACATGGGGGATATTGTCCAGAAAGAGCCGCCCCACGGCCACGTTCTTCAGGTCCTCGACGCCGGTGGTCGCGGTCCCCTCGCGGCCCAGCTGGCGGCCCAACTCGTTGTGGTCCGGGTGATAGGCCAACGGGATGTACGTCAGGAAGCCACCGGTCTCGTCCTGCAATGCGCGTAGGGCGGCGAGATGCTCGATGCGGTCGGCCACCGTCTCCACATGCCCGTACAGCATGGTGCAGTTGCTGGGGATCCCGAGCTCATGGGCCTCACGGTGCACGCGCAGCCACTCGGCTGCTCCCAGCTTGCGATCGGCGATGGTCTGCCGCACGCCCGCACCGAACACTTCCGCACCGCCGCCGGGAAGCGTATCCAGGCCCGCGGCCTTGAGCGTGGCCAGTACGTCCCGCGTGCTGATCCGTTCGATCCGCGCCAGGTGAGCGATCTCCACCGCCGTGAGCGCCTTCACCTGCACGTTGGGGTGCCGCTCTTTGAGCCCGCGGATCAACTCCACGTAGTACGTCAGTCGCAACTTGGGATGCAGCCCGCCCACCACGTGGAACTCGCGCGTGGGGTTGTCGGAGGCGGCTTCGGCCTCGGCAAAGACCTGTGCCAGTGTCCGGGTGTAGGCACCTTCTTCCTTGGGGGTGCGCGCGAACGAGCAGAAGACACAGCTGTGCCGCAGCACGCACACATTGGTGGGATTCAGGTGCTGATTGGCCGCGAAGTACACGCGATTGCCATTGCGCCGGCGATTGGCCGCGTCGGCCAGCGCGCCGAGGCCCAGGAGATCGTCGGTCTGGAACAACCGCACCCCGTCGTCCGGGGACAGCCGCTCGCCCGCCTCGACTCTCCGGGCGACGGGCGCGAGTCGCGGGTCGTTGACGGCGATCGCCACGTTCAGGCCGCGAACCGCCGAACGGCGAGCGTGACGTTGTGCCCGCCGAACCCGAATGAGTTGGACAACGCCACGTCCACCCGCCGCTCCAGCTTGACGTTGGGAGCGCAGTTCAGATCGCAGGCCGGGTCGGGATGCTGCTGGTTGATCGTCGGGGGAATGGCGCAGTTCCGGATGGCCAGGAGACACACCGCGAACTCCAGCCCGCCGGCGGCACCCAGCAGGTGCCCGGTCATGGATTTGGTGGAGTTGGCCACCAGCGTCCGGGCGTGTTCTCCGAATACATTCTTGATCGCCCGCACCTCGGCCGCGTCGCCGTGGGGGGTGGACGTCCCGTGCGCATTTATATAGTCCACCTGGGTCGGCGACAGCCCCGCGTCCGAGAGGCAATCCAGCATGGCGCGCCGGGCGCCCTCACCCCCGGGGGCCGGCTGGGTGATATGGTACGCATCCCCGCTCATGCCGTAGCCCACCATCTCGCCGTACACCCGCCCGCCCCGGGCCTGCGCATGCTCCAGGGCTTCCAGAATGACCAGGGCGGCCCCGTCGCCCATCACAAATCCATCACGTTCCTTGTCGAACGGGCGCGAGGCACGAGCGGGATCGTCGTTCCGGGTGGAAAGGGCCTTCATGTTGGAAAAGCCGGCCACCGCGAGGGGCGTGATGGCCGCTTCCGCACCGCCAGTCACCATCACGTCGGCATGACCCGACTGGATGAGCCGAAATGATTCGCCCAGCGCGTGCGCCGAGGACGCGCAGGCGGAGACCGTGCAGTAGTTCGGCCCTTTGGCGCCCAGTCTAATGGAAATCACGCCGGCCGCGATGTCAGGAATAAACATCGGGACAAAGAACGGCGAGACGCGATGGGGACCCTCCGTGAGGAACAGCTTGCACTGCTCTTCGAACGTCATGATGCCACCGATCCCACTCCCCACGATCACGCCGATCCGCTCAGCCGCGGGCCGCCTCCCGTCGAACGAGGCGTCCGCCACCGCCTGCTCCGCCGCCCCCACGGCGTACTGGAGAAAGAGGTCGTACCGCTTCGCCTCCTTCCGATCCATGTATGTCAGGGCGTCGAACCCCTTCACCTCGCAACCAAACCGCACGTCGAGCTTGGCGGGATCGAAACGTTGGATGGGCGCGGCACCGGACCGGCCCGCCAGCAACGCCTCCCAGGTATCCTCGACCGTGAGCCCCAATGGGGACACCACCCCCAGACCGGTGATGACGACGCGACGCCCCAAGACCTTACTTCCCGATCTTCTCGTGCAGGTATCGCATCGCGTCCCCGACGGTACGCAGCTTCTCCGCTTCCTCGTCCGGGATGTCGATGTCGAATTCCTTCTCAAACGCCATGACGAGCTCGACGGTGTCGAGGCTGTCGGCGCCGAGGTCTTCCATGAAGCTCGCCGCGTCGGTGAGCTTCTCGCGCTCGACCCCCAACTCCTCGACGATAATGTCCCTGACCTTGTCTTCGAGATCGCTCATGACCGCCCTCGCAGAGTGGTGGTGATATTCACATGACCATCCCGCCGTCGACGACCAGTACGTGGCCGGTAATGTAGCTGGCGAGGTCCGACGCGAGAAAGAGTACCGCAGCGGCAACATCGGCGACGTCGCCCAGACGCTCCAGGGGGATTTGCGCCAGGAGCGCGGTGCGGGCGGCCTCGGGCGTCGCCTTGGTCAGGTCGGTCTCAATGAAGCCTGGCGCCACCACGTTGACCAGCACGTTGCGGGAGGCCAGCTCCCTGGCGACGGCCTTGGAGAATCCGATCAGACCGGCTTTGGAGGCCGCATAGTTCGCCTGCCCGCGGTTGCCGCTGATCCCCACCACGCTCGAGATGTTGATGATTCGGCCGCCCCGGCGTTTCATCATCCCGCGCGCGACCAATCTGGTCGCCAGAAACGCGCCCTTGAGATTAGTGTCCAGCACCACGTCCCAGTCCGCGTCGCTCATGCGTACCAGCAGACCGTCGCGGGTGAGGCCGGCGTTGTTCACCAACACGTCCACCGGCCCCAGCTCCCGTTCCACCGTCGCCACTGCGTGTTCCACCATCGCGGCGTCAGCCATGTCGGCGGCCACGGCCAGGGACCGCGCTGGCGTCGGCAATCGGGCCGCGGCCGCGCGCGCGCGCGCCTCATCCCGCGCCACAATCGCCACGGCGGCGCCGGCGCGGGAGAGCCGGTCGGCCACGGCCCACCCAATGCCGCGGGACCCTCCGGTCACCAGCGCGACCTTCCCGGCAAGGTCAATGGTGGTCATGCGCCGCCAAGAACTTTTCTACATCGTCGGCGGATCCGATGCTCACCGCCCGTGCCCCCGGCACGATACGTTTCACCAGGCCCGCGAGCACGGTGCCCGGACCGATCTCCAGAAACGTCGCGGCGGCGCCGCCCGCGTCGGCCCAAAGGCGCTTCACGCACTCCACCCACCGGACCGGCGCGGTGAGCTGCCGCGCCAGGAGCCGGCGCGCGTCACTCGCGGTGCGCACCGGCTCGGCGTTGGCGTTCGCCACCACCGGGAACGCGGGATCCTGAAACGGCACCTGCTCCAAGAGAGTGCGGAGGCCGTCCTGAGCCGCCTGCATCAATGGCGAATGAAAGGCCCCGCTGACCTTCAGGGCGGCCACACGCTTGGCGCCGGCCGCCCGGCACAGCTCACCGGCTCGTTGGACCGCCGCGGGGTCGCCAGAAATCACTGTTTGGTCCGGTGCATTGAGGTTGGCCGCCACCACCACGGCTCCGCCGTCACTCGCCGCGCGACATTGTGCTTCCACGATCGCGGACGCCAGCCCGAGCACGGCCGCCATGGTTCCGGAGCGCCGCTCGCCGGCCTCACGCATCAACTCCCCGCGCCGTCGCACCAGGCGCGCGGCATCGGCGACCCCCAGGGAGACAGCAGCGGCGTAGGCCGAGTACTCACCCAGCGAATGACCGGCGGCCGCCACCGGGCGCGGGGCGCTGCCGAGGGCTGCGTGCGCCGCGAGCGTATGGGCTAGAATGGCGGGCTGTGCGTTATGCGTCAGGGTGAGGTCGTCCTCCGGCCCCTCCCACATCAGACGAGAGAGCGCCACCCCCAGCGCCTCGTCCACCGCCTCGAACACCGCGCGCGCCGCCGGGAACCGCGCGGCCAGGTCCTTCCCCATGCCGACCCGCTGCGCTCCCTGGCCGGGGCACAGCAGCACGGCGTTCACCACCGCACAACCACACTTGCCCAGGTAAACCCGCCACCGAAGGCGACCATCAGCACGACCGAGCCAGCGCGCACCCGCCCCTCGCGCACGCACTCATCCAGCGCCAGTGGGATGGACGCGGCCGAGGTGTTCCCATAGCGGTCCACATTGACGTAGACCTTCTCCATGGGAATACCGGCATGCTTGGCCGTGGCCTCGATGATCCGGATGTTGGCTTGATGCGGGATCAGCACGTCCACATCGGCGGAGGTGAGGCCGGCTCGCCGGAGCGCCTGGTCACACGCGTCGGCCATGGACCGGACGGCCGACTTGAACACTTCCCGGCCCGCCATCTTGATGAAGTACCCGCGATCCGCGAGCAACCGTTCGTCCGGCGGGTGACACCCGCCGCCGCCGGGCCTGTACAGCAATTCGGCTAACCGGCCGTCGGATTTGAGGTAGCTGGCCAGGATGCCGCGACCGTTGCCGTTGGCGACGGGACGCACCAGCGTGGCTCCGGCGCCGTCGCCGAACAGGATACAGGTCGAGCGGTCCTGATAGTCGGTGATGGTCGAGAGTCGCTCGGCGCCCACGACCAGGACGTTCCGCGCCATGCCGGAGCTCACCAATCCCTCCGCCACCGTGAGCCCGTAGAGAAACCCGGAGCAGGCCGCCTGCACGTCGAAGGCCGCCGCGCGCTCGGCCCCGAGCAGGGCCTGGAGATCGCAGGCCGAGGAAGGCAGCAAGCGGTCCGGCGACGCCGTCCCCATCACGATCGCGTCGAGGTCCAGCGGCCCGATCCCCGCCTGGGACAGCACCTGATCGGCCGCCAGCCGAGACATTTGGGCCACGGTCTCGTCCGGGCCGGCGATATGCCGCTCCCGGATGCCGGTCCGCTCCACAATCCACTCGTCGGACGTGTCCACCAGGCGCTCCAGCTCGGCATTGGTCAATACCCGTACGGGCGTATACCGGCCCGTGCCCACCAGCTCGGCGAAGGGTCGTTTCATGCCGCCGCCCCGTCGCCCGCGAACTCCGCGCCGATGTGCTGACTGAGGTGGCTTTGGACTGCCTGGAGCGCCACGCGAATGGCGTTCTTGACGGCCCGCGCCGGGCTGGCCCCATGACAGATGATCGCCACGCCGCGGATCCCCAGCAGGGGGGCCCCGCCGTATTCCGAGTAGTCGAGCACCTTGAAGACGTGGCGAGCCCCGGGACTCTCCAGCACCGCGGGCTCCATTTCCTTTTCCAGGAGCCCCCGAAACAGCCGCGCGACGGATTCGTAAAACTTGAGCACGACATTGCCGACGAATCCGTCACAGACGATCACGTCACACTCGGCCCGCAGGATGTCCCGTCCCTCCACGTTGCCGGCGAATCGGAACCCCGAGCTGTCCTTGAGCAGCTGAAACGCCTCCTTCACGGCCGCGTTGCCTTTCTCGTCTTCCTCACCAATGTTGAGTAGACCCACCACGGGGTCCGGGCGCCCCAGCACGTCGCGGGCATACACCGCGCCGATGTGGGCGAACCCGGACAGCTCGCGCGCGCTACAGTCCACGTTGGCCCCGGCATCCATCACCAGCACGGGCCGGCCCCCGCTGGGGAAGAGCGCGCCGATAGCGGGACGGTCCACGCCAGGGTGGAGGCCCAGGAGCAAGGTGCTGGCGGCCATGACGGCACCGGTGTTGCCGGCGGAGATAAAGGCATCCGCCTCCCCACGTTTTTGCAGGTCCAGTCCGACCGCGATGGATGATCGCCGCTTGCCCCGCACGGCGGCGAGCGGTTTCTCGCCCATGCCCACCACATCGGGGGCGTCCACGATGGCGATCCCGTCCTGCGCGCCGCCGCAGCGGGACAACGCGCCCTCGATGTCTCCCCGTCGGCCCACCAGGAGCACCTGGCACGTGCCTGGGGGAAGCTCCGCCAGCGCCTGGAGCGCTCCCTCCACGGGGATGTCGGGGGCGTGATCCCCGCCCATCGCGTCCAGCGCAATGCGGATCACGCCGTGGCGTCCTCGACCTCCACGCGCTTCTCGCCGGCGTAGTAGCCGCACGTGGGACACACTCGGTGCGGCCGCTTGGGATCGCCGCAGCGGGGACACGCCTGCACCGCGACGGGCGCCGCGCGATAGTGGTTCCGGCGTTTGCGTTTCTTGCTCTTGGACGTGCGTCTCTTCGGGACAGCCATGGCTTACCTCGGGTCAGGGGGCCGGGTACCACGGAGCGCCTCCAACGCCGCCCACCGGCCGTCGGGCTCCGGGGCACAGGAACAGGGCCCCACGTTCAAGTCCTTCCCACACCGCGCGCAAAGCCCGCGGCAGTCGTCCCGACACACCACGAACTCCGGCACGGCCAGGATCAGCTCTTCGCGTATCGGCTCACTCAGGTCGAGCGTGGTGGCACGGGCCGGGATGACGCGGGCCGACGGATCCTCGCTGCCGGCGTCATCGGTGAACAAGGTCGCGATGGGCGCCTCGACCGCCACCGCGACGTCCCGCAAGCAGCGCCGGCAGCTGGTCGCCACACGGGCCTTGAGACGGGCGGCCCAGTAATACTGCCCCGGACCAGCCGCGGACAGCCGCCCGCTCACGCGCGCCGGTTCGGCCAACTCAATCCCGGCGGCCCGCACGGCCGGGTCGTCGGGCGAGAGCGACGCCGTGGTCTCGACCGGACCCCGGTCAACCGCCCTGATGTCGACCCGCAGCATAGCTTGTAAAGCTAGTCCTGGCACACACTTCGGTCAACGACGGGGGATCGCGCCCATGAGGCGCCGCAGCTCGCCTTCGCTGAAGAAGAACGCCACCTCGCGCCCAGCGTTTTCCGGTGAATCCGACGCGTGGATGGCGTTGCGTTCCTTGGACTCGGCGTACAACTGCCGGACCGTTCCTGGCGCCGCCTGGGCGGGGTCGGTGGCCCCGATCACCTCACGCAGATAGGCCACCGCGTTCGGGTGCTCCAGCACCAGGGGCAGGCACGGACCGGACGTCATGAAGTTCACCAGCGGCCGATAGAAGGGACGCTCGCGATGCACGTCGTAGAAGGCCTCGGCCTCCGGTACGGACAGCCGCATAAGCCGCGCGGCGCCGATATGAAAGCCCCGCTCTTCCAGGAGCGCGATGATGCGTCCGGTCTGTCCGGACGCCACGGCGTCAGGCTTGATGATGGCGAGGGTGTACATGGCCTTTGCTAGGGCCCACAGATCCGGGTGACGATATCGCCGCGGGAGATTACGCCCACGAGCACCCCATCACGCACCACCGGAAAACGGTCGCGGTCTCGCGACACGATCACGCTGGCCACCTCCTCCAGCGACTGCTCTTCCGAGAGGCACATGACGGCACGGTCCATGACGTCCCGCACGCGCGGAGCATCCGCCGCACCTCCGGCGCGTGCCGGCCTGGAAGACGCCAGAAATTCGCCGGTGGCAACACGGCGGACGTACTGCGGTAGCAGAACCCGTAGCAGGTCACGGTGCCCCAGCATCCCCAGGACCTCGTCATTCTCGGACACGACCGGCACCGCGGTCACCCCGCGCCGCACCAGCGCGGCCGCCGCCTCTTCGACGGTGGCGTCCGGCCGCAGGGGCTGGACCTCGGGAGTCATGAAGTCACGCACCGTGAGCTCGCCCGCCAGCGCCACATCCGCCAAAGGCGTTCGCGAGATGACGTCGGACGCCGTCGTCGCCCCAAGCAGGGCCTGCACCACCTCTCGGCGGCCCAATGCGCGCCCCACAGCACTGAGAACCTGAAGATAGACTGACCCTTCTCTCGGCGGGCCGATTACCAGGGCGATGATCCGGGCGCCCTTGAGGCCCCCGGCGCGACGTGGGACCGGACGGGGAGCGATCCCCAGCGCTACGGTGACGTGTCGCACGGCGTCCGACCGCAGCTGCAACAGGAACCCGTGGCCCCCCATGGGGACGACCTCACGCGGACGCATGTCGGCCATGAGTGAACGCAGGCGGCCCGGATCCCCGGCGGCGCCGCTTGCGATCACCGCGTCCGCCAGGCGCGCCGCCGCTTCCGCCAGCGTGGCTGCCTCAAGCGGCAGAACCACGCGCTCGACGGCGAGGAGGTCTGCCAGCTTCACGGGATCGAGCGGCGTTCGCGGATCAGCGGGACGACATCCGCGGGCCGATTCATCACGGCGATTCCCGCGTCCCGGAAGGCTGCCATCTTCTCGGCGGCGGTGCCGCTGGAGCCTGAGATGATGGCGCCGGCATGCCCCATCCGCCGCCCAGGCGGTGCCGTTTGCCCGGCGATGAAGCCGACCACAGGCTTGGTGATCCGCTCCCGTACCGCGCGGGCGGCCGTCTGCTCATCCGTGCCCCCGATTTCACCGATCATCACGATTGCCTCGGTGGCCGGGTCGTTCTGGAAGGCCTCGAGACAATCCACGAAGCTCGTACCGATCAGGGGATCGCCCCCGATCCCCACGCAGGTGGATTGGCCCAAGCCGGCCCCGGACAGCTGATGAACGATCTCGTACGTCAGCGTCCCGCTGCGCGAGACCACGCCGATGGATCCCGGCCGGCAGATTTGGCCGGGAATGATTCCCACCTTGCACTCCCCCGGCGAGATGGCCCCCGGACAGTTGGGCCCGAGGAGTCGGGCGCCCCGCTCGCGCACGTAGGGCAGCACGCGCGTCATGTCCAGTACCGGAATACCCTCAGTGATGCACACGATCATCTTGAGACCAGCGTCGGCCGCTTCGTAAATGGCGTCCGCAGCAAACCCGGCCGGCACGTAGATCACGGACGCATTCGCGCCGGTTTCCCGCGCCGCCTCGGCCACGGTGTTGAAGACCGGCACCCGCTGCTCGAACGTTTGGCCGCCCTTGCCTGGCGTCACGCCCGCCACGATCGCCGTGCCGTACTCCAGCATCTGGCGCGCGTGGAACGACCCGTCCCGGCCGGTGATGCCCTGCACCACCAGCCGGGTATCGTGATTAATGAACACGCTCACCCGGCCGCCCCCAGACGCACCGCCTGCTGCACCGCCTCATCCATGTCGGTCAGGGCTGAAAAGCCGGCGCCCTTCAGGATGTCCACCGCCAACGCTTCGTTGGTCCCGGTGAGCCTGATCACGATGGGCCGGTCGAGGGTGATCTGGCGCGTCGCGGCCACAATCCCGTTCGCGACGTCGTCGCATCGCGTGATGCCGCCGAAGATGTTGAAGAGAATGCTCCGCACGTTGCGATCGGCGCTGATGATGGTGAGCGCGTCCACGACCTTCTGAGGATTGCTGCTCCCTCCGATATCCAGGAAGTTCGCCGGCTCGCCACCGTAGTACTTCACCAGGTCCATCGTGGCCATGGCCAGGCCGGCGCCGTTGACACAACACCCGACGTTGCCGCTGAGCTGGATGTAGGACAATCCGGCGGCGCGCGCCCGGATCTCGGCCTCGAGCTCGGCGCTCGCGTCGCGCAGGGCGGCGATTTGGGGACGGCGCTCCAACTCATTGTCGTCCACGACGAGCTTGGCATCCAGGGCCACGACGGCCCCCTCGGGCGTGCTGATCAGCGGGTTGATCTCAACCAGCGAAGCGCCGGTGGCGAAGAACGCCTGGTAGAGCTGTCGCATGATCGCCGCGGCCTGACGGGCCCGCGCCAGGTCCGGATACAGGCGGAAAGCGAGCCCCAGGGCCTGGTGCGGCAGGAGCCCATAGCGCGCGTCCACCGCCGTCCGGAAGATCTTCTCCGGCGTGGCCGCCGCGACCTCTTCAATATCCACGCCGCCAGCGGGACTCACCATCACCACCGGACATTGCGTGGCGCGGTCAACGATGATACCCAGGTAACTCTCGGAGGCGATGTCGGCGGCGGGCGCCACCAAGACCTTCTTCACGGGAAGGCCCTTGATGCGGAGACGCAGGATGTCGCGCGCACGCTCCCGCGCCTCCGCGGCATCGCGGGCCAGTTTCACGCCTCCAGCCTTCCCCCGCCCCCCGGCGTGCACCTGAGCCTTGACCACCACCGCGCGGCCGAACCGGCCGGCAATCGCCGCGGCTTGCTCGGCCGTTTCCGCCACCTCGCCGTCTGGAACCGGGATGCCCGCGCCCTTGAGCAAAGCGCGCGCCTGGTACTCGTGCAGATTCACTCGAGACTCCCTCCGAGCACAACGACATGCGGCGGGAACGGGGATCGCGAAGGCGCATCAACCTAGCGACGCACCCGGGCCCCAGCAACCGGGTCAGCGGGCCCTATCGGACGCCGCACCGAGCAACCGCTCCAACTCGCGCCATGCACGGCCGAACTCGACCCAGTCCCCCGACCGGCGCGCATGGTCCATGCGGACGAACCATCGCCGGGCCTCAGCCCACTGGGCTCCGGTACCTGGTGAGGTGCCGATCAGGGCTCGCAACCGCGTGAGGGCCTCCGGCAGCGTCGCTCCTCGAGCGGCTGCGTCCCCGGTCTCAAGCGTCAGCTCGCGAAACCGAGGCGACTCGCCGTCCGCGCCCCCCTGAATGAAGGCCGGCGTGATCCGGACCACACCGTCAGCAAAAACCAGGGCGCGGGTTCTCCCCGCCACCGCATCCTCTGGCACCGACGCCGGCCGCATGGGTACGGGCTCGCGCAGCCGGGTCACCACCAAGCGCGCCGCGCCGCGCTCCATCACCCCGTCCACGGTCGCCTCCAACGATCCCGACGCGCCGTGGGCCACGGCGTGCAACGTCACACCCTCCACCGCTCCCCCAAGCACCGCCGCCGGCAGCCATGTGGCTGGTGGGTCCTCACTCCCGCCGCGAGCCGGCAGACGCGGGAGCCCCCCGGCCCCGCCACCGAGTGCCAGCGGCAGCTGGAGCGCGAGAAGCTCCTCAGGGTAGCGGACGTGGGGAGCGACGGCCGGAGGCAGGCGATCAGCCACCTGGACCACGTCCGGGGCGAGCGCCGCCCATGCCCGACTGAGCGGGTCCGACTCGGGCAGGAGGTATACACTGGTGTGCCCGTCACTCGCATCCACCACGCCGAGGAGCCCAGCCCCAACATACCGCACGCGGCGGCCCCCAAAATCGGCGGCCACGGACAGGGGGAACGCCGGGCCGCTCACGTAGCCGGACGCGAGCCACAACACCCGCGCGTTCACGATCACCGGGTAGGGAGCGCCGAACCGCGCAAACGGAGCGAACCGCTCGAGTCGGTCCGCAATGCCTCGGGGCCACAGGAGCACGCTCCCCGCCGGCACCGCGTCCCGGGACAAGAGTCGCGTGGTCTGCAGCGCCCAGGCAAACGCCAGCCGACGTCCTGGCCCGCGGATAGGCACTCCGGTCCCCGCCGACGGCGCATCCGTTGGCTCACGGACCGCGAACGGCTCCGCCGCCGGACTGAACGCGATACGGTCAGCCGCCAGGACCAGATCGGTAACCTGCGGCGTGGACGAGTCCGGCGCGCTGAGGTCCGGGACGAACGCGGGCATGCCGGTCGGGTACACCAGGCCGGCGCTCACAGCGACGGCCCCGCCTCCGTACGCCCGCGGCCCGGCGTGCGCCTGGCGCCAGGAGAGATCCGGGTCGGTTTGGCGCGCGGCTACGAGGTCGCGCTCGCGGACCGCGATGAACAGCGGCACGGATTGGCCGCCGCGCGCCCGGTAGACACTCAGCGCCGGCTCGGTCCAGCGCTCGTCCGGCGCGGCCAGGCCGCTACCTGCGAGAACGGCCCGCAGAATGGGAGGATCCCACACGGGCACGCCGCTCAGAGCGGACCCGTGGCGGGTGAGCATTCCCACATCTAGTGTGGCGGGAGGCTGGACTTCGGTCTCCGAGAGCCGCATGCCAAAGGCGCTCGCCAGCATGCCCCGCTGCGCGTCCACCAGGTCCCGGCGTACCCGTTGCTCTGGACCCCGCGCGGCCGCCGCGAATCCCGGCACAAAGTAGGTCCCTACCACGGCGACCACCGCCAGGGCGCCCCACGGAACCGCCGTCACCGCGACCCGAGGGATCCGAATCCAGGCCAGGGCCGTGATCCCCGACGCCAGGGCCAGTCCCGAGAGCAGGGCGGCCACGGGGAGGCGGATGTCCATCAGAATCGCGTCGTAGGGGACGTTCTTCAGCCCGGCCACATACTCGGAGGGATCAAGGCGGAACCCCACGAACAACACCGCCGCCAGCGTGGCCAATTGGATCGCGAGGTGGGCGCGGGCCAGATCCGTGGTCTCCAATCGCCGGCCGGTCCACCGCACGGCCCCGATCAGCGTGTGCAGCGCCGTCGTGACCACCAGCACCGTTCCGGTGAGCCGGGTGAAGAATCCGACCACCCGGTCCTGCCAGGGGAGCGTGAAGAGGTAGTAGCCGATCTCTCGGCCCAGGACCGGATCGCGATCACCCAGGCCCGCGCTGGATCCGAGGAGCGCGAACTCGCGCCACCAGTCGCGCGCGCCGATGCTGAGCCCCGCGGCGATCACTCCTCCCAGCGCGAGCATGATGACCTGGAGGTATCGTCGGGGAACGGCCTCGAGAATCTCGATGTTCCCCAGCCGCCGAGGCACGTGCACCGACCCGATGGATCGATACAGAAAGTAGAGATTGCCGACGGCCCACACAGCGGCAACCGTGAACGTGAGTCCAAGCAGGATCACCCGGAGATTGGCGATCGCCGTATGGGTGGCGACCACGCCGGTGGACTCCGCCCACACGCGGTCGGCGCTGCGGAGCGCAAGCCAGCGTCCCAGAGGCAGCGCCACGACCAACGCCCCTAACGCGAGCCGCCCCCACACACGCCTGGTCATGCGGTTACACGGTCACGCCCTGCGCCCGCAGCCAGCTCTCCACTTCGCCCCGGTACGCCGTCAGGGCGTCCTGGGAGGTGGCCTCAAAGCGAAGGACCAGCACCGGCTGGGTGTTGGAGGCCCGCAGGAGACCCCACCCGTCCGGAAACGACATGCGAACCCCGTCCAGCGTCACGACGTCGTAGCGGGCGGCGAAGTGGCGGGCGGCCGCCTCGACCACGGCGAACTTGCGCTCGTCCGGGCAGTCCACCCGGAGCTCGGGCGTGGTAAACGTCACGGGGATATCGGCCATCAAGCGGGAGAGCGGCCCACCGTTTCTGGCCACGTAGGCCAGCAGCCGGGCGGCGGCAAAGGGGGCGTCATCGAAGCCGTAATAGTCGCCGGCGAAGAACATGTGCCCGCTCATCTCGCCGGCGAGCGGGGCGGACAGCTCCTTGAGTTTCGCCTTGAGCAGGGAATGTCCGGTCTTCCACATGACCGGCTTCAACCCCGCCTGTTCCAGGCCCTTCCGCAGGACGTCGGAGCACTTGACGTCGAAGATCACCGGATGACCGGAGCCCATGCGCTGCACCAGATCTCGGGCGAAGAGCAAGAGCAGCATGTCGCCGTACACGACGCGGCCCGTCTCATCCACCACGCCGATCCGGTCGGCGTCGCCGTCGAACCCGATACCCAGCTCGGCGCCGGTGCGACGGACGGTGGCCTGTAGGTCCACCAGGTTCTCCAGCACCGTCGGGTCCGGGTGGTGGTTTGGGAACGTCCCGTCCGACTCGCAAAACAGCGGCACCACCTCCGCTCCCACGCCGGTGAGCACGCGCTCGGCGATCAAGCTGGCGACCCCGTTGCCGCAATCCACCACGACCTTCACGGCCCGCGAGAGCGGACCGTTCCGTGATACAATGGCCCTCACGTACCGGTCCAGCACGCTGGAGTCGGCCTCCAGCGATCCGGCAGCCGCGTCCATCGCATCCGCCGTGATCAGCCGGAACACCTCCTGAATGTCGTCCCCGTAAAAGGCGTCGCCGCCGATGACCATCTTGAATCCGTTGAACTCCGGCGGGTTGTGCGATCCCGTCACCTGGAGCCCGCCGTGGACGCCGATTTCCATCACCGCCAGGTACAACGCGGGTGTCGGCAGCTGCCCCACGTCCACCGCTGTGGCCCCGGCCGCGGCCATGCCGTCCCGGATGGCCCGCGCCAACAACTCGCCCGACGGCCGGTTATCCCGTCCCACCGCGATTCGGGGCGCTCCACGGAGGCGCTGCCGTACGATGGTGGCGAACGCGCGGCCGACCGCGTGCGCCAGCTGCGGTGTGAGCTGATCGCCCACCGTCCCGCGGATGTCGTATTGACGAAAGACGACCGCCGGTACGTTCATCGAAGCAGGGCGCCAGGGGCGGCGAAGGCGGACGGCACGGGTCAGTCGGCGATGGTGTACGTGACGGCACTCCGCAGCCCTTCACCTCCGCGGCGCGCCGCATCCAGGACACGGTTGGGCCACACGCCAAAGAGCAACAGGGCCGCCGCCGCGAACGCCACCACGAATCGGGGCGCTCCGTTTAGGAAGGCATCTCGATGCGCGTCCGGCGAGGGCTCCGGCTGCATGTACATGGCCATGACGGGCGGCAGGTAGAATCCCGCCGACACCACCGAGGCTAGAACCAGCAGCACGGCCAACAGATACTGATGCGCCTCCACGGCCGAGGCCAGGATGTACCACTTTCCGATGAACCCGGCGGTGCCCGGGAATCCGAGCAGGGAGAGGAGAAACACGGTCATCCCGGCCGCCACCCAGGGCCGCCGGGATGCCAGCCCATTGAGGTCGTCCACCAGGACGTCCCGCTCGCCATCCCGCCCCACGGCGGCCAGAATGGCGAACGCACCCACGGTCATCAGGGTATAGGCCAGCGCATAGAAGAGGAAGGCGCCGGCACCGGCGGCGCTCCCGCTCGTGACGGCCGCCAGCAGGTAGCCCGCGTGCGCGACGGAGCTGTACGCGAGCAAGCGTTTGAGCCGCCGCTGCGCCAGCGCCATCAGGTTACCAGCGATCATGGTGACCGCCGCCAGCCACCATACGGCTTCGTGCCAGGCCGGCGCACCGCCGAACGCCTGGAATAGTACGCGCACCAAGGCGGCAAATCCCGCGGCCTTCACCGCCGCCGCCATGAAACCGGTCACCGGCGTGGGCGCCCCCTCATAGACGTCCGGGGTCCACATATGGAACGGGACGGCGGCCACCTTGAAGCCAAAACCCACCAGGAGCAGCGCCAGCCCGACCAAGGCCATGGGATTGGTCTGGAGCCGGAAGCCGGAGGCCTGCGCGCCAATCAGCGCCAGGTTGGTCGTCCCGGTGGCCCCATATACCAGCGCGATGCCGTACAGCAGGAAGCCCGACGCGAACGCGCCCAGGAGGAAATATTTCAGCGCGGCCTCGGCACCCGCCACGCTCCGCCGGTTGATGCCGGCCAGCACGTAGACCGGCACCGACATCAACTCCAACCCGAGGAAGATGACCACCAGGTCCCCTCCTCCACCCATGAACAGCATGCCCAGCGTGGCGAGCAGAATCAGGACGTAGTACTCCGGCACCCGGATGCGCTCGCGACCGAGATAACCCAACGAGAGCAACACCGTGAGGGCGGCCCCGACCAGGAACACCAGCGCCGACAGGTAGCGGAACCCGTCAAGCGCCATGGCTCCCGCCAGGCCCGCGGGCCGGGCGTCCCGCGCCCACAGCCAGAGCACGGCCAGGGCGGTCGCACCAAGCCCCAGGAGCGAGAGCCACCCCGCCAGCCGCTGATCCTGATCGCCGCCGTGGCGCCAAGCCACGGCCAGCATAACCAGGAGGCACCAGCCGGTGAGCACCAGCTCGGGCGCCAGCGCCAGGAAGATGCCGCTGGACGAGGCGAGGTCAATCAGCACGGGTGGGACCTCTGAGCGCGGGAATGGCCAGCGCCCGGCTCCCGTGCACCTGCTCGATCAGCGCCCGCGCGGCGGGCTCCACGCGCCGCAGGATCGGCGCCGGGTACACGCCCACCCAGAAGATGCACACCAACAGCGGCGCGAGCACGGCAAACTCCCGCGCGGACAGGTCCCGCAGCCCGGCGTTCTCCGGTTTGTCGAGCTTCTCGAACAACACGCGCTGGATGGCCCACAGGAGGTAGGCGGCGGCGAAAATCACGCCCGTGGTCGCGATCGCCGTGGCCCAGGGATACCGGCCGAAGGACCCCACCAGGACCAGAAACTCGCCCACGAAGCCGTTGGTACCGGGCAGCCCGATAGAGGAAAGGGAAACGACCGTAAGGACGGCGGCCAGCATGGGCGTGACCTTGGCGAGTCCCCCGAACGCCGCGATCTCCCGGCTATGCCGCCGCTCATACAGCATGCCGGCCAGGAAGAACAGCGCGCCCGTCGAGATCCCGTGATTGAGCATGATGATGACTGCGCCCTGCACGCTCTGGAGCGTGAGGGCCCAGATCCCGAGCATCACGAAGCCCAGGTGGCTCACGGAGGAATAGGCAATCAGCTTCTTGAAGTCGGGCTGGACCATGGCGACGAGCGCGCCATAGACGATCCCGACCACCGCCAGCGTCACCACGACGTTCACCACGGTGGGGTGCAGCGCCACGTCCGGAAAGAACGGCAGCGCGAACCGCAGAAACCCGTAGGTGCCCATCTTGAGCAGGATGCCGGCCAGAATGACGGAGCCGGCGGTGGGCGCCTCCACATGCGCGTCCGGCAACCACGTGTGAAACGGGAACATCGGCACCTTGATGGCGAAGGCCAGCGCGAAGGCGCCGAACAGCCAGAACCCCCAAGGCCGGGCGTACGCGATGTTCCGCAGCAAGTGCTCATACGCAAAGGAGTACTCGCCGGTGGCTCGCCCGACCACCAGATAGATCGTCAGGATCGCGACGAACATAAGCAGCGATCCCAGGAACGTGTAGATGAAGAACTTGATGGCCGCGTAGAGGCGCCGTCCGCCGCCCCAGACCCCGATGATGAAGTACATCGGGATGAGCATGACCTCCCAGAACACGTAGAAGACGAACAGATCTAAGGCGACGAACACCCCGAGCATCCCCGTGGTGAGCACCAGGAGGAGCGCGTAATAGGGGCGCAGGCGGTCCGTGATGTAGTTCCAGCTGCCGAGCACGGCCAGCGGCATGGTGAGGGTGGTGAGCAGGACCAGGAAGAGCGAGATGCCGTCCACTCCCACGCGATAGCTGACCCCCCACAACGGAATCCACGGACGGTCCACCACGAATTGCATGGCGGCCGAGGCTTCGAAGCCCCACCACAGGCCCGCCGAGAGCACGAACTCCACCAGCGCCGCGACCAGCGCGATGCGCCTCGCATCCGGGGCGGGGCGGACCAGGACCACCCCGGCGCCGATGAGCGGCACGGCGAGGAGGGCGTCCAGCACCCACCGGTGATATCCGATCGAAATGAGGAAGGCGTGCATGGGCTACCTCGTCAGCACGCGCAACAAGACGAGCGCCCCGACCACGAAGACACCGACATAGGTGCCGGCGCGCCCCGTCTGGAGGCGGGTGCCGAGCCAGCCGGTGAATCGCGTCACGCGGGCGGCCCCGTTGACGCCAAGGCCGTCAATCAGGAACGTGTCCGCCACTTTCCACAGGACCCGCTCCGAGAACCACACCAACGGCCGCACCAGGACGGCGTCGTAGATCTCGTCCACGTAGTACTTCCGGGCGAGCACGCGTTGCCAGCCCGCCTCAGGCGTGGCCTCGCGGGCCGGGCGCAGCGTCTCGGGCCGGAGGAACCGCCACGCGCCGCCTATGCCCGCCGCCGCGATGGCCGTGGCTCCCAGCAGCAGCAACCACTCCGTCCGGGCGCCGAGGTGAAATTCCGGCCCGCTCAGCATACCCGCGGCGGTGACCGGCTCCAGCCAGTGCTCCAGCCAGCCGGCACCCGGCAGGACGTGCGGCAGATTCAGCAGCCCCGTGACCACGCTGCCCACGCCCAGCACCACCAGCGGGCCCGTCATGATCCAGGGCGCCTCGTGCAGGTGATCCCGCTCCTCTTCCCCCGTCCGGTTGGGGCCGTGGAAAGTGTAGAGCATCAGTCGCGTCATGTAGAACGCGGTGAGCAACGCGGCGACCACGCCCGCGCCCCACAGAGGGTAGAACACCCACGCCTCGTGGCCCAGGGCAAAGGCCCGGGCCAGAATCTCATCCTTCGAGAAGAACCCCGCGAACGGCGGGACGCCGGCGATGGCCAGCGTGGCCACCCACATCAACGTGGCGGTCCAGGGCATGTGGCGTGCGAGGCCGCCCATATTGCGCAGGTCCTGCGCATCCTCGTGGCGGTGCGTGGCGTGATAGGCGTGGTGCACCGCGTGAATGACGGACCCCGCGCCCAGGAACAACAGGGCCTTAAAGAAGGCGTGCGTCACCAGGTGAAAGATGCCGGAGGCCCAAGCGCCCACCCCGACGCCGAGGAACATGTACCCGAGCTGCGAGACCGTGGAGTACGCCAGGATCTTCTTGATGTCCCACTGTTTCAGGGCGATGGTCGCCGCAAACAGTGCGGTGACGGCGCCCACGGTCGCCACCACCAGGCTGGCAATGGGGGCCAGCGCGAACAACACGTTGGCCCGTGCCACCAGATACACGCCCGCCGTCACCATGGTCGCCGCGTGAATGAGCGCGGACACCGGCGTCGGGCCCGCCATGGCGTCGGGAAGCCAGGTGTACAGGGGGATCTGGGCGGACTTGCCGGCGCACCCGAGGAACAACGCCAGCGTGATCAGCTCGATGGTCGGGCCACCGACCTCGAACACGCCGGGCGCCGCGGCAAACACGTCCACGAAAGTGAGCGATCCCGTGGCCTGAAAGATCAAGAACATGGCGACGAGGAACCCCGCGTCGCCGATGCGGTTCATGATGAAGGCCTTCTTGCCGGCGTCGGCGTTGGCCTTTTCCTCGAACCAGAACCCGATCAGCAGATAACTGCAGAGGCCCACGCCTTCCCACCCCACGAACATCACCGGGAAGCTGGCGCCCAGGATCAGCACCAGCATGAAGAACACGAACAAGTTGAGGTACGCGAAGTACCGAGCGTAGCTCGGGTCCGCCCGCATGTAGCCGATGCTGAACACGTGAATCAGTGCCCCGATACCGGTCACAACCAAGAGCATGACGGCGGACAACGGGTCCACCTGGAACGCGACGTCCACGGCCAGATCGCCGACGGGCATCCAGGACCAGAACGTGAGGACGTAGGGTCCCTCCGCGTGCCCCCGCACGACGCCCGACACCACCCATGCGGCGACCAAGAACGCGGCCACCAGGACGCCCGCGCCCACCGCGGAGACCGTGCGCGTGGCTAAGGGGCGAACGAAGCTCAGGACGCCATTCACCAGGAATCCCAGCAGTGGGAGCGCCGCCACCAGCCACACGAGCTGCACGGAGCTAGGCAGGTCGGGCGTCATCCGCGGAGCAGGCTGAACTCGTCGATGTCGAGAGTTTCGCGATGGCGGTAGATGGCCAGCATGATCGCCAGGCCAACGGCCGCCTCCGCGGCCGCCACCGCCATCACGAAGAAGACGATCACCTGGCCCTGAGGGCCGAGCTGCTGGGCGAGCGCCACGAACGTCAGGTTCACCGCGTTGAGCATGAGCTCGACGCTCATGAAGATCACGATGGCGTTGCGGCGGAGCAAAACGCCGCCCACGCCGATGCTGAACAGCATGGCCGAGACGGCGAGCGCGGGACCGAGGAGCATTACAGCTTCCGCTTGGCCAGCACCACGGCCCCTACGATAGCGGCCAGGAGCAGCATGGATGTCACTTCAAAGGAAATGAGGTACTCGCGAAACAGCGATTCGGTGATCACCCCGACAGCCCCCTGGGTCTCCGCCAGGCGGGCCATGGCACCCGCCGGCAGGCGCACGTGCTCGGCGGGCAGAACCGTCCGAACCGCCCAGAGCTCCGCCACCAGCACCGCACCCAGCCCCAGCGCCGTCAGGCGACCCGACCAGCCCCGCAGGTCGCTTGGACCGGCCCGCCCCAGGTTGAGGAGCATGATCACGAAGAGGAACAACACCATGATCGCGCCGGCGTACACCAGCACCTGGAGCGCGGCAATGAACTGAGCGTCCAGCACCACGTAGAGCGCCGCCAGGCAGAACAGCGTCAGGATCAGCCAGAGCGCGGCCGCCACAGGGCTCCGCCGCGTGACGCACAGGAACGCCGAGACGATGGCGAGCCCCGCGAACACCCAGAAGACCAGCTCGGTCATGGGTCACTCGCCCCGGGGATCGGACGGATCCCACAGGGACGAGACGGGATGGGTCTGGGCGCAGAGCCGCTCGAGGTCGTAAACAAAACGGGCCCGGTCGTACTCGGCGTTCTCGTAGTGCACGCCGACGTGGATGGCCTCTTCCGGGCACACTTCCTGGCAGTAACCGCAGAACACGCAGCGGAATTCATCAATCTCGTAAATCAGGGGATACCGATGACCCTCTTCATCCTCTCCGGGGACCAGCTTGATACAGTTCGCGGGGCAGATCTGGGGACACAGGCCGCAGGCGACGCATTTGGCTCGGCCCTGTTCGTCCGTGAGCATCCGGTGGGTGCCGCGCCAACGGGAGGAAAGTGCGTAGCCCGGTTGGGATTTCTCCTCCGGGTACTGCATGGTGACTTTGCGCTGAAACAGGTGTCCGAACGTGAGCGCCATGCCCTTCAGCGTCGCCCGCAGGTAGCTCACGCCGTCCGGACGGCGCACCACCGTGACGCCAATCGCCATCAGGCCGCCATCCGGGCGCGCTGGCGGGAGCCCACCAGCAGCCGCCCACGGTCCACGCCCCACAACAATGCGACCATCAGGACGATGTTCACGGCGAAGAGCGCCAGCCCGTACGCCAGCCTCACCTCCCACCCCATGGCCCCGAGCACGTACACCACCGTCGCGATAATGACGATGTAGCCCAGGGCGAGAGGGATCATGACCTTCCAGCCCAGCTGCATCAGCTGGTCAAAGCGGAACCGCGGCAGGGTCCAGCGCACCCAGATATAGCCGAACACGAACGCGTTCATCTTGACGAAGAACACTGCTCCGGTCACCAGCGTGCCAAGCACCGACGGCGGACCCTCGTCCCAGGTCGTGAACGGGACGTCCCACCCGCCAAAGAACAGCGTCGCGATCAGGGCCGACATGGTCATCAACGCGGCGTACTCCGCGATGAAGAACATGGAGAACTTCATCGAGCTGTATTCCGTGTGATACCCGGTGATCAACTCGGCCTCCGCTTCCGGCAGATCGAACGGCAGGCGGTTGGTCTCGGCGAACGCTGAGATGAGGAACAGCACGAACCCCACTGTCAACGCGAACACGAACCATACGGACTGCTGCTGGAGGGTGATCACGGACGACAGGGTCACGTTGCCAGCCACCAGCAACACCGAGACGGCGCTCAGTCCCAGGGCGATCTCGTAGGAGATCATTTGGGCGCTGGACCGCACGCCGCCCAGGAGCGCGTACTTGTTGCCCGACGACCAGCCGGCCAGCACGATCCCGTACACACCCAGGCTGGAGACCGCCAGGATGAACAAGAAGCCGATGGGCAGGTCCGCCACGACCATGGGGATGTCGCCGGTGTACGCGAGGCGCCCCACCAGCGGCCACGTCACGTCAAAGCCCGGGAGAGGCGCCGCGAACGGAATGACGCAAAACGTGAGCAGGGCCGGCACGAAAGACATCATCGGGGCCAGATAGAAGAGCGTCCGGTCGGCACCGCGTACCGGCGTGGTCTCTTCTTTCATGATGTTCTTCACGCCATCCGCCAGCGACTGGAGCAACCCTTGCGGTCCCACGCGGTTCGGTCCCAGCCGATCCTGCATCCACGCGGAGATCCGGCGCTCGGCCCAAATAACCATCATCACGCCAACGTTGATCGCGGTGAACACCACCACAATCTTGAGAATCGCGACCAGCAGGAACCCCTTCAGCTCCGCGCTCACGCCGAGACCCTCGCGCCGGACCTGGCCGCCGGCGCCACGGCGCCGGCGCTACCGAGCGCAGCGTACGTCAGACCGCCGAACGCCGGCTCCGCGGCCGCCAGCCCATCGAACGCGGCGTCGGCCGAGAGCAGACCCTCGCCGCGGCCCAGCGTGGCCTCCAGTTCCGCGAATACCCACCAGGCCGGCCTCGCCATGCCGGGCGCAGTGCGGGCCTGCATGTATCGCTGGACCCTGCGATCCCGGTTGACGAAGGTGCCGTCCTCCTCCGCCACATTGGCGAGGGGCAGCACCACGCGGGCGCATCGCGCCGCTTCCGGCAACACGGTCCCCGCGTAGATCACCGCACCGGCGCTCGCCAGGGCGTCGGGCGCGACACCGCTGAGGGACTCGTCCAGCACCAGCACAATGGCGGCGCCCGCGGCCGCCCGCACGGCCGCGTCGAACGCTTCCGTGTATCCCAGCAACCGGGCGCCCGTGGCATTGGGCACGCGCTCGGTGCGCAACGCCAGGTTGGGCACGCCCGGGAGCGGCACTTCCTGACCCGCGTGAGGCACGCGGAAGGCCGCCGTGACCGCGGAGCCTCCCAGCGCGCGCCGCGCCAGGAACAGCGCCTCGGTGGACGCGCCCGGCGACGCGAGGATCACGATCCGGCCAGCCGCACCCTTGATCAATTGCGCCGTCTGGGCCAGCCCATGCTCCCAGTCCGCCGCCGCCAGACCGTCCACGCCCGCCACTAGCGGGGCCTCGATCCGATCCCCCCGGTTCAGCCAGCGGTGCTCGGCCCGGCCGTGGTCACACATGAAGTAGCGATTCACCGCTGGATTGGCGCGTGGCCGGCTCCGCACCACCACGTCGGTCCGGGTATCCAGCGTCACGTTGCAGCCTTGCGAGCAGCCGGTGCACACGCTCGGCGTCCGGTCCAGCTCCCACGCCCGGGCCTTGTGCAGAAAGTCCTTGGAGATCAAGGAACCCACCGGACACAGGTCCACCACGTTCCCCGCCCAGGCGTGCTCCAGCTGTTTTCCGGGGTGTATGCCGATGAACGCGCGGTCGCCGCGCTCGCTTACGTTGAGAACGTCGTCTCCCGCCACGTGATCCATGAAGCGGACGCATCGGGTACACAGGATGCAGCGATTCGGCACGTACAGGACGTCGCCGCCGAAGTCTTCCACCGGGTTGAAGCGCTTGGGAAACGCGGCGTAGCGCGTGCGGGCGCGGCCTTCCTGGAACACGTAATCCTGCAACTCGCACTCGCCAGCCTGATCGCAGATGGGGCAATCGAGCGGGTGGTTGATCAGCAAGAACTCCAGGACGGCGGTCCGCGCCTCTCTGGCCTGGGGGCTCAGCACACGGACGACCATGCCCGCCGCCACCTGCGTGGCACACGCGATCTGGAGCTTGGGGGTCTTTTCCACCTCTACCAGACACATCCGGCACACGCCGGCCACTGGCAGCCCGGGGTGATAGCAATAATGCGGAACGACCACGCCGGCCTGCTTGGCCGCCTCGATGAGCAGCGTGCCTTTGGGCACGCTCACCTCAACCCCTTCGATGGTGAGGGTGACGATCTCCTGGTCGCTCATCGATCTACACCGCCGCGCCGGCCGGTCGGCGAGCCCGGGAGATGTAGGCCTCGAACTCGCGGCGGAACTTCTTGATGCCGCTCACCACCGGTGCTGCACAGGAATCACTCAGCACGCAGATGGTCTTGCCCGTCATCTGCTCCGAGAGATCCAGCAGCAGGTCCAGATCTTTGGGCTGTCCGTCGCCGGCCAGGATCCGCTGAAGGATCTTGGTCATCCAGGCGGTACCCTCGCGGCACTGAGTGCACTGGGCGCACGACTCGTGGGCGTAGAACCGCGCCAGCCGCATGATCTGGTAGACCATGTCGGCCGTGTCGTCGAACACGATGACGCCGCCCGACCCGAGCATGGTCCCCTTTTCGGCGCATCCTTCGTAGTCCATCAAGCAGCTCTCGGTCTCCTCACGGTCGAGGATGGGGACCGACGACCCGCCCGGAATGCACGCCTTGAGCTGACGACCGTCGAGCATGCCGCCGCACAGGTCGTAGAGCAAGTCGCGCAGGGGAAATCCCAGTGTCACCTCGTAGTTGCCAGGCCGGCGCACCTGCCCGCACACGCTGAATAGTTTGGTGCCGGTGCTCTTGGGATTCGACAGGCACAGGCCCTTGTACCACGCGGCGCCCCGGTTGATGATGTGCGGGACGGCCACCAGGGTCTCCACGTTGTTGATGGTGGTGGGAAGGCCAAACACGCCCGCGGCCGCCGGGAACGGTGGTTTGATGCGGGGGTTGCCGCGACGCCCTTCGATAGAATTCATCAGGGCGGTCTCCTCGCCACAGATGTAGGCGCCCGCGCCGCGGTGGATGTACATATCCAGCCGTGTCCCCGCGCCCATGGCGTTCGCCCCCAGAACGCCTTCGCGATACGCCTCATCCAGCGCCCGCTGCATGACCTCCAACGGCTCGGTGAACTCGCCCCGGATGTAGATGTAGGTCACCTCCGCCCGGATGGCGTACTGCGCGATGGCGCATCCCTCGATCAACGCGTGCGGGGTCCACCGCATGATCTCGCGGTCCTTGAACGTGCCGGGCTCCGATTCGTCGGCATTGCAGCAGAGATAATGCGGCTTGGTCTTTTCCCTGGGCATGAAGGACCACTTGAGCCCCGTAGGGAATCCCGCGCCGCCGCGCCCGCGCAACCCGGACTCCTTGACGAGCTCCACCACCTGGGATGGTTGCATCCCCAGAGCCGTGCGGAGCGCCGCATATCCGCCGCGCTTGATCCACCCTTGGTAGGTGCGAGCCTCGGCGTCCCCGAAGTACTGAGAGAGGACGACGGTTTCTTTGGGATGGGGTTGGTGCGGGAATCCCATGTCAGCCCCCAGGCCCCACCGCTCCCCGGCACACCGGCAGGCCGAGCCGAACCCCCACCCCACCCGCGGCCGAGCGGCTGCCCACCGTCACCGGTACCCCCTCAGCAATTCCGGCACCGTCTCCGCCTTCACATTTTCAATGAAGTCGTCGCCGATCAGGACCGGCGTGGCGAACCCGCACGCGCCGAGGCATTCAACCTCGACCACCGTGAACCGGCCGTCCGGCGAGGTGGCGCCCAACTCCTCGCAGCCGGTGTGTTTGAGCAGGGCTTTCACCACGCCTTCCGCACCGCACAGGTTGCACGGGGTCGTGGTGCACACCTGGATGAAGTGCTTCCCCACCGGATGCTGGTGATACATCGTGTAGAACGTGACGACACCCTTGACGTACGCGGGCGTCAACTCCAGCACCTCGGCCACCTCCGTCATGGCTTCGTCCGAGATCCAGCCGCGTGCCTCCTGCACCATCCACAGCGCCGGCAGCAGACCCGCCCGCTTGGTGGGATACCGTGTCAGCACCTCGGCCAGGCGCTTACTCACCTCGCCGGTGAAGACCGGTTCGTAGGGAGCGGTCTTGTGCATGGCTATCGATCCACTTCCCCCATCACAATATCCACACTCGCATTGATCGCGATCAGGTCCGACAGCAACGCGCCCTCGGCCATTTTCGGCAGCGCCGCAAGGTTGATAAACGATGGAGGACGGATGCGCCAGCGCACCGGCTTGGCCGTCCCGTCGGACACGAAGTAGTAGCCCAGCTCCCCTTTGCCGTTCTCGATGGGGAAGTAGGCTTCGCCCACCGGCGCCGCGACGCCCTCCATCACCTGCTTGAAGTGGAAGATCATGGCTTCCATGTCGCTCATCGCGGCGCTCTTGGGCGGCAGGATGACCCGCGGATCGGACACGTTGATCGGTCCGTCGGGCAGGCGGTCGAGGGCCTGCGCCAGGATCCTGCTGGACTGGCGCACCTCTTCGAACCGGACCAGATAGCGGTCGTACACGTCGCCGTGCTCCCCGATGGGCACGTCGAAGTCGTACGTCTCGTACCCCAGGTACGGGCGATCCTTGCGGACGTCGTAGGCGACCCCCGAGGCCCGCAGCATGGGACCAGAGAGCGAGAAGTTGATGGCTTCCTCACCGGTCAGCACCCCGACGCCCTGCGTCCGGGAACACCAAATGCCGTTCCGGCTGAGCACGCGGTCCACCTCGTCCAACGTCTTGGGAAAGGTGCGGCACCAGTCGCGGAGCCCGGTGGTGAATCCGTCCGGCACATCCGCCATCATCCCGCCCACCCGGGTCAGGCTGGTGGTGAGTCTGGCTCCCGTCCAGGCCTCCTGGAAATTGTAGATCCGCTCGCGCTCGTAGAAGGTCCAGAGGAAGGGGGTGAACGCCCCGATGTCGATCGCCGTGGTCCCCATCCACACCAGGTGGGAGATGATCCGGCTCATCTCACAGGCGATCACCCGCAGCACGCGGCAGCGCTCGGTGACCTCGATCTCCATGAGTTTCTCGACGGCCAGCGCCAGCCCCACGTTGTTCGCCATGGGGGACAGGTAATCGGTCCGATCTGTGAGCGGGATGATCTGATTGTAGTGGCGATACTCGCCGAGCTTCTCAAAGCCTGAGTGCAGGTAGCCCACGTGCGGGATCACCCGAATCACGACCTCGCCATCCAGCTCCACCACCAAACGGAGCACGCCGTGTGTCGCCGGGTGCTGGGGCCCCAGGTTGAGCAGCATGTGGTGCCCGCCCAACTCCACGTCGTCGTCCGGCGGTTCTTCCAGGGCGACGCCGAGCGGCATCCGGGCCGGTCGGCCGTAGGCATCCACGCCGGTGGTGGCCAGGTCGAACTCCATGGTGCGCTTGGCGCTCACGGATTCCCCGCCCCGCCGGGCGGCTCCGGCACCACGCCGCGCTCACCGCGCTCCAGCCGCTCGCGCATGTCGGCGGGGAGGTCGCGGTGGGCTTCGGCGATGGAGAGTTCCTCCATGGAGTAGTGGGCTTCCGGATGGAGGTTCAGGGCCTGGCGCACCTGCTCGGAACGGGAAAACCGGCCGCGCAGCGGAAAGTCCTTTCGAAGGGGGTGACCCTCCGCATAGGTCTCCCACATGAGAATACGCCGCGGGTCGGGGTGGCCCCGAAAGGCGATCCCGAACATGTCAAAGGCTTCGCGCTCCAGCCAATCGGCCCCGCGCCAGAGCGGCACAATGGAATCCACCTCCAGCGCGGCATCCTTGGAAAGCTCGATCTTCACCCGCAGGGGGACGCGCCGTTCCAGGGAGAACAGCTCGTACACCACTTCCAGGGGGCGCTCCGCGTCCCGGTACTCGACGGCGGTGACGTCCACCAGGTAGTTGTACTGCTGGCCCGGCGTCTCCTTGAGCCACCGCAGCACCGGAACCGCGGCAGCGCGGTCCACGTAGACCACCGTGTCCCCGCAGGACACGAATGCCCGGCCCACGACGCGGCCGAAGCGCTCACGGAGGGCGCTGACGGACGGGTTCACCGGGGTGGAGCGAGCTAGGCCGACCGCGTTTGATGAACCGAGTTGCCGAACGGCTCGGACAACTCGTCCAACGTCTCCGCGGGCAGTCGCAGGCCGGTCACCCCCAGCGGCTGCTCGTCGCGTAGCGAGCGGTCCGCCAGGGTTTCTCCCTTGATCTTCTTTTGAAGCATGAGGATGCCGTAGAGCAGGCCTTCCGGACGTGGCGGGCAGCCCGGGACGTAAACGTCCACCGGCACCACCGTATCAATGCCCTGCACCATCGCGTACGTGTCGAAGATGCCGCCGGTGGAGGCACACGCCCCCATCGAGATCACCCATTTGGGCTGAGGCATCTGATCGTAGATCAGCCGGATCACGGGAGCCAGCTTGAACGGCAAGCGCCCCGCGCAAATCAGGACGTCGGCCTGGCGGGGCGAGAACGCCATGCGCTCCATCCCGAAGCGCGCGAGGTCGAACCGGCTTGCGGCCGTGGCCATGAACTCGATGGCGCAGCACGCCGTGCCGAACGGCATGGGCCAGAGGGAATTGGCCCGGCCCCAGTTCACCGCCCAGTCGGCCAGAGACGTGAGCCGGGTCGTCAGCCAGTTGGGCGACATGCTTTCCACCGCGGCCGGACCGCTCAATCCCATTCCAGGGCTCCGCGTTTCCACGCGTACACGTATCCCACCAGGAGAATCACGATAAAGACCAGCATCTCCACGAGCCCGAACAGCCCGAGCTGCCGGAACGCGACACTCCAGGGGATCATGAAGACGGTCTCGATGTCAAACACGATGAACAGCATCGCGATGAGGTAGAACTTCACGCTGAAACGCTCGCGGGTGCCGCCGATGGGCGGCATGCCGGACTCGTACGGCAAGGACTTGATCGTGGTGGGGCGCTGCGGCGACACCAGGTGGGAAAACACCAGCATGCCGACGGCATTCACCACCACGAGGGCGACGAGCAGCAACAGCGATCCGTACTCGCGCGACACCGGCCCCTTCACTCGTGAAATTTTTCACGTGCCATGTTGCGCCAAGTTACCGCTGGGCGCGAGCACGTGTCAAGCAAAGTCCATGTGGCGCAACAGGTAACGCCGCATATCTTTCGGCCGCCGGCCGGGGCGGCCGGGTGGGAAAAGCCAACCTTCACGGCCGGAACGCGCATGTCCATCAAGTCCGATCGCTGGATCCGCCGCATGGCCGAAGCGCACCGCATGATCGAGCCGTTTGAGACCTCGCAACAGCGCTCCGGGGTGATCAGCTACGGCGTGTCATCGTACGGCTACGACATGCGGGTCGCCCGCGAGTTCCGCGTCTTTACCAACGTCCACTCGCCGATCGTGGATCCCAAGCATTTTGACGCCAAGTCATTCGTCGAGGTCGAAACGGACGTCTGCGTGGTTCCACCAAACTCGTTCGCGCTGGCGCGTTCCGTGGAGTATTTCCGCATTCCGCGCAACGTGCTCACCCTCTGTGTCGGCAAGAGCACCTACGCCCGCTGTGGTATTATCACCAACGTCACGCCGTTCGAACCGGAGTGGGAGGGGTTTGTGACCCTTGAAATCTCCAACACCACGCCGCTCCCCGCGCGGATCTACGCCAACGAAGGGATCGCCCAGGTGCTGTTCTTCGAAGCCGATGACGACGACGTGTGCGCGATCTCCTACGCCGACAAACGGGGCAAGTACCAGGCGCAGCAGGGCGTGACCCTGCCCAGGATCTAGGGACCGCGATGGCGTTGGTCCGCTGCCCCAAGCACGATATCCCGTACAACGACGAGAACCCGCGGGGCTGTCCGGCCTGCGCCCAGGAACGGCAGGGACGGGACAGCTCCTCCATCATGCGAGAGTTGGCCCGCGCCTCCAGTTCCGGTCGCCGATCCAGCGGGCTCCAGACGTCCAAGATCCTGGAAGAGGCGGCCGAGCAATTGGCGGCGGGCTTCCCGCCCGTGGCGGCGGAACCGGTCGCGCGGCCGTCGGCCGTCGAGCGGGTGCGCAGCTTCGCCCGGCGAAAGCCCTGGGTAGCCGGAGGGATCGCCGCAGCCGTGCTCGCGCTGGTGCTTCTGGTATCGTGGTCAGGTCCCAAGTTCGTGGAGCAGCGAGATCCGCCGGCGGCGGTGGGTGAGGCGCGGCCGCTGCCGCTGGACCCGGGCGCCGCCGTACCGCTGGTGTTCGCCATCCTTGGCGTCCAGCCGCCCCGTCAACACCCGGAAGCGCCTAGTCTGGAGCGCTACGCGTACGGCACGGATATTACGGTGGACGCACTGAACGGAGCGGTGTACGCCATCACGCTGCGGGTGCCGACGGTCACCTGGCGTGGCCTGCGTGTTGGCATGACCCGGCGAAACGCCGAGGGCGCCCTGGCGCTGCTGGGCCCGCCTCAAGAGGTCGGGGCCACCACTCCGCGGGCCGATACCATTGGAGGTTACCTGGTGTACCCCTCGCTGGATGCTCGTCCCCTACGAACGCTCCGCTCGCAGGTGCGCCCGCCCAACGGCTGCCTGGACGTGCTGGTGGACTTGCGGCCTCGCGCCGCGGGGCTCATGGTGGATGGTGACCGCCGCTACGCGGCCATCGGCCCGCCCCAAGTGAACCCGGAATGGGTCGCCACCAGCATCACGGTCGTGAGTCGGGCGGTGGGTGGGCCGGCCGGGTCGGTGGCCTGCTAGGAGCCCGGTCTGGTGATCTCGTAGTTGGTCGGCGGCTCCTTGCCGAGGAGGTGCCGGACGAAATAATCCCACCGCCGGCGGACGAAGTACGGTTCGTTCAGTCCGTGACCCCGGTCCGGCGCGATGATCAGATCGAAATCGCGGTTGGCCTTGATAAGCTCGTCCACCAGCTGGATCGTCATGGCGGGGTGCACGTTGTCGTCCATGTCCCCGTGCATCAGGAGCAGCTTGCCTTTCAGATCCTTGGCGTAGGTCTTGTTCGCTGAGGCCGCGAAGTTATTGGTCCGGCGGACGGAGTCGCGCTCCAGCAGGCCCTGATATTTCTCGGCCCAGTAGATGTTGTAACTCCGGTTGTCGTGGTTGCCGGCACCGGAGACCGCCACCTTGAAGAACTCGGGGAACCGGAGGATGGCATCGGTGGAGGCAAACCCGCCGCCCGAGTGACCGTAGATGCCGACCCGCTCCAGGTCCATCCACGGGTACCGGGCGCCCAGCTGTTTGATGGCGGTTACGTGATCCGGGAGGCCGTTGTCAATGAAGTTGCCGTAATAGTTATCGTGGAACGCCTTGGAGCGAAGCGGCGTACCGAGGTGGTCAATCTCGACCACGATGAATCCCAGCTCCGCCAGCGCCCGCTCCTCCCCGCCGTTGGTCCAGTACCATGGCCCTACGCTTCCCACCTGCGGGCCGGGATAGATGTGATCGAGCACCGGGTACCGGCGGGTGGAGTCGAAATCCGAGGGCTTGAACATCACCCCGTAGATATCCGTCACGCCATCGCGGGCCTTGACCTGAAAGACCTCCGGCGGCGACCACCCAATGGCCGCGAGCCGCGTGACGTCGGCCTCCTCGAGACTGCGGATGACCCGTCCGTCCGGCGCTGCCCGCAGCACCGTGACCGGCGGCTGCGTCATGGTGGACTGGATGTCCACAAAGTACCGGCCGCTGGGCGAGAACTCCACCCGGTGATCCGCGAGCTCCGCCGTGAGGAGCGTCAGGCCCGACCCATCGAAGCTCACCCGGTACAGGTGAGCGTAGTAGAGGAGTCTGCCGGGTTCGCGACCCCGGGCCGTGAAGTAGATCTGGCGCGCGGTCTCGTCCACGTGGCGCACCGCGCCCACGGCCCAGGGCCCCGATGTGACGCGGTTCTTCACGCCGCCGGTTCGGTCCAGTCGGTAGAGATGGGCCCAACCATCGCGCTCCGACCACCAGAAGATGTCCGCTCCGTCTTCCGTGACGTACCAACTGGGTGGATCGCGGGGAGAAAGTTCCACCCAGGTCCGGGCCGAGTCCCCTACCAACACTCGGCTGGCCCCGCTTTCGGCCTCCGCTTCCATGAGGTACAGCGCCTTGGACGCGCGGGTGAGGAAGGTGAACGCGATGCGGTTGGACACCTTGTTCCAGGTCGAGTCGGCGCCGCCCCCCAATTGGACCTGACTGGGCCGCACGGGAAACGGCACGGTCACATTGGACGCGGGAACTGATCGCTTGCCGGTAGGTCCGTTGGTTCCGCCGGCCGTGACCAGCGACGGCGGCAAGGTCAGGATATGGATCCCCGGCAACGGTACCGCGGTATCCCCGGGAAGCGCGTACGGCTGGGAGAAGTGCCGCGGACGTTGCGCCGTATAAGAGATGTAGTGCATGTGGCCGACGTGCCGTTCGTCCGTGCGGAACACCGCCAGCTTCCGGGAATCGGGCGACCATCGCACCTGGGGCCGCTGGGGCGGAAGCGAGTCCCGGCGGAGCAGCTGCTGGGGACGCGGCTCACCCACGCCGTAGGACCAGTACCGCTCGCCGTCGGTGGTGAGCTGGATGGAGTCCCCGCCGCGGCGGGGCCGGACCCACAGGTTGTACTCATACGTAAACGCTTCCCACACGGAATCCGGGGACAGGACGAACTGCCGCTCGTCCGGGAGCGTGTCCTGCGTGGCGCAGGTGTACGCGGAGAGATCACAGCGGAAGCGTTTCTTGCTCGCATTGAACTCAATGGCCCGTTCGCCATCGGCGAATCGGAAGGTCGAGAACGGCAGCTTGATGGGATCGTAGCTCGTGTCCTTCGCCAACGACATGGCGGCGGCCAGTCGCGCGTTGTCCAACACGTTGCGCCGCACACCGGTCACGGGCTCGACCATCACGAACTCGTGACCCGCGGCCACCTTGTTCCGATACCAGAACCGATGGCCGTCCGGCATCCATTGCGGGTCCACCGAGTCCCCGCTCACCATGCGGGACGCGTGCCAGTCGAGCATCTGCTCGGCCCGCCGGTAGTCCACCTGCGCGTTGAGGGACGCCGCGCCCACCCAGACAAGGGCCCATGCCAGCGTCAGAGATCGCGACATGTTGTTGCTCCTATGCAAGTGAGCCGTGAATCGTGAGCAGTGATCGGTGCCGAGGCTTACGGCTCACCGCCCACGGCTTACGGTCGATACCCCGGCCCCCGCAACGCCCTCCCGGGTTTGGCCCCGGTATGCCGCCCGTCTTTCACCACGGCGACGCCGTTTACGAACACGTGCCGCATACCCACCGACAGCTGGTGCGGTTGCTCGAATGTCGCGCGGTCCGCGATGGTCTGCGGGTCGAACACCACCACGTCGGCGAACAGGCCCTCTTTGAGCACCCCGCGATCCGCAATCGAGAGTCGCGTGGCGACCGCCGAGCTCATCTTGCGGATGGCGTCCTCCAGTGGGATCACCCGCTCGTCCCGCACGTACTTGCCAAGGATCCGCGGAAAGTTGCCGTAGGCCCGGGGATGGACCAGTCCGTCGGCGCTGTCCGGGTCCACGCCACCCGCGTCCGTTCCGAACTTGAGCCAGGGCTGGCGCAGCTGGAGCTTGACGTTGTCCTCACTCATCATGAAGTAGATCGCGCCGATGCCTTGCTGCTCGGAGAGGATCAGGTCCATCGCGGCCTCGAGCCACGGCTTCCCCCGGAGTGCGGCGATCTCCGCCAGGCGCTTGCCCGCGAGCGCCCGGTTCTCGGGCTTCTCGACTCCCAGGACAAGCACCCCCTCAGGCGTGGCGAGGGTACACAGATTCTCCCAGTCCGTGGTCTGATGCTCGACCTCGGCCGTGATACGAGCCCGCATGGCAGGGTCGCGGAGGTTGTCGAGCAACTTGCCATCGGCCGACGCCCACGGCGGGAGACAGGCCGTTAAGCCGGTCCCGCCCGCGATATAGGCATACATGTTGGCCTGCACGTCCAGGCCGGCCGCGCGCGCCGAATCGATCCGGGCGATCGCTTGCGTCACCTTGGGCCAATTGCGCCGGCCACCCGCCTTGAGATGATAGATCTCCACCGGCACGCCGCCCCGGCGCCCGATCGTGATCGCTTCGTCAATCGCCTCCAGAAACTGGTCCGCTTCCGAGCGCATGTGCGTGATGTAGACGCCGCCGTACGGCGCCATCGCTTGCGCCATCGCCGCCAGCTCGTCGGTCGAGGCGAAGTTCCCCGGAGGATAGATCAGGGCGGATCCAATCCCAAAGGCGCCGTCTTCCATGGCCCGTCGGACCAGCGCCCGCATGGTATCCAGCTCGGCGGGAGACGCCGCCCCCTGCGCCATGCCCTTCACGTACTCGCGGATGGTCGTCGCGCCCACGAAGGAGCCGACATTTGGCGAGACCCCGTGCCGCTCCATGGCCTCGAGCCACCGGGCAAACCCATGCGGCTCCATGAACGACCGGACCACCGCTTGTCGGGCGGGTGGCAGGCGCTCCAACCCTGAGGTCATGCGCTCATTGACCGGCGCGTTGGTGGTCGCTTCGCCCATGATCTCGGTGGTGATGCCCTGCGTGATCTTGCTCACCACTCGACCGTCGCCGAACAGGAACGCCCCGCGCGAGTGACTCTGGATATCCATGAATCCGGGGGCCACGACCAGGCCGCGGGCATCCACCCGCTCCCGCGCCGCCGCATCGCGGAGCACTCCCACCGGCGTGATCCGCGCGATACGATCGCCGCGGATGGCCAGGTCGCCATAGAACCAGGCGGCGCCGGTCCCGTCCACAATCCGTCCGCCGCTCAGGATCACGTCGTAGGATCCGGAAACCGGCGCCACCCCTCCGCCCGGCGTCGCCGCCGGGGCACAAGCTGCCACCAGCGCCACGAGCGCGAGCCTCCGCCTCACCTTCGTCATGAAACCACCCCCGCTTCTTGTCGAGCAAGACGGTACGCCCTAACGTGCGGCAACGTCAACGCCCTTCGCCAACCTCGTGACTTCGCAGACTGAGCCGCACGGCCCCCTGCTCCGCCCCCTCGAATCGGCCCGGGACTATGCCGCTTGCGTGGAACTTCAGGAAGGAACCTGGGGTCGCGGCTTTGCGGATCGTGTCCCCGCCTCTCTCCTCATGATCACCCAGAAGGTTGGGGGCGTCGCGGCAGGCGCCTTTGAGCCGGATGGCACACTGGTTGGATTCGTTCTGGGGCTCACTGGCCCCCGCCATGGGAGGCCCGCGCATTGGTCGCACATGCTCGCGGTCCGGGCGGACCGCCGCGATCGGGGCATCGGGAGACAACTCAAGGAATACCAGCGGGACCTCCTGCTCGCGATGGGCGTGCCCACGATCTACTGGACCTTTGACCCCCTAGTCGCGCGGAACGCGCACCTCAACCTGCATCACCTGGGCGCCAGTATAGAGGAATACGTTCCGGACTTCTACGGGACCGGCGCGGACAGTCCCGTGGACCGCGGGATCGGCACGGACCGATTCGTCGTACGGTGGGACCTGGGGCGGGAGACCGCGGGGGGCGGCGAAGGGCGACAGACGGCGCTGGAGGACCGGCGAACGCGGGTCGAGATTCCGGCGGACATTCACGAGTTGAAAGCTCGATCGCCGAGCGAGGCCCTCGATTGGCGCATGAGGACTCGGCGGGCGTTCTTGGACGGCCTGGCACGCGGGTCCCGAGTCGTCGGATTTGAGCGAGGTCTCGAGGGGCACGGGGGCAGTTACCTGCTCGCTCCGTCCCTGCTCCCTCCCTTACCCCCCAAACGGGTTACTTGACATGACCGACCTCTCGCAACTCGTCTCGGAGCTCGTCGAGCGCAGGGGAATCGGGAGCCACCGGCGCGGCGCGCGGGGTGAGGCTCCTAGAAGACGTCGAGATCCCGAGCCGACACCACTCGCCCCGAGTAGACCCGGCGAATCTCCGCGACCAGGTCCTGTTCGGTGGTACCCCAGAACAGCTGGTGGTAGAGCACCAGAAGGCCGGGCTTCGCCCGACCGGCAAGCTCGGCCAGCTGCGTAGTTGACGTGTGGAAAGCGCTGTGGTAACGCTGCCATTCCGGCGGCCGGCTCTGGAAGCCCGTATACGAGTAGACCTCGTGGACCAGCACGTCGCAGCCGCGGCACGCCTCGACCACGCTTTCGCTGGGTGCGGCGTCACCCGAGATCACGATCGTCCGATCCGCGGTCTCAAACCGGTATCCGTACGCGTTCTTCCATGACCCGTGGGTCACGGCAAACGCGCCCACCGTCACGTGCTCGTCGCGATAGACCTCGCCCGGAACGACCTCCTGGGTGATCACCCGATATCCCGTACGATTGGCGGGCTCCAGGCCATCCAGACGGATCCTGATGTCCTCCCTATACGCCTGCGTCAGATGGTCCGTCATGCCCGCGACGCCGGGCGGGCCAAAGACCTCAAGCGGCGACTCTCGCTCCAGCACCCAGGGTGAAAAGATCAGATCGGCCAAGCCCAGGGTATGGTCCGAGTGCAAGTGGGTGATGAACACCCGCCGAAGGTGAGGTTGCGCCAGCGCCCCGATGCCCCGTCGCGCGGCAGCCGCCGCCCGGCGCACGGTACCGGGGCCCGCGTCCACCAGGTAGCTCTCGCCTCCCACCACGACCGCCACGGCGGGCCCGGAACGTTCGGGGTCGGCGTTGGGGGTGCCGGTGCCGAGCATGACAACTTGGGTGGATCCCTGCGCCGCGACGGGGGGCGCGGGAACGCCCGACGCGAGGGCGAGCACCCAAGCCGCCCACGGGACGGCCGGGACCTTCACGGCACGGCCGCGCGTTCGGCTAGCCGGGAGAGCAACAGGGCCGCCCGCTTGGCCTGCACGGCCAGCATGGTGAGGTCGGCCGTTTCCTGGACCGTGTGATCCGCCCGGCCCTTCAGGCCGAGCCCGTCGAGCGCCATGTCCACCCGTCCGGCCGTGAACGAGATGTCCGCCGCACCGGCCCGAGCGGGATCGGCGGCGGCCACCGGTGGCAGACCGGCTTCTCGGCTGGCCCGATCCAGCATCTCTCGCAGCCGGAGGTTGCCTGCGGCGGGCGCAAATGGCGGGTAGGAGTCGTCGAATGTGAGCGTGGCGCTGGTGCGGGGGTAATGCCGCCCGGCGAGCCGCTGCATCGTGGCCTTGGCCCCCGCCAGCTGCTCGGGCGTCAGCGCCCGAAGGTCTCCGGCCACCGTAGCCGCCTCCGCCACCACGTTGGTCTTTCCGAAGGCGGCGCCGCGGTTCTCAATGGGATCGAACGTCACCGTGGTGCCACCGACGATCACGCCCGGGTTGAAGGTGAGGTTGGGCTCCGTGGACAGGGAATCGTGGAACGCAGCGAGGACGCGGGCAATCTCGTAGATGGCGCCGCTACCCACCGCGGGCCGAAAAACTTGAGATGAATGGGAAGGTGTGCCCGTCGCCCGGAGGAGCCAGCCGGTGGAGCCGCGCCGGGCAATAACGGCGACGTGGGGGTCCTCAGGACCATTCTCGAATCCCAGGGCGATGTCGGCCCAGTCGGCGGCTTCCACCAGGTCGCGCCGGGCAAGCTCCAGCGGGTCCCCGCTGTCCTCTTCATCCCCGGTGAACACCGCCCTCACCTGGAGGTCGTCGAGGCGCCCGGCTTCGAGCAGGGCGCGGAGAGCGAGCAGCATCACCACGTCCCCACCCTTCATGTCCGCGATCCCGGGACCGCGGGCCGAGTCACCCGGCAAGCGCTCGAAGCGCTGAAACGGCGAGTCCACTTCAAACACCGTATCCAGGTGCCCGATCAGCAGCACCTTGGGGCCCGTGCCCGTGCCGCGCCGTTCCGCGATGAGGTGGCCCGTGCGTTGCCACCTGGCGCCGTTCACCCACCGAGTGGTGAACCCCACCTGCTGAAACGCGACCGCCAAAGCATCACCCACCGCGCGCACGCCGACGAAGTTGTGGGTGCCGCTGTTGATGTTGACGAGGCGCTCAAGGAGGATGGTTGCATCCGCCGCCGCGGCGTCTACCGCCTGGACCACGCGGCCCTCGGCCGATGTGAGACCTTGGGAAGTCAGTGCCAACGGCAACAGCGCAAAGGTGGCTACCAGAATCAGGGCGGCCCGGGACATGGCTTCAATCGTACCGCTGGGCAGGGGGCCGGGCCAGGGTGGCCGCACAGTCCCCTACACCACCGTAAACCCCTCCAACCGCGCCGCCGCCTTAAGCCGGTCATCGAAAGTCACAAAGTCTCCGGTGGGCGGCGTCCCGCCCCATTCGAGCGCCGCTGCCAGCTGGAGGGAGTCCCCGGCGCGGAGCGGGTGGAGGCGCAAGAGACGGTGAGCCTGCTCCCGCAAACCGTCCCCGGGCAGGATCTCGTACCACGCCCCCGAGAGAGCCCCCAAGAACGACCGAGCGGCCGCCTCGGCCTCCGGGTCCAGCAGCCGGTCTCGCAGCGAGCGGGCGAACGCCGAGGCACACTCGATGGACGAACCCCACCAGACCACCAACTCCGGATCCTCCTCGTAGAGCCGCCGCGCCTTGTCGGTAAGCGGCTGAGAGAGACACAGCGGGACCAGTGCCGTGGAATCCCAGAACCTCACCGGCCCTCCTTCCGAGTCTCGAGCAAGGCAGCCAGGGCTTGCCCCTGCGCATCCCGGGGTCGGGGCCGAGTCCAGAAGCCGGCGGGAAGCGGAGCCTGCGGGGGTCGAAGCCGCCCAGTCCGCACCAGGACGTTGCGACGGCTGTCCTGCTCTGCGTCCCCAGAGACCGGGCTGAGCCTGGCTACGGGTGTGCCCCGATCCGTCACGAGGATTTCCTCCCCGCGCCTCACCGCGTCGAGATACTGGCTGAGCTTGGCCTTGAGAGTGGAAATGGACGCTCGTCGCATAAGACTATAATAGTCAGATCAATATGACTATTCAAGTCACTATCCGTGAGAAACTGCTTGAAGTCTACCAGCCACCCCGCTCCCCGGCGGCCTCGATCACCTGGCTCAGCCGGGCAGCCGCGTTCCGCCAGTTGCCCAGCACGGCCCGCTGCGCGGCGTCGCCGTCCCCCTGAGCGATGGCCCGGACAATCTCGGCGTGCTCGTTTACCGAGACTTGTGTCGCGCCGGTGAGAGCCGCCGCATACACCCGCCCGTACCGCTCGGCCTGCGGCTTGGTCGCCTGGTGGAGCCCCAGGAGGCGCGGCCCCGCCCCGGCCACGACGAACGCCGCGTGGAAGGCCAGATCTACCTCAAAAATGGTCCCGGCCTGGGGCCGGGGTGCCTCTGCCGCCCGGGCGAGCTTCCCGTTCAGGACGGTCATCTGGTCCACCAGGTCGCTCCGGAGCCGCGGGTTCAACCCGGCCGCGTTGCGGGCCGCAAGACCCTCGATCTCCCCGATGATGTGCATCAGCTCGGTGGAGTCTTCGCGGGTGAGCGGCGCCACGAACATGCGGGCGCGACGACCATTGACCGGAGCAATGATGTACCCCTCCTGCTGCAAGCGCTGGAGGGCCGATCGCAGGGGCGTCCGGCTCACGCCGAGCCGTTCCGCTGCCTCGATCTCGGTAATCCGGGCCCCGGGGGCCAGCCGCCCATGAACGATGAGCTCCCGGAGCTTGCGGTAGACCTGGGTCGTGCGGCCGACACGTTCGGCGGGGGAAGACCGTGGCAGGCGCGATCTGGGCACGGTGACGCGTCTTGTAGGGTTCCGGGTGCACCGTTAATCTAGGCCCTTCCGGTTGCCCACCGCCAGCGGCCCCCCGCCCTATGCGCCTTGACCCGCCCACCGCGATCCGCCCGCTCACCACGGCGGACGAACTCGCCCAGGGTGTGGCCATTCAGCGGGAGACCTGGGGCGAGGGATTTACCGAGCTCGTGCCGGCCACCATTCTGATGATCTGCCAGAAGGTGGGGGGCGTCGCGGCCGGAGCGTTCAACCCCGCCGGCCGATTACTGGGTTTCATCTTCGGCCTCTCCGGACTTCACGCCGGAGCCAGGGTGCACTGGTCGCACATGCTCGCCGTCCGTCCCGAGGCCCGCGGCCTGGGCCTGGGCAAGCGCCTGAAACTCTACCAAAGGGATGAGCTGCTGCGGCTGGGCGTGGAGGAGGTTCGCTGGACCTACGATCCACTGGTGGCGCAGAACGCCCATCTGAACTTGAACGACCTCGGCGTCGCGATCGAGCGGTACGTGCCGGACATGTACGGGCCCGACACCGGCAGCGCCCTCCACAGCGCACTGGGCACGGACCGGTTCATCGTTCTGTGGCGCATTGCCGACCCGGCGGTCGGGCTGATCGTGACCGGCCGGCGGCCGCCCGTCCCGCCCGCGTTCGCTGACGCTCAAATGGTCACCTCGCTTCGGGGGAACGCGGGGCCGGAGCCAACCGAAAGGGACCTGCCGCTGGTGCCGAGCGTGCGGGTCGAAGTGCCGGAGGACATTCAACAAGTCCGGGAGCGTTCTCCCGCCGTGGCAGGCCGGTGGCGGGCCGTGACGCGACGCGCATTCCTCTTCTACCTGGAGAAGGGATACACGGTGACCGGGTTCCGCCGCGATCCTACCGACCACTGTTGCACCTATCTCCTGGAGCACCCCCCTGGAGCCGGACGGTGAACCAGCCCATCCGCATCACCCGGATCGTCATGCGGGAGATCCAGCTTCAACTGCGGGAGCCGTTTCAGATTTCCTCCGGCTCGGTGAGCCATCGGCGCATCCTCCTGCTCGAGTTGACAGAGGCAGGTGGGGCTACCGTCTGGTCCGAATGCGTTGCCGGCGAACTCCCCCACTACTCGCCGGAGACGGTGGACACGGCCTGGCTGGCGCTGAAGGAGTGGATTGCCCCGCGGATCCTGGGGCACCCGCTGCATGCGCCCGCTGCCGTGCTTCCGCTGCTGGAACAAGACTTCCGCGGGCACCGAATGGCCAAGGCCGCCGTGGAGATGGGCGCCTGGGGTCTGGCGGCCACCCGGGCCGGCACCAGCCTGGCCCGGGTGCTCGGTGGGACGCGGGACCGCATTCCCATAGGCATTTCCCTGGGGATTCAAGCAAGCCCTGCCACGCTGGTCACCAAGGCAAAAGCGGCGCTGGCGCAGGGATACCACAAGATCAAACTCAAGATCAAACCCGGCGCCGACGTGGAGTTCGTCGGCGCGGTACGGGACGCGTTGGGCCCGGACGCGCCACTCATGGCGGACGCAAACAACGCCTACACGCTGGACCAGGCGGACCTCTTGGCGCGGCTCGACGCGTTCGGGCTTCTCATGATCGAGCAGCCGCTTGCCTGGGACGACCTGGTCCGGCACGCGGAGCTCCAGAAGAAACTGAAGACCCCGATCTGCCTCGACGAATCCATCACCAGCGTGGAACGGGCCCGGGACATGATCACGCTCCGAAGTGGCCGCATCGTCAACATCAAACCTGGCCGGGTGGGCGGGTTGGCCGAGTCCCGGGCCATCCACGACGTGTGCGCCGCGCATCGCATCCCCGTCTGGTGCGGCGGCATGCTGGAGAGTGGAGTGGGACGGGCGTACAACGTGGCGCTGGCAACGCTGCCCAACTTTACCATTCCGGGCGACCTCAGCCCCAGTGCCCGCTACTGGGACCGTGACATCGTCCTGCCCGAATGGACCATGGACCACGGCGGCATGATGCGCGTTCCGATGGAGCGGCCCGGGATCGGAGTGGAGGTGGATGTTGGGAGGGTGGAGACGCTCACCGTGAGAAAACAGGTGCTTGAGTGACCCTGCCGTCGCTTGCCCCGCTGTTCACGCCGGAGGCGCGGGAGCGCCTGCTCGCGTTGCGCCACGATCTGCACCGGCACCCGGAGCTCTCCTTTGAGGAACACCGAACGGCCGAGCGCCTGGAGGGCGAGCTGGCGATGTTGAACCCCGCGAATCTCGCCCGGGTGGCCCAGACGGGCGTGGTGGCGCGGATCAAAGGACGGGATCGGACGGCGCCCGCGGTGGCGATTCGCGGCGACATTGACGCCCTCCCCATCCAGGAAGACACCGGCTTGGCATGGGCCTCGGAGCGGGCCGGGGTCATGCACGCGTGTGGGCACGACGTTCACGCGACGTGGGCCGTCGGGGCGGCACACCTGCTGGCGTCGCGACCCGCCCGCGGCGATGTGGTAATCATCTTGCAGCCGGCGGAAGAGACCGGCCGAGGCGCCAACGCCATGATCGAGGGCGGCGCGCTGGCGGATGTGCGCGCCATTTTCGGTGGTCACGTGGACCGCCGCTTCCCGGTGGGTCAAGTAGTGGCACAGGCGGGACCGCTGGCCGCATCCGCCGACACCTTCGAGATAGAGGTGATCGGCAGTGGGGCGCACGGCGCGCGACCGCATGAGGCGCGGGACCCCATCGTCGCGGCCGGAGCGCTGATCACGGCGCTCCAAACCATCGTGTCGCGACGGCTCAACCCCGCGACGCCCGCGGTCGTCAGCATCTGCACCGTGCATGCCGGGACGGCCAGCAACGTGATTCCCGGCACCGCGACGCTGGGGGGAACCCTGCGCGCCACAGACGCAGCTACGCGAATCCTGCTCCATGACGAACTGGGGCGGATCGCCACCGGTGTGGCGGCCGCCCACGGACTGGAGGCGCGGGTGTCCATCGAGATCGGTCCACCACCAGTGGTCAACCCGGAAGAGCCGGCCGCGTGGGCCCGTCGGGCCATCACCACGCTGCTCGGGGTCGATGCGCTCGTCCCACTCGGCTTCGTCAACCTTGCCGGGGAAGACTTCGCGTCCTATCTGGAGAGAGTGCCCGGCTGTTTCCTGAGGATCGGCGCCCGGGAGCCGCACGGGGCCGTCATCCCGGCACACTCTCCCAAGTTCTACGCGGCGGACGAAACGATCTTCGTCGGTGCGGCGGTGCTTGCGGAGGCGGCTCGGGTCGCGGCGGAGGAACTCGCGGGCGGAAGCACCGGTGCGTGAGGGGACCCTGACCCCTCACGCCCTGGTGTTCCCACCTTTCCGCCACACCAGGTACGCCGGCAGGCCCGAGAGCACCACGCCGAGTCCCAGCAGGCCTTGGACAGGCTGCTGGAAGATGGTATTGACCACAATCGCGAGCGCCGACAGAACGAAGAGCGCCGGTGTCAGCGGATAGCCGGGCACCTTGAACGGCCGGGGCAAGTCGGGCTGCTTCCGGCGGTACACAAACACGCTCACGCCGCCCAGTCCCCAGAACACCCATCCGGCAAAGACCACGTAGGTGAGCAGCTGCTCGAACGTCCCCGACAGCACGAGCACGGCGGCCCAGGCACAGCTCCAGGAGACCGCTGTCGCGGGCGTCCCGAAGCGCGGGTGGATCTCGGCCAGGCGCCGGAAGAAGAGGCCGTCGCGGGCCATGGCGAAAAACACCCGCGGCGCCGTCAGGGTGATCCCGTTGGCCGCGCTGAACATCGAAATGATGATGGCCGCCGCGATGAGTTTGGCCGCGCCGGGGCCCACGACCTGCGCCACGGCATCCGCTGCCACCCGCTGGCTCGCGGCCGCGCCCCCGGGCCCCAACGCGGCGACATAGGCCACCACGGCCAGCATGTAGAGAAGGATCAGCGCCACCGTACCGGTTACGATGGCGCGTGGGAAGGTGCGCTGGGGCTCCAACGCTTCACCCGCGGAGAACGTCACGTACTGCCAGCCCTCATAGGCCCACAGCACGCCGATCATGGCCAAGCCTGCCGCGGACAACTGCTTCAATGAGAAGGTCGCCGGCCAGAGCTGCGCACCGACACCCGCCAATCCATCACCGCCCCCGATCAAGACCACGCTCATGACCAGGATGGCGCCCACCTTCACCATGGTGGACCAGTTCTGGACCGTGGCACTCCCCCGGGTCCCGCGCACGTTCAGCCCCGCGATGATCGCGATCATCAGGAGGGAGACCACCTTCTGCATGGCCGGGCTCAGTGCCACGAGCTGCTGGAGGTACCCGCTGGCCGCTACCGCAAGCGTCGCGAGCGACCCGCTCGAGATGGCGAAGAACATGGTCCAGCCGTACAAGAACGCCGGGACGGATCCGAACGCGTCCCGCACGTACACATAGACCCCGCCGGCTCTGGGGTTCATGGCCCCGAGCTCACCGTAGGTCAGCGCCCCGAGCAGCGAGAGCAGGCCGCCCACGAGCCACACCACGAGCGCCGGCCCCACCCGCTCGCCCGACTGGGCCAGCACGGTGGCCGGGACAATGAAGATGCCCGACCCGATCACTGTACCGACGACGATCTGGGTCAGATCCCACGTGCCCAGCAGCCGTGCCAGCTGGCCGCGCTGCGGGTCTTGCGTCTCGGATGGCATCGGTGCGCCGGGAGGGCTACCTCAACTGATCAACTGAAACTGGCGGGTGAACTTCACGATCAGCGCGCGACCCACCGGGGTGAGCGGCCCGCCAAGCCCGGGAGCTTGCTGGACGTCATTGTACACCACGAACAAACCGGTGCCCGCCGTGCCGAGCCAGCCGAGCCGCACGTTTCCCGACCAGGTGGCCGCCTGCTTGTTGTATTGCACCAGGGATTGCAGGTAGAGCCGGGGACCGAACGAGTAGGCGGCCCGGAAGGCTAGCAGCGTCACCTTAAAGTCCCCTTCGGCCAGCTCCACATCGCTGTAGCTGAACCGCACGGACGTCGCCAGCGTGGCACCCGTCCGGTACGTGAGGGTCCCGAACCCGCCGCGACGGCTCCCCGAGAGAAACCCACCCCAGTCGACCCCCCCGTTCAAGGACAGCGGGGCCCCCTCGTTGGTATTGAACCGCCATGCCGCCTCGAGATTGTCGTAGGTGCCGGGGACTACGGTGACGCCGGGCGCAATGGGAAATGGGACCTTGAGCCCTTCCCGCGTGAAATTCATGGCCGGACTGATGAAGGCCCCATTAGCAAACTGCACGTGGCTGTCAAGGTGGATGTTTCGGGTTTCGTTGAAGCCGTCGAAATCAAACCAGCCTCGGTAGGAGGCGTGCGGGCGTAGCTCACGCAGCCAGGGAACACCCGGCGGCCGAATGAGCCGCATGAGCATGGCGGAATACAAGCGGTACCCGGACCGCTCCAGGAATCCCGCCTCTGGGTTGAAGTTGTCGCCCACCTGCGTGACGTTGGTGTTCCAACGCCAATCGCGGGTGGTGAAGCTGCCGTTGACGCTGAGTGCGTGCTCCCGGCCGGAAAACCCCGGCGTTTCGGTCAGCGCGGCAAACGCGTCCAGGTTCAGCGCCTGGCCGATTCCCCAGCGCCCGTCCGCGACATAGGTCCGGTTGTAATCGCCATCCAGCGCGGTCGCCGTCCGATTGATCACCATCGCCCCGACGCGGGAGCGGTTGGGCAGTTCGCGCACCAGGCGCGCCACGGCGTAGTTGTGGGCGGGCATCGCGCCCACCGCGTCCGTCTGGATGTCCAGCACGCCGACGTTCACGCCACCGATCTTGCCGGTGAGCCGGCCGCCGCCCACGATCGGCACCAGCGACCCGTCCGATCCGATGCCGATCCGCCGACTAAAGAACATCTCGACGGACTGGCCGCCTCCCTGCGTGGATGTGCCGACGGAAAAGAGGCCCGCGTTCTCCAGGAAAAAGGGGCGCTTCTCCGGGAAGAAGAGGTTGAACCGCGTGAGATTTACCTGCTGCTCGTCCACCTCGACCTGGGCGAAATCCGTGTTGTAGGTGAGATCGAGCGTGAGGCTCGGGGTGACGCCGATCTTGGCGTCCGCCCCGGACGCGAACTCGCCGCGGAGGCTGCCCATGGTGTACCGGCACGACAGGCGCCCGCCCTGACACGCCGTGGGCCAGGGCGGCGCCGCGCCGGTGTAGTCCCGCGCCGCGGAGTTGAGCACGAACGGCGTCAGCGCCACGGGGCGCCGCGTGGGCGCCACCATCCCCTCAAGCGTTCCCGCCCCGGAAATCCGCCACAGATCGAACTGGCGCCCCACGGGCGACCAGTAGGCCTGCTCGTTCTTCCGCCGGATGTGCCGGGCGAGATTCAGCCCCCACCGCTGCACGCCGCCGCCGCCGTAGCGCAAGGTGCCGAACGGAATGCGGAACTCGGCATACCAGCCGCGCTCATCCTGGAACGTGGCGACCTCCCAGCTGCCATCCCAGTTGAGGTTGAAGCCCGCCGCGGCCCCACCCTGCGCCCGCACCGACTGCCCGCCGCCTCCGCCGCCTTCCCGGGTCACCTGCCCGTCATACTCGATCCCGGCCGGCGTGGTGCCAAACACAAAGGCGTTCTGCCGATCGAGATACGTATCCAGCACAATCAGAAACGCGTCGGTGTTGTCCACCGCTGCGTCGCGTCGGGTTTCGCCCCGTACGATCCCCGCCGGCTCGTTGTCGAACAGCCACGCCCCGATGTACACGGCGTCGCCGTCGAAGAGGACGCGAACCTCCGTACGCTCGGTGGACGGTCGGCCTTCAAGCGGTTCGTGCTGGGTGAACGGACCAATGACGGGCGCCGCTTGCCACTCCGGCTCGGTCAAGCGTCCATCAATCACCGGCGGGGTCCGGGTCATCGAGGCCGCCGCGACCGCGCCGCCTCCGTCCGACTGTCCCCAGGCCGGAATCACCGCCCCAGGCAACAGGCCAACCGCCACGGCAAGCCACCGAACCGGTCGAGCCCGTTCCACCGCTTTGCCTCGCGTTCGCACCCCTATTCCACCTTTCGCGCAATGACGCCAACCGTCAACGCCACGTACGGCCCAATCGCCGACCGCTCGATCCCGCGGAGCAAACCGTGCCACCCCCGATAGAGGCCTTGGAACGGTCCCAGGGACGGCTCCAACGGCAACCGGATCCCCACCCACCGCAACCCTTCACGGACCACCCGATAGGTCAACCCCGGATGCATGCCGTACCCGTACCTCCGGATGCAACGGAACCCGGTCCGCTCCACCAAGCCCTGGAGAGCGCCCGGAGAGAACTGCGTTTCCCATCCGGCGAACCAGCGGTTCACGGCAATCAGGCACTTCTTCACCACGGTGTACCCGTGAAAGGCCTGCGGCACGTCCACCAGCAAGAGCCCCTCGGACCGCAGCAGTCTCCGGTTTTCGCGGAGCAGCGGCTCCGGGTCGCGAAAATGCTCAAGCAGGCCCTGATGGTAGACCAGATCGAACGTGTCGTCACCAAACGGCGCGGCCAGCGCGTCGCCTCGAACCAGGCGGACGCGGGGCGAGATCTGGCGGGACAGACGCAAGGCCTCGGGCGAGAAATCCAGCGCCACGACGCGGGCGCCGCGATCGGCGAGCTGGTGTCCCTCGCGGCCCGTACCGGCGCCGACTTCCAGCACGCGTTTCCCCCCGAGATCGGGGACCACCCGGGTGATCTCGCCCAGGAGATCGGAGACCGCGGGATAGACCTCCGCCGCCCCGGCCTTGTCGCCCCAATAGCGATCCCACGTTTCCCGCCGAGGACGCTCAGCCGCCGGCGTCGTCATGGGCCCCGAGCGGCGGCTCGGACTCCTTGGAGCCGGGTGTACGTAGCATGACCCGCGACCAGCCGAACACGCCCAGCGTGGCGCCCGCCAGCGCGCCAACCACAATGGCGCCCAGCGCGTAGCCCGGTGTGCTCAGCCTGGCACCGACGACCGCCCCCAACCATCCACCCAAAAACGCGACTGCCCACGCCACCAGTGGCGTGAGCAGCCAACCACCCAGCCGAAGCCAACGGCGGCCTGATCGGCCTCCACCGCTCACGCGCCGCGCGCAGAACCCGTGAGCGGAACCGTGGCAATGAGACCCAGCGTGACCGCAAGCGCCGCGGTCCCGGCGTGGAACGGGAGGATGCCGGTGAGCACGATGATGGCGAACAGCACGACGCCGACGCCCGCCGTCTGGCCGGCACGCGGCGCGATGTTCGCACCTCCGGCGCGGGCCCATACCCACCCTCCAAGCCACGCGAGAAACGCCGAGCCCATCCACCAGACCGGGATGTACCAGAATCCACTCCCTCCGCCGATCTGGTCCCAGGTCCAGTGGTAGAGTTTCAGCGGCCGCAGCACCGCCGTGTCCACCACCGTGAAGAACAGGGCGCCCATCAGCCCAAGCATGGCCGTCCACCCAATCCCGTCCACGCCGCGCGGACGCACCCAGAAGGCCGGGACGTAGGCAAAGACCACCCCGCCCAGCAGCACCAGCACTGACTGCACGATGACCTCGACGGAGCCGCTGATCACGCGCGACAGGAGGGCAAACAGCACCACGCCCACCACCGCGACGCCGCCCAACTTGGCCCCCCCACCTACGATGGTGCGGACATCACTGCGATCGGCGACGCTCGGCTCGGCTGCTGACGTCATGCGGGCTCCGGAAGATTCGGGATGCGTATGGTGGCGTACAGATTAGCGCGGCGGTGCGGCGACTTCAACCGTCCTACCAGGTGAGACCGAGATGCCGGGCGGCGAGCCGCAGGCCCACCAGAGTGAGGTCGGGCTCCACGCGCTCTATCTCCCGCGCCAGCGGCGCCACCCGGGCAGCCAGCCCACCGGTCGCCACCACCAGGGGAACCTGCTCCCCGGGCCACTCAGCCTTGATCCGGCGGACGATGCCGTCCACCCCATCGGCCGCTCCATATAGCACGCCCGCCCGGATACACGCCTCGGTGCGGCGGCCAATCACGCGATCGGGCGGCAGCAGCTCGGTGGCCGGCAGCTTGGCCGCGCGCCGGGTGAGGGTCTCGGCGGCCGTCTGGACTCCCGGAGCGATGACCCCGCCGATGAACCGGCCGTCGGCGGTGATGCAGTCAAACGTGGTCGCCGTGCCGAAATCCACCACGATGGTATCCCGGCCGAACAGCTCGCAGGCCGCGAGAGTGTTCACGATCCGGTCCGCGCCCACCGTCATGGGCTCGTCCACGTCCAACATGACCGGCAAGGGCGAGCCCGCCACGATCAGCCAGGGCCGCGCACCCGTGGCCTGCGCCACTCCGTCCGCCAACGCCTCGGTCACCGCTGGGGCAACTGACGCCCCGACCGCGGCGCGCACCTCGTGGGTCGAGTGCCCGGCGTTCACCAGCTGCGTGGTGATCGCCGCCGCCCACTCGTCCGCGGTCCGTTGGGTGGCGGTGGTGAACCGCCACCGTGCCCGCAGCACGTCGCCGGCGAACAGGCCGACGGTGATCTCCGTGTTGCCGATGTCGAAGGCGAGGAGCATGTGAGTCAGGCGGTGACGATGGACCCGGACATCACCCGGTGCCGGCCCGCCGCACCGGCCACCAGGAGGGCACCGTCCGCGTCAATGCCGGAAGCCCAGCCCTGCACCGGCTCCCGGATCAAGCGCCCCGCGAGCCAATCGTGGCGCTCAAACACCGCCCGCTCCTCCGACGTGAGTTTGGCATCGTGGGCCAGCCGGTGCAGCCGCGGTACCAGCCGCTCGAGCACGCGGGCTCGGGTGACTCCGGCGACCACGTCCGCCAGCGCTACGGCGCGTTCCGCTACCTCGCCGGGCAACGGACCGCGGACGTTGAGCCCGATCCCCACCGCGACCCACCCTGGCTCGCCTGCGACCGCGCGCGCCTCGCAGAGCACGCCGGCGAGCTTCTTGCCGTCGAGCAGGATGTCGTTGGGCCACTTCAGCTGGGCGGAGGCGCTCAGGTCGCCGAGCGCGGCGACCACGGCCAAACCAACCCGCACCGACAGCACGCCACCCGCCGCACAGGTATCGGGCCGGACCAGATACCCCAGCCACACGCCCACGCCCGCCGGGCTGAGCCACACCCGGCCCCGCTGTCCCCGGCCGGCCACCTGCTCGTCGGCCAGCACCACCGTGCCCGCCGGCGCGCCCTCAGCCGCCAGGGCATGCACCAAGTCGAGGGTACTGGTCACGCGGGACAGCACCAGACACCGCGGCGAGTCCAGCCGATCGGCCAGCTCGGCCGCAGTGAATCCGTCGTACCTCAACTCGCGAACGACCACAGGATCGTGCCCGCGCCGATTATCCAGCAATATGGCGCGAATCGGTAAAAGGCCCCTCGTTCGAGGACGCGCACCAGCACCTTGATCGCCACGATCCCCGAACCGAAGGCGGCTGCCGCGCCCCAGATCAGGGAGGCCGGGCCGGCGCCGGGCGTCCCGCCCGCCAGCTCCGGCAGCTCAAGCACGGCCGCGCCCAGGATGACCGGGATCGCCATGAGAAAAGAGAACTCCGCAGCTCGCGCCGGCGCGACGCCGGCCCACAGGGCAGCGGCGACCGTCGAGCCGGCCCGCGAGATGCCGGGCATGATGGCCAACGCCTGGGCCAGGCCAATAGCCCCGGCGCCGGCGACGGTCGGTTCCGTGCGCGCGCCGCCACTCAGGCGCCGCGTGCTCCACAGGACCGCTCCCGTAATCATGAAGTCCACACCGACCACCCGCAGCGAGTCAAACGCCCGCTGGAACATGTCGCCCAGCAACACGCCGGCAAGCCCGGCCGGCACCGTGGCGAGCGCGAGAAGCCCCACGGATCGCGTGGCACCGCCATGGCCCCGACCGAGCCCAGCCAGCAGGCTCCCGATGCGCCGGTGATACACCAACACTACGGCGCCGAGCGTCGCAACGTGAAGCAACACGTCGAACGCGACGCCCGGCATCCGCAGCCTCAAGGCGGCCTCCGCCACCACCAGATGGCCGGAGCTGGACACCGGCAGGAACTCGGTCAGCCCCTGCACCAGTCCCAGGACCGCCCCCTCCCACCAGGTCACCCGCCCGCCAGCTTCCGGTACAGCGCTTCATAGAGGGGCACCACGCGGTCCACCGAGAATTCGCGGGCCCGCTCCACCGCGGCCTCGCGGGTGCGCCGCCACAGTGCTGGATCCTGGAGCACCGCGATTCCGCGCTCCGCCATCACCTCGGTCTTGGTCGGCCCCGGGGGCACCAGCCATCCCGTCTGTCCCTCCACCACGACTTCCGGCAGGCCCCCGATCCGCGTCGCAACGACGGGCACGCCGCAGGCCATGGCCTCCAGCGCGGCCAGCCCGAACGATTCCGAGAGACTCGGCATCAGGAACAAGTCCGCGGCCTGCAACAGGTCCGCCACCGTATCCAACTTGCCCAGAAAGAACACGTCGTCCTGCACGCCCAGCCGCTCGGCCTCGGACTCGGCTTCATCGCGCCCCGGCCCGTCTCCCACCAGCACCAGGACCGAGGGCACGGAGGCGCGGATCTGGGCATACACCCGCACCACCTCCGGCACCTGCTTCACCAGCCGGAAATTCGACACGTGCATGATCAGTTTCTTCCCGGGTGGCGCAAAGTCGGGTCGTACCGCCGCGTCGTGGGGGAAATACTCCTGGAGGTTCACGAAGTTTGGGATCACCTCGATCCCGCACTGGCCGCAGTCGAACGCACGGTAAGTCTCTTCCCGCAAGTACGCCGATACCGCCGTGACGGCGTCGGACCGCTCAATGGAAAACTTGGTGATGGTGAAGAACGAGCGGGCCTGCCCCACCAGGGTGATGTCCGTCCCGTGAAGCGTGGTGACCACCGGGAGATCGCGCTCGGCGGCCAGCATCTGCTTGGCAAGAAACGCCGCCGTGGCGTGCGGCACGGCGTAATGGACGTGGAGTATGTCCAGGTGCTCCCGACGCGCGACTTCATGCTGCTTGACCGCGAGCGCCAGGTCGTATGGGAAATACTCCATCAGCGGGTACGCCCCGCTGGAGGTGTCCACCTCGTGAAAGAACACATGCTCGGCAAAATGGCGGAGCCGGAAGGGCGACGCGTAGGAGATCAAGTGCACTTCGTGGCCCCGATGCGCCAGCGCGATGCCCAGCTCGGTGGCGACCGCGCCGGACCCTCCGTAGGTGGGGTAACACGTGATCCCGATGCGCATCAGACGTAGGTGGTGTCCCAATGATGAATGAACCGCAGCGCCAGAGTGTCGGGAGACTCGCTCGCGTCCAGCGTGATCACCGCCTCGTCCCCCAGTTGATGCCGGAACCACGTCTCCTGGCGCTTGGCATAGCGGCGCGTGCTCGCGGTAATGGCCGCCGGCAGATCGTCCGCCGGCAGATCGCCCTGGAGATTCCGGACGATCTCCCGATACCCCACGGCGTCGAGCCCGGGCGCCCCGGCAGCCACGCCGCCTCGCAGAACGGCCTGAACTTGGTCCACCCAACCCGCGGCGAGCCACGCGGTCACCCGTTCGGCGATCCGGCGGTAGAGCACCGCCCGTGGCAGGGTGAGCCGGAGGTACACCGGTCGCATCACCCCCTCCGCGCGCGCCGCGCGCTGCCACCACGAGAGGGATTGACCCGTGAGCAGTGCCACCTCCACCGCCCGCGCGGCACGCTGCCGCCCGCCCCCGGTGTATCGCGGGTCCAGGCGCGTGGCCCACCGCGCCAGCGATGGCTCGCCCGCCGCCCACCGCTGCAGCTTGCGTCGCCGGTCCGGATCCAGGGGCGGCTCACGGAACAGTCCATCCGCCAGGGCTCTGATGTAGAGCCCGGTGCCGCCCACCACGACCGGGCGTCGTTCATTCATCTGCGCCTGGCGCAGCCACTCCACCGCATCCCGGGCGAACCGGCCAGCGCTGTAGCGCTCACCCGGCTGGACCATGTCCAGCCCCTCGTGAGGCACGCGGACGCGTTCATTGGAGGACGGCTTACCGGTCCCCAGGTCCAGACCGCGATAGACCTGCCGCGAGTCGGCCGAAATCACCACGATGGGCCAGTGCCGCGCAAGCGCGACGGCAAGGGCCGTCTTGCCCACGGCGGTGGGACCCACGATGACCGGCACGAGCGGTCTAGCCACGACCGAAGCGGCGCTCCAGCTCCTCGCGTGGCAACTGCACGATGGTGGGGCGGCCGTGGACATCGTGCGGCGGCAGCTCCGCCGCCATCAGCCGGGTAATGAGGTCATGCATCTCCGGCGCGGACAGCCGATGGCCCGCCTTGATCGCGGCCCGGCAGGCGTACGTCGCGGCAAACCGTTCCAGCCGGTTGGACCATCCGCCGAATCGCCCGCGGGCGAAGTCCGCCACCAGCTCTTCCAGACAGCGGCGGGCATCGAACCGCGGGTGGGGGTTGGGAACGGTGTGCACCACCACCGACCGGCCGCCGAACGGCTCGACACTGTACCCCACGGCGCGGAGCAAGTCCCCCTGGGATTCCACCACGTCCAGCTCGCCGGGTTCGAGGTCGAGGGTGAGCGGCAGGAGCAGGTGCTGGGCCGAAGCGCCGTCCCCGCGCAACGCCGCCACCGTGCGCTCGTACAGGATCCGCTCATGCGCCGAGTGCTGATCCACGATGACCAACCCCTCGGGCGACGCGAACACGATGTACGTCTCGAAGACTTGCACCGGATCGCCCATGCCCTGGACGCGCCCTACGTCCGGCCGCGCCTCGATGGGGAGCGACGGTTGCGTGAAGGGCGCGGCGCCGGCCGGTCGCCACCCCAGCGGCGCCATGCCCTGGACCTCGTGCGGCGCGGCGGCCCGCTCCGCGTCACCCAGCACCGCCGCCGCTTCCAGCGGGCGCAGGGCCGCGCGGACGGCTTCTTCTACCATCCGCTCGACGAAGAAGCGATCCCGAAAGCGCACCTCGAGCTTGGCGGGATGCACGTTCACATCCACGGCGCTGCCCGGCACCTGGATCGCAAGCAGGAGACTGGGCCGCAGTCCCGGGTTGATGGTTCCCCGATAGCCGGCCTCTGCCGCGCGGACCAGAAAATGGTCGCGGAAGGGCCGTCCATTGACAAAGAGATAGGCCTTTCGCCCAGCGGGCCGCGCGTCCGCCGGCCGCTGCACGTACCCGGCTACCGACACGGAGCCGCTCGAGCCGCTGACCGGCACCATGGTGTCGGCCAGCTTGGGTCCGAACAGCGCCGCGAGCCGCTCCTCCACCTCAGCCACCCGTGGCGCTTCCAGCACCACGCGCTCGTCGCTGGTCACCCGGAACTCGACGTCCAGACGCGCCAGGGCCAGGACGGTCACCGCCTCGATGGCCGCGCGGGCCTCGCCCCGGACACTTCGGAGGAACTTCCGCCGGGCGGGCGTGTTGTGGAACAGCCGCCGCACCGTCACCGTGGTTCCGCGCTGGCGCGCGGTCGGCCCGGTTCCTTCGAGGCGCCCGCCGCTTACCCGCACCCGCGTGCCGTCGCCGTGCTCGGTGGTCGCCGTCTCCAGCTCAAACTCCGAAACGGACGCCACGGCCGCGAGCGCTTCCCCCCGGAACCCGTAGGTGGGCACGCCGACCAGATCCGTCACCGATCGAATCTTACTGGTGGCGTGTCGGCTCACCGCCATCCGGGCATCGTCCGCATCCATGCCGCACCCGTCATCACTGATGCGGATGAGGATGGTCCCACCGCCTTCCAGCTCCACGGACACCGCCGTAGCCCCGGCGTCGAGGGCATTCTCCACCAGCTCCTTCACCACGGAGCCGGGGCGCTCCACCACTTCGCCGGCGGCGATCTGGTCGGCCACGGCAGGTGGCAGAATGGCGATCCGCCCCATCAGAGCCGCACCACCTCGGAGCGCACCAGCCAGCCCCGCCGGTTTCCGAAGGCGACCAGGACCCAGCCCTCACGCGTGGCCTCGATCCGTACGGCGGAGCCCGAAGCCAGGCGGTCCACCGCGGGCGCACTCCCATAGGGCGCTTCTCGCAACGGCGTGCCTCCCTCCAGAACCACTGCGGTGGGCGTCCGGTACCGTGCCTCGACCGCGGCGGCGAAGCCGGCGGCAAGCAGCCCCAGGCCCACCAGGCTCGCTGCCCAACGCCCGCCACGCCGCAACGCGATCATGGCCCAACCCATCAGCCAGCAGGCCAACGCGACCAGAAGCGCTTCGTCCGGCGTCGCGGGCGCGATCCATTCCAGACCCCGGGACCGGGGATCACCCCCACCGGTCCGGGCCAGCGCCCGGCGAATCTCCGGATTGCGCGGGGCCAGGCGAGACGCCCGGGTCCAGGCGGCCCGCGCCCGCTCGGCCGAGCCGAGGGCGAACCAGGCGACACCCAGATGATACCAGTGTGCCGGGTTCCGGGGCTCCCGCACCGCCCGGGCGGCAAAGCTGTCGGCGGCAGCAGCATTGGCACCCGCCGCCAGCAAACGTTCCGCGCTGGCCCCTTGGGCACCCGCGGCCGAGGGCAGGAGCAGCGTGCCCAACACCATCAACGGCCACCCGGACCCAAGCCCCGCTGCCGCCCGCTCCCCGAGCGGTCCCGCCAGCACCTCACGCACCTCGGCAAACAGCTCGTCCGCGTCGCGGGCGCCCCCGCCGTAGGCGGCTTGTCGCAGCCGGTCGCGGAGCCGCGCGATGTGCAGCGCGCGCGGTGCCTCGATCCCGGCCGCGCGCAGTGCGGCCACCAGCTCGGAACCGCTCCGGTCCCCCGCCGCCGGAACCAGGCGCGCCAACGCCGCCGCAAATCGGCGTTCCAGCCCCGGCAGCGACGCGGGATCGTCAGGTCGGCGCGGCTGCGTGAGCGAGCGGGCCCGTCGGGACCACGGCGTCCTCACCACCAACACCAACGCCGGGGGCAACAGCCCGATGAGCCACAGGCTCCACAGCGGAAGGCGGGTGGGCCGGAGGGGCAGGACGAACGGCGCCGCCGGCAACGCGGCGGGGGCGGCGACCGCGGGCAACGCCCTCCCCGGACCCGGGCGTGCGGTCACCTCGAGCGCGACAGTGCGCAGCTCCGCGTACCGCCCCGCGCGCCAATCAAAGAAAGGATACTGCGCCGGCGCAATGCGATAGGCGCCAGCGGAATCGGCCACAATCAGGTACCTGAAGGTCTTGGTGCCCATCAACTCGAGGCCGTCGCGGTGCACCGCCACCTCCACGTCGCCGGGGTACACGCGCAGACCGGCCGGCCAACGGAACTCGGGTTCCGGCCACAAGGCCACGTTCCCCCGACCGGTCACCGTCACCGACAGCGGACGCCCGTCCCCCACCGCCAGGTCCACGACCGCCGGGCTCGCGTCAACTTCCAGCCCGATCCCGGCCGCGCCGCGGAACGTTCTGGGCCGCCCGGCGGCGGGGAACGGCCGCACGTCGGCCACCACCGCCTCGCTCTGCACCACGTGCCGCACCTCCCGACTCAGGAAGGAGACGGTGAGGGGAAAACTGTAGGACACCGCCGCTGGTCCCAGCGTAAGGGGGCCGTCGTGCAGAGGGAACAACGTCTCGTGTTGCACAAAGAGATCATAGGTCGTATTGCCGACGCGGCGGGTGGCGGCCACGCCCGCCGGCGTGACGTTGCGGTACGACCACACGCGAGCCACCCGCGGATGCTCGAACGTCGCCGGCGCCCGCATGCGGGCCCGGATTTCTCGGGGGAACCAGGCCAGCGCAAGCAGATCGAGCTGTTGGCCCAGAGTGACGGTACGCGGCGTCGCCACCAGCGTGACCGCCACCTCACCGCTGGTCGTGGGCGGAGGCGCCTGATCGATCAGCCCCCGCAACGCCGCGCCGCTGAGCGGCGCGGTCGTGGGATCGCCGGTGACCTCGATGCCGATGGGGGCCGTGGTCACCACCGCGTTGCCCTGCACCACCCGCGCCGGCCCGATGGTCCACAGGCCCGGCTGGACCGCCACCAAACGCAGCATTCTGGTCGTGACGCGGCGCGATCCGTCGCCGGCGATCTCCACCGACGAACTTTCTCGCGCGCTGTGAAGCTCCAGCCCTGGCGCCGGAGGGTCCTCGATGCGGAAGGGCTCCCCACCGCGGGCTTCCACCCGGAGCGTGTAGACGATGGTGTCCCCCGCCGCGACCGTGGTGCGGTCGGCGCTGGCGCTCACCTGCGCCTGTTGCGCGGAAAGCGCCCTTTCCGGCGGCGTGGCCGCGGGCGGGGCCAGGAGCAACACCAGGGCCAGCGTCACCAGTTCCGCCGCCCGGTCGGGTCGCGACCGATGTTGCGCCGCACGCCGGCCCGGCGGGTCTCGCGTTCCTCCTCCGCGATTGACCCGAGAATGGCCTCGGCTTGCGAGCGGGTGAGTCCAGACGGTTCGGCGGGAGGCTCGCCCGGATCGCCGCCCCCACCGCCACTGGGCGGCGGCGGGGCGGCGCCGTCGCCGCCAGACTGCATCCGGACCGCGAGTTCCAGGTTCCACTTTGCCGCGCTGTCCCGCGGCCGGAGCAGCAGGGCTTCACGATAGTGGGTGCGCGCCGCCTCCAGGTGTGCCTCCCGGTTGGCGCTGTCCGCGAGGGCCAATCGCAGGGAGAGCAGCCCCAGGTTGTACAGCGCTCGGAAACGGACTTCCGGATGGATGGACCGGGCCGCCCGCCCCAGACCGCCGCGCGCCAGGGCCGTATCCCCCAGCGCAAACCCCGCGGTGCCCGCGTTGAGCCACGCCGTGTCACCGCCGTGTCCCGCCCGGACGTCGGCGGTCCAGCGCGCCGCCGCGGCCCGGAAGTCACCCCGCATCCAGGCGGAATCGGCTGGGCCCCGGGGCGCCGCCTGGGCGTGACCCGCGTGGGGCGCCCCCGCCACCAAGGCGAGCGCCACCACGACACTCGCGGGCCGGGCGAACATGTACGAAAGCAGGAGCACGGTGGCGGCCAGCAGGGGCACCCAGGCGCGCGCCGGCCGGTCCACGGTGGTCGCCGTGGCCTGGGGGGCGCGCTTGTAGTTGGCCACCAAGTCGCGGATCGCTCCGGCCTGGTCCGTGAGGCCCGCCGGCACCAGCGCGCCCTGACCCGCGTCCGCGATCGCGGTGAGCGCATCGTCGCGTCGCCAGGTCTCGACCAACCCTCCCTGGGGCAAGGCCTGGAACTCGACGAACGAACCGTCCGGCGCACGCAACGGGATGTTCACCGGATCCGCTCCCCCCTCGCCCACCACGATCAGCCGGACGCCCTCGCGCCGGAGCTGCCCGGCGGCCTCCAGCACGGCACCCAGCGAGTCATGGGTCTCACCGTCGGTGAACAGCACCAGCACGCGATCCGCCACATTGGACCCGCCGAGTAATAGATCGCGCCCCTGGCGCAGGGCGGCCGTCAGCTCGGTGCCGCCGACGCTCAACATGTCCGGATGCAAGGCATCCACCAGCAACTGCAACGCCGGCGCGTCAATGGTGAGGGGCGAGTAGATGAAGGACTGGCCCGCGAACGCGATGAGCCCGATGCGATCCCCGCGCTGATCATGGATCACCCGCGCGGCCTCGCGCTGCACCCGACCCAGGCGCGAGGGTGCAACATCCTCCGCCAGCATCGAGCGGGACACGTCCACCGCGATCACCAGGTCGAGCGCCTTCGACTCCGCGGTCACCACCCGCCGCCCCCAGCGCGGGCCCGCGAGCGCGACGGCCGCGGCGAACGCGGCCACCCCGAGCACCAGCGGTGTCGTACGCCCTCGGCCCCGTGCCTGCTCCGCCAAGGCAGCCGACCACCGCCGCGCCCGTCCGATCCGCACCGAGCGCGCGGCCAGCGCCAGCGCTAACACCGCCAACCCGACGACCGGCGCCACGCCCAGCATCCACGGCAGGTCGAACGCGATCACGGGACCCGCACCACGATCGTGGCGGCGAGGATCAGCTCGACGAACAGCGCGCCCAAGCCCGCCAGCACCAGCGGGCCGTAGGCCTCCTCATACTCGGCGAACCGGGTAACCTCAACCTCCGATTTCTCCAGTTGATCGATCTGCTGAAAGATCCGGCCCAGCGCCTCCGCGTCCGTGGCGCGGAAGTACCGGCCCCCGGTCGCCGAGGCGACGTCGCTGAGCAGTCGCTCGTCAATGCGCACCGGCATCATTTGGTAACGGACCTGCCCGTCGGGACTCCGGCCGATGGGCAGCCGCGCCTCGCCCTCCGTGCCCACCCCGATGGTGTAGATCCGGATCTCCAGCTCCGCCGCGACCTCCGCCGCCGTGCGCGGGTCCACCCGCCCACGGTTGCTTTCCCCGTCGGTCAGCAGCACCAGCACTTTGCTCTTTTCGGGCGCCGCCCGGAGCCGGTTTGCCCCAGTGGCCAGGGCGGTACCGATGGCGGTCCCGTCCTCCAGCTGCCCGATCTGCAGGTTGAGCACGGCCTGCTCGATGACCGCATAGTCGGTGGTCAGCGGCACTTGGGTCAGCGCCTCGGCGGCGAACGCGACCAGGCCGATGCGGTCGTACTGCCGGCCGCGCACGAACGCGATGGCCTGCTCCTTGGCCACGTCCAGCCGATTGGAAGGGGCGAAGTCTTCCGCCAGCATGGAGCTGGAGACGTCCACCACCAGCACGATGGAAATCCCCTCGCTCCGGATCTCCGTGGTGGACACACTGAGTTGCGGACCCGCGGCCGCGATGATCCAGGCGCCCACCGCCAGACCGTGGAGCGCCGGCGGCACCTCGGCCAGCCAACGCCGCGAGCCACGCACCGGTCCCAGCGGCGCCACATCGCTGAAGGCCACACGGGGGCGCCGGCCACGGCGCCGCCACCACCACAGCGGCAGCAACGCCAGCAGGAGCAGCAGCAGGGGCCGTGCGAACATCCCCGCCTACTCCGCGCGCTCCAACGCCGTCGCCATCTCTTCGGCCTGCTCCGCCACGGCCAACACATCCGCGGGAATGGCGGGCGCGTAGCGCGCGCGTTCCAGTCCGGCGAGGGTTTCGCGCAGCTCGTCGAGCGGCCAGGCGGGCCGTAGCTCGCCCAACAGAGCGAGGCACTCCACGTCGTCCAGGGCGGCGTGCGCGCGCGGCTCGACCCGGGCGATGGCTCGTCGCAGGCGCTCCGCCGCGACCGCGGCCACCGCGCGTGCCTCACCGGCCGCCATCCATCGAGCGATTGGTGCCGGTGAACGCTTTTCCACTGGCGGGACACGCCCGGGCCGGGCACCACGCCGCCGCCGGAGGCTGAGCCACGTAACACCGCTGCCCAGGGCCGCGGCGATGAGCAGGCCCAACGGCAGCAGCCGCGGGGCGGCCCGCGGCAGCGGCCCCAGGGACGGTTGCGGCGCCGGCAGGGAGTCTCCCGGGGGGAGCACCGACACCACCGTGACGCGGGCCGTATCACCCGGCACGGTTTCCGCCACGCCGTCAGGGTGCAGCACATCCAGGTCCGGCATCGCGAGCGCGTGCGCTCCGGGAGCGAAGGCGGCGACGGCATAGCGCACCACCACCCCGCCGCGAGCGGGCAGCGAGCTGGGATCGGCCAGGGGCTCGATGGTCGCGGTGCCCGCGAGCGGACGCACCCGCACGCTGGTCGCCCCGGGGAACGCCCGCCAAATGACCACCGTGTCACCCACGGACGGCGCCACCGGGCTGACCGTCCACGTTCCCGCTTGCAGAGCCGCCAGGAGCGCCGCCAGCACGTTCACCGCCGCATCCGCCGCGCGCGCCGGGCGAATACCTGGTGCAGCTCCTGCGCGTAGGGCCGATCGGTGCGGAGGGCCACGTGGTCCACGTGACCCTGCCCCAAAGCGCGCGCGCGGCGCATGCGCATCTGCTCCGCGGCGATCTGGACCTGAGTCCGCGTCGGCGCGTGGGAGGTGTCCACCAGCACCGTCCCCCCGGTCTCGACATCTTCCAACTCGATCCAGCCGGCGTCCGGCAGGCTCAGCTCCCGCGGATCATCAATGGTGATGGCCACCACCTCATGGCGGCGCGCGATCCGCCGGAGCGCCTGTTCCCAGTCCGGGGCCCGAAAGTCGGAGATGACCACGATGATGGATCGGTGACGGAGCAGCCGCGCACTGTACGTCAGGGCGGCGGCAACGTTGGTGCGGCGCCGCTCCGGCTGAAAGGACAGGAGGTCGCGCAAGACCCGCAGGGCGTGGCGGCGGCCCTTGGCCGGCCGCACCACGTGGTCAATGCCATCGGAGAACACCACCGCCCCCACCCGATCGTTCTGGCGCGCGGCCGCCAGCGCCAGGACCGCCGCCACCTCCACCGCGCGATTCGCTTTGGACACCGGATCCCCGAATTCCACCGACCCCGAACGGTCCACCACCAGCAGGAGCGTCAGCTCCCGCTCCTCCATGAACGTTTTGACAAAGGGCGAGGCCATGCGGGCCGAGACGTTCCAATCAATCGCCCGGTAGTCGTCACCCTGCTCGTAGGCGCGGACCTCGGCGAACTCGATGCCGTGCCCGCGAAACACCGAGCGGTACTCCCCTGAGAACAGCGCGGCGACCAGGCGGCGGGTGCGGAGCTCAATCTGTTTGACGTGCCGCAGCACCTCGCTGCTCACCAGCCGCGTAGCGCCGGTCACGGCACGTCCACGGCCCCCAGCACGCGCTGGATGATGCCGTCGGGAGTCACGTCCTCCGCCTCCGCTTCGAACGTGAGCAGCACCCGATGGCGCAGCACGTCGGGCGCCATGGCCTTGACGTCTTCGGGAACCACGTAGGCTCTGCCCCGCATGAAGGCATGGGCGCGGGACGCCTGCGCCAGGTAGATCGACGCGCGCGGGCTGGCGCCGAACGCGACGAGCGGCTTCAGCTCCGGGAGGCCCACGGCCTGCGGCTCCCGCGTCGCCCGGACCACGTCCACCACGTAGTCTACGATCTTCTGGTCCATATACAGGTCCGCAATTGCGGCCCGGAGCGCCAGGATCTCCTCGGGATCCGCCACGGCCTCCACCGCCGGCACCTGGCCGCCCGCCATCCGCCACAGAATTTCCTTCTCCTGATCGCGGGACGGATAGTCCACCCGCACCTTCAACATGAAACGGTCGAGCTGCGCTTCGGGCAACGGGTACGTGCCCTCATGCTCGATGGGGTTCTGCGTGGCGAGCACCAGGAACGGCTCCGCCAGCATGTGCGTCTCGCCCCCGATGGTGACCTGTCGCTCCTGCATGGCTTCGAGCAGGGCCGCCTGTACCTTGGCCGGCGCGCGGTTGACCTCGTCGGCCAGCACGATGTTGGCGAACAGCGGACCGCGCTTGGCGCGAAACTCGCCGGTCCGCTGATCGAACACCAGGGTCCCGATGATGTCGGCCGGCAGCAGGTCGGGCGTGAACTGAATGCGGGAAAAGCTGGTCCGGATGGTGTCGGCCAGGGTGCGGACGGCCAGTGTCTTGGCCAGTCCGGGCACGCCCTCGAGCAGGATATGCCCGCCGCACAGCAGCCCCACGAGCAGACGCTCGATCATGGCCTCCTGTCCCACCACGCGCTTTTCCACTTCCCGAACAATGGCGGCAGTGACCGGCGTTTGTGTGGCACCGGAAACCCGAGCGGTCGTCATTGAACTCCTCTCATGGACGGACGGATCATCGTTTGATCCTCTCCCCGCCTTCTTCATGCTTGAAGATCCAGGCAGCGAACCGCGGCGGTGAGATGGGATCGCCGGGGTTCATGGCCCCCCAATCGTGCCCGCTGCCGGATCCGCCAACGCTCTGACCTCCGCGGGCCTGATCCGTGGCGCGCCGCGCCCGCTCCACCCACCCAAGCGCGCTCGCCTCCCGGAGGTCCACCCACCCACGCAGAATCGCGGGCTCCGCCTCACCGTCGGGCGGGACGACCACCAGCTCGCCGCGATATACCTGGTCCCCTTGCACGATGATCGGCAACCCCACGGAGATGACGGTGCTCCGGAGTGCCGAGTCCTGGGCCACCAGGTCGGCCGCTTCCGCCGCCAGCGCGGCGGGTTCGGCGCGCGCCAGCGCCTCCACCGACGCCCGGAGCTGAGACCACACCTGGGCTTCGTACAGGATCTTGGTGAGCCGCGGGGGACCCAGCATCTCAAACGCGACGGACCGAACGCCGTGCCGCCGCTCGAGCGTCTGGAGCCGCTCAATCGCCTCCGCCCGCAACAGGCCCGCCCGGTAGGTGGGCCCGGCGGTGGCGCCGTCGAGCGCGGCCACCACGTCACGTCCGGTCGGCCGGCCGGCCAGCTCCATGATGACCAGATCGGCGATTTCCTCGGGCGTCACCAGCTCCATGGAACCGAGCGCGCTCACCGTCTCGAACTCGTCCCGCGCAAAGGCGCCGTTCTCACCCATGTCGATATACACGGACGCCAGGGGCCGCCCGGTGTCGCGCCACCCGCCGGCGTCCGCCCCGAAGGCCCGGGCCAGCGGTTGTGGCTCCGGACAATCCACCACCCGGATGTCGCAGCCGGCGCGGCGCACCGGTCCGTAGCGGATCTCGCGCCAGCCCACCGCCGCCGTGGGCTTGATCTCGATGGTGGCGGGTGCCCCGGGCGTCCGGCCCAACAGAAACAACAGCAGCGACTGCGCACCCGCCATGGCCGACTTGGTGAGCAGCATGCGGGACGGCCGTTCCTCGGAGTGGGTGAACGGAATATTGAACCCCATCCCCCCGGTGCCCGACGTGCCGATTTTCACGTACGCCAGGGTGCCCGCCCGGCGAAACGCTTCCACCGCGATCTGGGTGTGACGGATCAGCGCGGGAATGCCAAGCGTGAGCACGTGCCGGTCGGCGAACTCCCGATCCACCCGGCCCGCGTCGGCGCGCCGGAGCAGCTCCTCGACGGAGTGATAGACGTTCTGGTAGGCAAAGGCGGTGGCGGTGTTGATGCTGTCCACCACGATCTCGGGCCGGTACCGGGTGACCAGGCCATACAGCAGGCTCCGTTGTAGCACCTGCTCGGTGAGCTCGCCCGCCACGTCCTGCACCACCAGCGCGCGCAGCTCGGGATCGGCCAGGATATCCGACCGTTCGCGCCGGGCGGCGTCGGCCGGCAGGAAAATGTCGCCCCATTCGCCTTCCAGGGCGGCGCCCCGGGCGAGCGGCCGGAGCTCGTCCACTGCGTCTCGGACCTCGCCCTCCAAGAGACCCACGATAACCAGGCGCGCCGGACCGAACTCGAGCAGACGGCGCGCCACCGCGCGCCCCACCAGCCCGGAGCCGCCCAGCAGGAGAGCCGTCCGCCCCGCGAGCTCCACCTTCGGCCGTCCTTCAGTCCCGCGGCGCCGCGAGCAGCGAGCGGACTTCAGCGGGCGCCAGGTGCCGCCACTGGCCCGGCTTGAGGGATCCGAGCTGGATAGGGCCGTAGGACAGGCGTGTCAGCCGCTCCACTTTGAGGTCCCACTGCTCGCACAGGCGCCGCACCATCCGGTGACGACCCTCGGCCAGCACCAGCTGGAGGTCGGTGGAGTGTCCCGCCGGCCGGGTCCGCCAGCGAACGATGCGCACCGGCCGCCCTTCCAGGTTGACCGGGCGCGACAGCAACCCGCGGATCTGCGACTCAGAGCGGCCGTGCACCAGCGCGCGATAGGCACGCTCGACCGCGTACCGAGGGTGCGTGAGCCGGTGGATCGCTTCCCCGTCCGTGGTGAGCAGCAGGAGGCCAGCCGTCATCACGTCCAGCCGACCCACGTACGTGAGCGCGGGCAGGTCCGGCAGCAGCGAGAACACGGTGGTGCGACCCGCCTCATCCCGGCGCGATACCACCAGGCCAACCGGCTTATGGAAGGCAATCCACGCGGCGGCCGCCGGCCGCACCCGCCGCCGCCCAACCATGATCACGTCGCGCCCAGGATCCACCACGGCCCCGATCACTGCCACGTCGCCATTCACCCGCACCCGCCCTTCCCGGATGAGGGACTCGGCGGCCCGACGGGATGACACACCCGCGCGGGCCAGCGCGCGCTGGAGCCGCATGCCCGTCATCCCGTGGACGCCTCGCTCACCGGCCGCAGCGCCACCGACAGGTCCTCCAGCCGCGGCAGGCCGGAGAGGTCCTTGAGCCCTAGCAGCTCGAGAAACGCGGCCGTGGTCCCGTACAACAGCGGGCGGCCGACTCCATCGCCCCGACCCACGACATCGATCAACTCCCGCTCCACCAGGAGCTTGAGCACGCCGTCCGCCTGGACCCCGCGGATCTCTTCGACTTCCGTCCGCCCCACCGGCTGGCGATACGCGATGATCGCCAGCGTCTCCATGGCCGCGACCGAGAGCCGCCGCGGACGCTGCACCAGGTTGGCCTGCGCGATCGCTTCAGCGCACTCACGCCGGGTGAGGACCTGGAACCCGTCGGCCAGCTCCACCAGCTCAACCCCGTGACCCGCTTCGTCGTACACCACCCGCAGCTCCGCCAGCGCGCCGCGCACGTCGTCCTCCGTGACGCCGGCGTCGAGCAGGACCAGTTCGTCCACGGGGACCGGGCGCGCGGCGGCGAACAGCGCCGCCTCAAGCAGCTTGGTGAGCGGTCGCACGGGTGATGGCCACTGTCCCAAAGGGCGCGTCTTGCGCCACCGTCAGCTCACCCACTCGGGCCAGTTCGAGCAATGCGATCAAGCAGGAGATCACGTCCGTCACGGTGGGCCGCTCGCCCAGCACCTCGAGCAGGTCAAGCCGTTCTCGCGTCGCCAGGAGCTCTCGAATCCGGCGCGTGGCACCCTCGGTATCCAGCGGGCGGGCCACCACGCGGTGCAGCACCCGCTGCGGCAAGCCCTCCACCAGGCGCTCCGCCGTCGCCAGCAACTCGGACAAGTCAAGCAAGAGGGGCGGGGGCGGCAGCGCCGGTTCCTCCGACACCAATCCCCGCGCGAACCGGTCCGACCGCTCACCGGCCTTGCGCACCAACCAGTCGGCCACTTCGCGAATCTGCTCGTACTCCATGAGCCGCCGCACCAGCTCGGCCCGGGGGTCTTCCCACTCGTCGTCCCCCAGGGGCTGCGGGAGCAGCATCTGCACTTTGATCCGCAGCAGGTAGGCCGCCATCTCCAGATAATCCGAGGCCTCGTTCAGGCCGAGGTGGTGGATCGCCGCCAGGAACTGGTCGGCGATCTTCGCGATCGGGATGTCGGCGATGTCCAACTCTTGCTCGCGGATCAGATGCAGCAGCAGATCCAGCGGTCCGGAAAACTCGTCGAGCTGGACGACGAAGGGACGATCGGTGAGTTGGGCCGGAGCGGCCATGCTACAGCGGCCGGGGCATCAGCGCGAAGGGCTCCGCGATCCGCATGGCCCAGGCGTGCAACTCGAATGCGGGCAGCAGCAGGATGTAGAACAGATTGCGGAAAAAGAACATCAGGCCGATCAGGATGAGAAAGCCGTACTGTTGGAGCCGGCGGTAGGGGAGCGCCAGTGCGGGTGGCAACAGGTGCGCCAGCACGTGCGAGCCGTCCAGCGGGGGAATCGGGATCAGGTTGAAAAATGCCAGTAACAAGTTGAGCCAGATACCCCAGAACAGCATGCGCTGAAACAGGGCGAGGCCCTGCCCCCCCGGCACGATGCTCCCCAGCCAGCCCACCCCAATGACCAGGGCCAGACAGCCGACCGCCAGCGCCAGATTGGTGGCGATCCCGGCCAGCGAGACGATAATGTCACCGCGCTTGTACCGGCGGTAATTGCGGGGATTCACCGGCACCGGCTTGGCGCCACCGAACACCATGCGGCCGCCGGAGCCGAACCACAGCATCAGCGGCAGGAGCACCGTCATGAACGGGTCAATGTGCTTGAGCGGATTGAACGTCAGGCGACCGAGCATGTACGCCGTGTCGTCGCCCTGCCGCAGAGCGGCATAGCCGTGCGCATACTCGTGCGCCACCATGGAAAAGAGGAGCACGGGAAGGGCGAGCAGCGCTTCTTGCACCTTGGGGCGGATTCGGCGGTTGGGTGAGGCGGAAACCTAACGGCGGCCGGAAGGTGTGTCAAAGTGCTTAGCGCTTGACTCATCGAGACTTGCGCGATACCGTTCGTTCCCTTCTTCAGCCCGTTCGGCCCTCGTTTCTCGAGCGTTGGGAGAGCGCTGTGCCCCGGATCAAATCTGCGAAAAAGCGGCTCCGCCAGTCCATCCGGCACACGGCCCTGAACCGGCAGCAGCGCGCTACGCTCCGCACCGCACTACGGAAGGTCCGCAGCGCCGCCACGCCGGAGGAAGCCCGCACCGCCTATCGCGCGGCGGAGAAACTGCTCGACCGCGCGGCGCGCCGGAACATTGTGCACCGGAATGCGGCGGCGAGGCAGAAGTCGCGACTCTTGAGGTTTATCGCCGCAAAGAAGTAGTCGTGCGGCGGGCACTGACCCGGATTACAGGGCGGCCAGCTCCGCGCCACACCGCTCGCAGTACCACTCGGTCGGCAGGTTCAGCGTCCCGCACTCCTGGCACTTGAGCGACTTCACGGACTTGCTGCCCCGTGGGGTTGAATCCTCCGGTTCGGCCGCGTCCGCCTCGGTGGGCACGACCGGCTCATCCGCCATGGCGCGCATGGAGCCGCTCGCGCGTCCGGCATTGGGACCCTGCGATTCGTCCTCGGTGACGGAGCGGAGAAACGCCAATTCGTCGAAGGCATCGCGTTGCCGGACCGGCGCTTTCTCCGGTGGGTCGTCCTTCCGGGTTGGCTCGGGTTTCTTCGAGGCACCTCGCGACTTGGCGGGCTCGGGTTGCGGCCGGCTGCGAGGCCCAGGAGCAGGCTCGGGCTCGGGCAACTGGTCTGCCCGGGAGATGAGTGTCACCACTTCGTCGACCCGGGCGATCTCGTCGTCGGACTGCTTCAGTTCCTCCCGGACCTTCACTAACTCGCCGAGGAGGGCGGCATGCACCTGTCGCCACTGCGTCTCTTCGTACTCACCCACTGCATGCCGGAGCTCCGCCTCGGCCACACGCTCGGCTGCTTCCTTTTCCTGTTTCTGCAGGCCCTCCCGCACATTCTGGAGACGCTCCAGCGTGGCGTTCAGCTCCTGCGAGTGTCCCTCAAGCTCGCGAATGACTTCGACCAGCCGATTGGCGTAGTCGCGCCGGACCCGAGACCTCACCTGCTCGGGCGCGGCATCTCCAGCCATGTCGAGCCGCTCGACCCAACGCTGTACCTGAGCGCGTTCGTCGAGCAGCCGCTGGATCGCTGCCGTGGATTTCGGTGAGACCTTAGCCATTCTAAAGCCCTCCGAGCGCGGACGGAGGCAAAAAGCCTGGGCGAAACGGTGTAAGATAGCGCCTAGCGGTTCAAGATGCTTAAGCGCCCTTCAGCAGCGCCGTAACCCATTGTTAATACACGTGTTAAATCATGCGACGTGAGGAAGCAGGTTGCCTGAACCGGGTCAGGTGGCCGCTTCGAATACCGTCCGTCCGTGCACCAACGTCCTGACCACTTTCCCCCGCAGTTTCCGTCCGGCGTAGGGCGTGTTGCGACTCTTGGACAGGAACGCGGCGGGGTCCACCGTCCAGCTTGCATCTGGATCGAAGATGACCACGTCGGCGGCAGCGCCTTTCGCCAGCGTGCCCCCCGGCAAATGAAACGCGCTGGCCGCACGCGAGCTCATCCGGTCTATCAGTTCGGGAAGCGTCAGCAGCCCCTGCCCCGCCAGCTCGGTCACACCGAGCGCCAGGGCCGTCTCCAGCCCGATGATCCCGTTCGGCGCGTCATCGAACTCGCGCTCCTTGGCATCATAGGCATGCGGGGCGTGGTCCGACGCGATCACATCGAGCGTGCCGTCTTTGAGTCCGGCCCGCACCGCGTCCACGTCCGCTTGCTCCCGGAGCGGCGGGCTCATTTTGGCGTTGGTGTTGTAGCCCGCGCAAGCCTCATGGGTCAGCGTCAAATGATGGGGTGTGACCTCCGCGGTGGCATGAATCCCCCGCTCGCGGGCGCGCCGAATCAACTCCACGGAACCGCGCGTGGAGATGTGGCACAGATGCACGTGCCCGCCGGTCAACTCGGCGAGAATCAGATCGCGCGCCACGATGATCTCTTCGGAGGCCGCGGGGATGCCCCGCAGTCCCAACCGGGTAGAGACGATGCCCTCGTGCATCACGCCCCGCGGGATGGCGGGGTCCTCACAGTGGTCCGCCACCGGAATCCCGAACGTCTGGGCGTAGGAGAGCGCCATGCGCATCAACTGGCTGGACGCCACCGGCTTGCCGTCATCGCTGACCGCCACCGCACCGGCCGCCACCAGCTCGCCGAATTCGGCGAGCTGCTCCCCGCGCTCGCCCAACGACACCGCCCCAATGGGATACACCCGCGCGCCCCCGGCCTGGGCAGCCTGCTTCACGATGAAGCCCACCGCGGCCTGGTTGTCCGTGACGGGATCGGTGTTGGGCATGGCGCACACGGCGGTGAAGCCGCCCGCCGCCGCGGCCCGCACGCCGCTCGCGATGGTCTCCACGTCCTCGTTCCCCGGCTCGCGGAGATGCACGTGGAGGTCAATCAAGCCAGGGGCGACCACCAGCCCTTCGGCATTCACCACCTCGGCGCCGTCGGGCGTGCCCATCCCTCGCCCCACGGCGGCGATCCGTCCGTCCAGAATCAGGACGTCCGCAATCTGATCGATCCCGCCCGGCGGATCGATGACGCGACCGTGGGCGATCAACAGCGGCCGAGGCGACAGGAGCGCCAGGGGCGGCATCATTCCCGCTTCGCCGCCTCCGCCAATTCCGGTTTCCCGCCCGCCAGCAGATACAGCACCGCCATCCTCACCGCGATCCCGTTGGTTACCTGATCCAAGATCACACTGTGCGGACCGTCAGCGACCCGGGAGTCAATCTCCACGCCGCGATTCATGGGCCCCGGATGCAGAATAACCAGATCGCGCGGCGCTTTCTCCAGTCGTTCCATGGTGACGCCGAAGACCCGGTAGTACTCGCGAACGGACGGGATGAAACCGGCGTGCATGCGCTCCAACTGCAGGCGGAGCACGTTCAGAACGTCGGCCCACTCGATGGCTTCCTCGATCCGCCGGAACACCGTGACGCCAAGGGCCCCAACATCCCGGGGCATGAGCGAGAGCGGGCCACACACCGCCACCTGGGCGCCCAGCTTGGACAGGCCCCAGATGTTGCTCCGCGCGACGCGCGAGTGGAGGATATCGCCGCAAATACAGACCCTGAGCCCCTCGATCCGTCCACGCCGGTCGCGGATGGTCAGCAGGTCGAGCAGGCCCTGGGTGGGGTGCTCGTGGGTGCCGTCGCCCGCGTTCACCACGTTGGAGCGGATACGCTCGGCCAGGAACTGGGCCGCGCCGGACGAGGGGTGCCGCATCACCACCATGTCGATGCGCATGGCCTCGAGGTTCCGCGCCGTATCCACCAGGGTCTCGCCTTTCTCCACAGACGAGCCCTGCGCCGCCACGTTCACCGTGTCCGCCGACAGACGTTTCTCGGCAAACTCGAAGGAAATGCGGGTCCGGGTGGACGCTTCGAAAAAGAGATTGACGATGGTCTTGTGACGGAGCGTGGGGACCTTCTTGATGACGCGCTCGGAGACCTCCTTGAACGGTTCCGCGGTGTCGAGAATGAGTTGAATCTGCTCTCGGCTGAGCGCCTCGAGACCCAAAAGGTCTTTGCCGAGGGGGCGCTCCGTCACTGGCCGCCTCCCTGGGCCAACTCCACACCGTCCCGGCCATCGACCTCCTGAAGCAATACATCCACTCGGTCGCCGGGCTTGGCCGCCACGCGTTTGCCCACGATGTCCGCCTGAATCGGCAGCTCCCGCCCGCCCCGGTCAATCAGCACGCACAGACCGACCCGAGCCGGCCGGCCGAAGTTCGCGAGCTCTTCCAGAGCGGCGCGCGCGGTGCGGCCGGTATAGAGCACGTCGTCCACGATCACCACCGTGCGGCCATCCACCTCCGCCGGTACGTGCGTCTCGCCCACCAGGGGGCGCGGGCCAATGACTTCGAGGTCGTCGCGGTACAGCGTGATGTCCAGCGCGCCCCGGGGCACCGGCACTCCCTCCTTGGCTTCAATGAGCGTCGCGAGCCGCTGCGCCAGCTCCACGCCGCGCCGCTGAATGCCCACCAGCACCAATCCCGTACGCTTTTCGCTGGAGAACTCGATGATTTCGGAAGCCATGCGCCTGAGGGTCCGCTCGACTTGGCGGGCGTCGAGGATGGCGTCGCGCTGGCCGGCCGTCATGCCGGGCGGGAAGTTAGGCGACCCACTGGGACGCGTCAACGCGGTTCCCACCAGGCAGCGTGGCGAGTTCCGTCCACGCCTACGTCACCGGTGTCAGCGCCGGCTTCCCAGCCAGGACCGCGCGGACGTTGCCCACGGCCAGCGCGGCCATGGCGCGGCGGGTCTCGTGGGTGGCGCTTCCCAGGTGCGGCAGGGCCACCACCCGCGCATGCTCGATCAGGGTTCGGCTCACCCGCGGCTCGTTCCAGAACACGTCGAGCCCCGCGGCGGCGAGGTGGCCGGAACTCAACGCCTGGAGGAGCGCGGGCTCATCCACCAGCTCCCCACGGGCGGTGTTCACCAAGACCGAACCGAGGCGCATCGCGAAGAACCGTTCGCGATTGAACAGGCGTACGGTGGGAGGGGTCAGAGGCAGGTGCAGCGAGATGATGTCACTTCGTTGTAGCAGCACCGGCAGCTCAACCCGTTGCGTGGTCACGTCGCGCTCGAACTCGGGTTTGGCGGACGGGGAGGTGTACAGCACCTGCATGCCGAAAGCGCCGGCGCGGCGGCCCACGGCCTGGCCGATCCGTCCCGCGCCCACCAAGCCGAGCGTGCGACCCTTCAGCTCCATGCCGAGCAGCAGGGTGGGATCCCAGCCGGTCCATTCGTTCCGCTCCAGCAGCTGCATGCCTTCCTTGGCGCGGCGCGCGGCGGCGAGGATCAGCAGCCAGGTGAGATCGGCGGTGGAATCCGTCAGCACATCTGGAGTATTGGTGACGATGATGCCGCGCCGGGCGCACGCGGCCAGGTCAACGTTGTCCACGCCCACGGCGCAATTCGCCACGATCCGAAGCCGGGGCAGACCGTCCAGCTCCGACTCACCGACGGGCCGGGAGAGGAGCGGCACCAGCGCCTCATAGTCACCTCGCGGAAGGGAGTCTCCCGGGGCAACCCACTGGACGGCGTGTCCCGGCACCGGGTCATCACCCACCAATGCGTTCAGCTCCGCCGAGACCAGAATGTCGGGATGCATGGCCGTGGAAGGTATTGGTCCTTTCCTTTATTATGGAAGCGCCTCGACCCTCTCCCCGCGACCATGCCCCTGCTCCGCTCCGCATTGCTCGCCGCCTCCCAGAATCCGTGGCTCGCCCACCAGGTGCGGCATCGGGCGTTCGCTCAACGCGCGGTGCGGCGGTTCATGCCGGGCGAAGATCTACGCGCCGCGCTCACCGCCTCGCAGCAATTGGCGGCCACCAACATCGCTACCGTGCTGACCCAACTGGGCGAGAACGTGACCGATCAGGGCGAAGCCGAGGCTGTCGCGCGGCACTACGTCGAGGTATTGGACGCGATCGCCAAGCCGAAAGTCCCGGCCCACATCTCGATCAAGCCGACGCACCTGGGGCTCGACGTGGGCAAGGAAGTCTGCGAGGCCCAACTCGACACCCTGCTCACGCGGGCCGCGGCGTCCGGCAATTTTGTGTGGGTGGACATGGAGGGCTCGCCTTACGTGGACCCCACGCTGGACCTCTACCGGAAAGCTCGCACCAAGCACGCCAACGTCGGGCTCTGCCTGCAAGCATATCTCTACCGCACGCCGGAGGACCTCGAGTCGTTGCTCCCGCTCAAGCCCGCGATTCGCCTGGTGAAAGGAGCCTATCGGGAGCCGCCGGCCATCGCCTTTCCTCGGAAGGCCGACGTGGACGAGCGATTTTTCACCCTGGCCATGCGGCTGCTGGAGACGCGCGACCGTCAGGTGCGCGCGCCGGGCGTCGGCACGCACGACATTCGCCTGATTGATCGCATTCTGGCCGGGGCGCGGGGCGGGAACCTCCCGCCGGACGCGTTCGAGATCCAGATGCTTTATGGGATTCGCACGGCGGACCAGTATCGGTACGCGGCAGGGGGTCGGGCGGTGCGGGTTTTGATCAGCTACGGCTCCGCGTGGTTTGCCTGGTATATGCGCCGCCTCGCTGAGCGGCCCGCGAACCTGTGGTTTGTGGTGCGGTCACTGTTATAATCCGGGCCACCGGGAGAGGTGTCCGAGTGGCTGAAGGAGCCGGTCTCGAAAACCGGTATACCTGCAAGGGTATCGTGGGTTCGAATCCCACCCTCTCCGTCCCCCCGACGATTTCCGTGGTACGC
>DASWGV010000206.1:0-7540 GCA_036393515.1 Gemmatimonadales bacterium | reverse complement strand
AGGTTGAAGTGGCGGTTGACGCTCTGGAAGGCCAGTTGGGCTTCCTCCTCGCCCGAGATGACCTCCACCTTGAGCCGGTGCCGCCGCCAGACTTCCCGCAGGAAGGCGCGCCCGTTGGAGGCCTCGCGCACGGCGCTGGTGGCCACGGCGCGCAGTTCGTCCACCTGAAAGCCCTCAGCGATCGCCTTCATCTTGCCCAGCGCCTCGATGGAGCGCTCCATGGGAGCGTGGGCCAGCCGACCGGTCTTGAAAAGCCCTCGCCCCAGCCTGGCCATCTCCTGCTCTTCGTCCAGAACGCGGTAGCTGCCGTCCGGCTCCACTTCCGCCACGACCAGGCGGAGGGAATTGGTACCCACGTCAATGGCGGCGATTCTCGGGTTGGTGTCGGTCATGACTGTCTCGACGAGCGGGCACTAAGGCTACACCGGGAGGTCAGACTAGGGCAAATCACGACCTGGTAACGGGGGAAGCGTCACTGGCACAATGATGGCGCGATAATGCAAGCCAATGTGTTGTAACCACTTAACGAGCACGACAGAGACCAGCAGCCGGCCGCGTGCACAAATCGGCGCGGGGCGTAGATTCTCGCCAGCCCCTGCGGTTCGAAGTGGTTCCGGGCAAGCAGGGGTACGGCCCGCGCCGAACCGCTAATCCAGGGACGACGCAGTCAGAAGCGAATCGCCGGGCTCAGGGACGCAATCAGTCCGGCCCACCCTAGCTCGAGGCCCGTTCTCCCCACGTCGAGCCCGCCGAGGACCTGCGCCAGCGGGAGGACGGGTGTCTTCGACGCCAGCGGGATGAACCGCCCGTCATAGCCCGTTATCAGACCCACGCGGTAGCCGAAGTTGGGCACGAGTGTGCCGTCCCTCCCGCGAGCCACGGTCCGCTGAATCCCCGCGGCGAACGAGCGGTCACCATATGAGTTGATGAAGGTGCCGCCGTAAAACCCCCGCCAGGTGACGCCCACCAACCAGTTGCTGTCGAGACCCCGGTGGATCTTCCGAATATGCGCGGTCCACATCCCGACATAGATGCGGGCCAGGTGGCGCGTGCCGGTCGCGGGCGGGGCCTCACCCGCCGCCTGTGCGGCGGCGAAGTCCGGCGCCGCGGCCAGCAGCGCGGCCATTCCCAGGCTTCGTAGGACGATCACCGGAACTCCAGTTCAACCGTTTACCCCTGCCACGCTACCAGGTGGAACGGGCAGCGGTAAGGGCGGGGCTGGCTGCGCCTGACCCCGGGGGCTATTGTTTGCCGCATGCGTCGCTCGCCGTTCTGGCGTTTGCTCGCCGCAGCCCTGGGATGCGCCGTCGTGACGGCCAACCCCACCTGGGGCCTGGCGCACGCCCTGGCGCATCATCATGACGATCGCGACGCCCATCATCTCCAGTCGCTCGAATCCCACGACGGACCCACCGAGCTGTCCACGCCGGGCCACGCCGACGGCCACCGGCATGCGCGAATTGATCCGGCGCCGCGGACGACGGCGCACCAGTTGGTTCTCGCTCCACCGGTCACGGTGGCTGCCGATCTCGACATCCCCGCCCTGAGCGGTCGGCTGTGCCCGTTGCCTTGCCTGCCGGCCAGTGCGCCTGATCCCCCCGGCAACGATCCTCCCAGACTGCGCGCCCCACCGTCCTGATCCCGGTCGGCTGACAGCCGGCCGTTCCTGACACATCGCAACCGTTCGCCCCTGGCGCGAGGTGGTGAAAACCTCGGCCGGCGAATCTGTCACCCGGTTCGCAGGACGGATCAGTGAAAATGCGGACTATTTCGCTTTCGGTCGGCTTGCTTTCGGCACTGGCGTGGCCGACGCGGCCGGCTATCTCGCAGCAGGCACCGCGGGGCCTCACACTCCAGGAAGCCCGTGCCGCGGCCCGGCGCGTGAGTCCGGACCTGGCGGCGGCGCAGGCGGCGCTCGACGCGGCGTCGGCCCGGGCGCGTCAGGCGGGCGCGCTGACCAACCCGTTGGTGTCGTACGCCTACGAGCAGACGTCGGCTGGCGGCCAGCGCACCTCGCAGTCGATCGCCGCCCTGGAGCAGCCGTTGGAGCTCACCGGCGTCCGCGGCGCCCGCCGGGGCGCCGCCCTACTGCGGCGCGAGGCCGCCGAGGCCGACCTTCGGGCCGCGGAGGGTCTACTCGTCTTCGATGTGACGCGCGCCTACGCCCTGGCCGAGGCGGCCGATGAACGGCTGGCGCTGGCCGCGCGGGCCGCCACCGCGTTCGAACGGGCGCAGCGAGTGACCGTGGCCCGCCTCGCTGCCGGCGACGTCTCAGGTTACCAGGCCCGCCGGATCGGGCTCGAGAGCGCCCGCTACGCGGCGCTGCGGGCGGAGGCGTCGCTCGCCCGGCGCACGGCGTATCTCTCGCTCGCCAGCCTGACGGGATTCCCGGCTGACTCGCTCATGCTGTCCGGCCTGGCGCCGCCGGAATCGCTTCCCTCTCCACTCACGGCCCTGAGCCTGGACTCGATCGTCGCGCTTGCTGTCCGGCAACGCCCGGAGTTGTTGGCGGCGGGGCGGCAGGCGGCCGCCGCGCTGGCGGACGCCCGCGCCGCAGGACGGGAACGCATCCCGGTCCCCATTGCGGCCGCGGGCTGGAAGACGGAGCGCGCCATCGGCGGCGCCCGGCTCGACGGGTTCGTGGCCGGCATATCGCTGCCGCTCCCCTTCTGGGATCGCCGGGGCGGCGCGGTGGCTGCCGCGGACGCCGATGCGCGCCGGCGCGCCGCCGAGCTGGACATGGTGCGTCGGCGAGTGGTGCGGGAGGCGGTGGAAGCCTACGCGGCGGTCCGCGCGGTCGACGAGGAGCTGGAGCAGTTGAGGTCCGCGCTCGGCGCGGAAGCGGCGGCGGCGCTTCGGGCGGCCGAGAGCGCCTACCTGGAAGGTGAGATCCCGCTCATCGAGTGGCTCGACGCCGTCCGGGCGTACCACGAAGCCGAGTCCATCTTCGCCACTCTGCGTGCCGATTTCCACGTCCGTCGGGCCGCGCTGGAGCGGGCCACGGGCGGCATCCTGTTCGAGGACCGCCAGCCATGAAAATCCTTATGAGCGCCCTGGCTACTGCCCTGCTTGGCATTGCGTGCGCGGGCGGCGCGGGTGAAAACGACGCGGCCGAGCTGCCAGGCGGAGCGATCACCCGGTGGACCGACTCAACCGAGTTGTTCATGGAGCATCCGGCGCTGATCGTCGGCCTGCCGGCACGGTTCGCCGTTCACCTGACCGATCTGACCGACTTCGCGCCGCTCAGGTCCGGCCGCGTCACGCTCCGGTTCGTTCCCACGGACGGCGGTGAGCCCATCGTGGTGACCCAGGAGGCGCCCCGCATCCCGGGGATCTTCGGGCTCACTGCCGAGTTCGGCCGGGCCGGCGTTTACGACCTGGCCATACTGGTGGACAGCCCGCAGGCGCGGGACAGCATCTCCGTTCCCGACCTGCGGGTGGTTGCCAACGCGGGCGAGGTGCCGGCCGACGAAGGAGGGGACGGTGACATCCCCTTCCTCAAGGAGCAGCAGTGGAAGACGCCGGGGTTTGCCACCGCGTTCGCCACCGAGGGCGCGGTCGAGGAATCGTTCGACGCCACCGGCCAGGTGGTGCCGGCGGCCGGCCGGGTTGCCCAGGTCGCGGCGCCCATCGGTGGCTTGATCCAGATGGACGGCACTGGTCGTTCACCCGCCCCCGGACAGTGGGTCGGACGCGGACAATTGCTGCTGGTGTTGACGCCGTCGCTGGGAGAGGCCGGGAGCGCGTACGCGCAGGCTCGGCGCGAGCTGCGGGAAGCGGAGGACGAGCATGCCCGCGCGACGCGCCTGTATGCGGTGGAAGCCGTCCCGCAGCGCCGTCTGCACGAAGCCGACATCCGCCTCCAGGCGGCCCGCGAAGCGCTGGCCGGCGTGGCGGACGCCGGGGGCGGGACCATGGATTCCACCGGCCAGCTCCCCATCCGCGCCCCGATCGGCGGCGTGGTGGCGAGCCGTCGGGTCATTCCGGGCAGCCGGGTCGCGGCCGGCGACTTGCTCTTCAGCATCGTGGACCCGTCGGTCGTCTGGCTCGAGGTGCACGTGCCGGCGGCCCGCGCCGCACGCCTGAGCGGCGCCGCCGGGACAGGAGCCACGTTCCGCCTGGAAGGCGGCGACCGCAGGTACACGGCGCGCCGGACCGTGTCGGTGGGGAGCGTGGTGGACTCGCTCACACGCACCCTTCTGGTCCTCTACGAAGCAGGGAACCCCGACGGGACCATCAAGGTGGGCGCAACTGCCACGGTGGCCGTCCGCACGGGAAGTCAGCTTCGGGGCGTCGTGCTTCCAAGCTCGGCCATCCTGGACCAGGACGGGCGGCCGATCTGCTACGTGCAAGTATCCGGGGAGAGCTTCGAAAAGCGGGATCTGACCGTCGGCGGGAGTGACGGGATGTACACCGTGGTCCTGTCCGGTCTCCGGCCCGGCGAGCGGGTGGTCACCGGCGCGGCCTATCAGGTGCGGCTGGCGTCGCTCTCCACCAGCGTGCCCGCCGAAGGCCACGAGCACTAGGGGAGACGACCATGCTCGACCAATTGATCGCCTGGGCGCTCCGGAATCGGTTTCTTGTCCTCGCGGCGGCAACGCTCGCCCTCATCGCGGGATGGTGGACGGCGGCGCGCATGCCGGTGGACGTCTTCCCGGACCTCACCGCCCCGACCGTGACGGTCCTCACCGAAGCCCACGGGATGGCCCCGGAGGAAGTCGAAGCGCTGGTGACCTTCCCTATCGAAACGGCGGTGAACGGGGCCACCGGGGTCCGCCGAGTCCGCTCGTCCACCGCGCAGGGCGTTTCCGTGGTATGGGTCGAGTTCGACTGGGGCACCGACATCTTCCGCGCCCGTCAGATCGTGTCGGAGAAGCTCCAGACTGTGGCAGCGGCGCTGCCCGCGGGCGTCTCTCCGCCCGTCCTCGCGCCGGTCTCCTCCATCATGGGTGAGATCATGATGATCGGGCTGACCGGCCCGCAGTCGCCCATGGAGCTGCGCACCGTGGCGGACTGGACCATCCGCCGCCGGTTGCTCGCGGTCCCGGGCGTGGCGCAGGTGATCCCCATCGGCGGCGACGTACGGCAGTACCAGGTGCTGGCCGATCCCGCGCGCATGCTGGCGACCGGCGTGACGCTCGGGGAGGTCCTGGCGGCCGCCGAGGGGTCGAACGCCAACGCGGCCGGCGGCGTGTACATGGATCGAGGCCAGGAGTACGTCATCCGCGGCATCGGCCGTATCCAGGGCGCCGACGACGTAGCGCAGACCGTGGTCGCGGTGCGAGGCCAGGTGCCCGTGTTGCTGGGGCAGGTCGCGGACATCGTCGTCGGTCCCGCGCCGAAGTACGGCGATGGATCGGTGGATGGCGAGCCCGGCGTGGTGCTGGCCGTGCTGAAGCAGCCAGGCGCGAACACGCTCGAGCTGACCCGCCGCATTGAGCGAGAGCTGGCCGACGTCCAGCGGACTCTGCCAGCGGGCATGGAGATCCACGTCGAGTTGTTTCGGCAGGCCAGTTTCATACGGGTCGCGATTGACAACGTGCTCGCGGCCCTGCGCGACGGCGCCATTCTGGTGGTGGTCATCATCTTCGCGTTTCTCTGGAACGCCCGGGCCACCGGGATCTCGGTCCTGGCGATTCCGCTCTCGCTGGTCGTCGCGATCTTCGGCATGCAGTTGCTCGGGATCACCATCAATACCATGACATTGGGGGGGATGGCCATCGCCATCGGCGCGCTGGTGGATGACGCCATCATCTACGTGGAGAACGTTTTCCGGCGACTGAAGGAGAACCACCATCGCCCGGAGCCCCAGCGCCGGCCTCCGCTGGGCGTGATCTACGACGCCTCGCGCGAGATCCGGGCGCCGATCGTGAACGCGACGCTCATCATCATCGTGGTGTTCCTGCCTCTGTTCTTCTTGAGCGGTGTGGAAGGGCGGCTGCTCCGCCCTCTGGGGTTTGCCTATGTCGTGTCCATTCTGGCCTCCCTCCTGGTGGCGCTGACGGTCACGCCGGCCCTGTGCGCCTACCTCCTGCCGCAAGCGCGGGCGGTGATCGAGGAGCGGGAGAGCGCGCTCGTCACGTGGCTCAAGGCCCGGTACGCCCGGACGCTCGAGACTGTGCTCGCGCGGCCCAGGCAGGTGCTCGTGGCTGCCGTCCTCGCCCTGGCGTTGACACTGGCCGCGGTGCCGTTCCTCGGGACCGCGTTCCTCCCTGAGTTCAACGAAGGGGCGCTCACGGTGTCGGTGGTGACGGTCCCCGGCACTTCGCTAGACGAAGCCAACCGGATCGGTAGCCGAGTGGAAGAGATCCTGCTGGCCAATCCGGGGGTGCGGAACACGGACCGGCGGCAGGGCCGCGCCGAGCTGGATGAGCACGCGCAGGGGGTGAACGCCGCCGAGATTGACGCCACGCTACACGATGGCGTAGAGAAGGAGCGGCTGCTGGAGGATCTGCGCCGAGAGGTTGCCACCCTTCCCGGCACCAACGTCACACTCGGCCAACCCATCGGCCACCGCATTGACCACATGCTGTCCGGCACCCGGGCGAACATTGCCGTGAAGATCTTCGGCCCCGACCTTTACCGCCTGCGCCAGCTGGGCGCCGAGGTGCGGGACGCCATCGCCGGCGTCGAGGGCGTCGCAGACCTTCAGGTCGAACAGCAGATGGACGTGCCACAGCTCCGCATTCGGGCCGATCGGATGGCAATGGCTCGGTATGGCATGACCGCCGGCGGGCTCGCGGAGGCGATCGACGTCGCCTTCAACGGTGAAGTCGTCTCACAGGTGTTGGAGGAAGGCAAGAGTTTCGACCTGGTGGTGCGCTTCCCGGCGGCGCTGCGCTCCACCGCCGAGGCTATCGCCAACGTGCCGTTCAACACGCCGACCGGCGCCCGGGTGCCGCTGGCGCAGCTCGCGCGGGTGACGGTCGAGCGGGGACCCAACACGGTCTCGCGGGAAAACGTCCAGCGCAAGATCGTGGTGCAGGCCAATGTCGCCGGACGGGACCTCGGCGGCACGGTGGCGGACATTCAGCGCGCGGTGGGCCAGGCCGTGACGCTCCCCGCAGGCTACTATGTCGAATACGGCGGCCAGTTCGAGAGCCAGGCGGAGGCGACGCGGATCATCGCGCTACTGTCGTTGCTTTCGATCGCCGCGATTTTCCTGATCCTGTTCGCCGACTTTCGGTCCGCCCGCGTGGCCACGCTGATCATGGCCAACTTGCCGCTGGCACTCATCGGCGGCGTGCTGGCCGTGCTCCTGACCTCGCGCATTGTAAGCATCGCCTCGCTGGTGGGGTTCGTGACGCTCTTCGGCATCGCGGTGCGCAACGGTATCCTGCTCATCGCGCATTATCGGCATCTCTTGGCGGAGGGCGTGCCGTTCCGCGACGCCATCGTCCGCGGCTCGCTGGAACGCCTGTCGCCCATCTTCATGACGGCGCTGTGCGCCGGCCTGGCACTCATCCCGCTGGCCTTGGGCGGGGGCGAGCCGGGCAAGGAGATCCAGACGCCCATGGCCATTGTGATCCTGGGCGGGCTG
>DASWGV010000205.1:0-9252 GCA_036393515.1 Gemmatimonadales bacterium | reverse complement strand
GGCCGCCACCAACCCGTTGGCGGGCGAGAGCGACTCGGCCTACGGATACGCGACGATCGCGGTTCCCGGCACGGTCGCCGCCCTGGCGCGGGCCCTGGCCGAGCACGGATCCCTCCCGTTGGCGGACGTCATGGCCCCGGCGCTCGCCCTGGCTGAGCGGGGATTCCCTCTCCCGCTGGGCGAGGCCGCGCGCCTCGCGGCGGCGGCGGATCGCCTGCGGGAGTCCGCCGGCTCCAGGCGGTCGTTCCTCCAGGCCGATGGAGCCCCGTACTCAACAGGAGACCGGTTCGCGCAGCCGGATCTGGCTCGCGTGTTGCGGGCCATCGCGGCTCAGGGTCCGGACGCGTTCTACCGAGGATGGATCGCGGACAGCATCGCGGCGGACATGACCCGACACGGCGGCCTGGTGCGGCGGGGCGATCTGGAACGGTATCAGGCTGATGTGGCCCGCATCGTCCGTGGCAGTTACCGCGGCTACGACGTGGTGGGGACCTACTTGCCGGCGTCCGGCGTCACGGTGATAGAGGCGCTCCAGATCCTGGAGAACTTTGATCTGGCGGGACAGGTGGGCACGGCTGAGTGGGCTTCTCTGGTGGCGCGGGCGCTCCTGGCGAGTTTCGCCGATCGCGCCGAGAGCCAATACCTCCCGGCCGACCAGGAGGCCGTCAAACTCACGTCGAAGGACTGGGCCGCAACGCGGGCGCGGGACATCCGGACGGGCGAGCGCCCCCCGTCGCCGTTCGGGTTCGACCCGGACCACACCACCCATCTATCGGTGGTTGATCGGAACGGCATGATCGTCGCCCTGACTCAATCCCTCGGTCCCAACTTGGGCTCCAAGGTGGTAACCGCGGGGTTGGGATTCCTGTACGCGGCGACCATGGGATACTTGCCGGCGCGGGCGCCGGGCGATCGGCCGTTCTCGTCGCAAGCTCCGTTGATCGTGCTGCGAGACGGCCGGCCGGTGTACGTCACCGGTGGCGGCGGCGGGCGGCGGATCGTATCGGCGAGCGTGGCGGTCCTGAGCCGGCTGATAGATCAGCGACTCTCACTGGCGGACGCGCTGGCCGCCCCGCGCCTCCACCCTACGGACAGCAGGTTAATTCTGGAACAGCGGGCGGGCGCCGCCTGGCCCGGGACCGCACGGGACAGCCTGGCGGCACGCGGGTTCACGCTCGGGTCCAATAATGACGGCGCCTACTTTGCCCGTCTGCACGCCATTGAGTGGGACACCACGCGGCGTGAGTGGGTTGCCGTGGCGGACGATCGGTGGTTCGGAACGGCCGCGGGGGTCAGGCGCTAAACCACTATTCCCCGCCCTGGCTGCCTGTTCGCCCTGGCACGCGATTTCCCCCAATCCACACCGACGCGATCGCCCTGGTGTTCCGGATGTCCTCCAGTGGGTTGGCATTGAGCACTACGAAATCCGCCCAATTCCCTGCCTGGAGGGTGCCCACCCGCCGCAGGTTCAAGCACGAAGCCGCATTCCCGGTTGCCGAGACCAGCACCTGCATGGGCGTGAGCCCCGCCTCCACCATCAGCGCCAGCTCCAGCTGCTCGAAGTATCCCTGGAACCGCGCGGGTGGACCGGTGTCGGTCCCCATCGTGACCCGCACGCCCGCGTCAGCCAGCTTCTTGAGGTTGCGTTTGGCCACCTCCAGCTGGCGCTTGTAGGTCTGTGCCGCTCGATCGGCGCGCACCCGTGCCTGGCGTGCGGGATCGCGCAGGGCCGTGAGGACCGCGGGATCGGCCTCCGCCAGGAAGAACGGATCACTGAAGAACGCCGGTTCGCTCTCGTACACGAACGTGGACACCTCACGCATCAGCGTCGGCGCGTAGCAGACGTTGCGTTCCTCGAGGAGCGCGACGAACTCGTCGTCCACCTCGCGGTCGCGCACACTGTGCGCAATGAAGTCCACGCCGGCCCGGAGGACGTCCTTCGCGTCCGCCAGGTAGTAAATGTGCGCCGCCACCCCCAGGCCGCGGCCCCGCGCGCGCTCGGCGACCGCGCGGTAGGTCTCCGGCGGCATCTTGCGCCCGGTGCCCAGGTTGTCGTCCACCCGGAGCTTGATGAAGTCCACCGGCATATTGGCGTTCTGGTCCACCTGAGCTCGGCCTGAGTCCGGATTGGCGGCCGCAACCACGGCGCCCGCAATGAACAGGCGGGCGTGCTGGAGACCCAGACTGTCGCGCCGCCACCGGGTGGGCAGCGCGGCATCCTGATCGCCTCCCAGGCTGACCACCGTGGTGATACCATAGCGGGCATAGAGTCCGAGTTGCCGGACGACGTTGTCCTCCGAGTACTGTCCCGCTTCCAGACCCCGGGTGTCACCCACATGGCCGTGCGTGTTGATGAGCCCGGGAATGATGGTCTTGCCGGAGAGGTCCGTGACCTCCGCGTTGTCCGGAATCGCGACCGCGTCGCGGGGGCCCACCGCCTCCACCCGGCCGTTGCGGACGATCAGCGCGGCGTTTTCCACCGGCTCGCCGCCGGTTCCGTTGATCAGGCGCGCACCCACGAACGCCGCCGGCCGGGGCCCGCGATCGCACGCCACGAGCAACGCCGCGAGAAGCATCAGACGTGGCAGTCTCACCAGCACCCTCCACGGTGACATGGACGTGGACAAGATGCCGCGGCACCGGACCAGGGCAAGGGGCGGGAATTGGGCGGACAAGGCGGACCGGCGGACTGCCCTTCTTATTGCGTCCGCCGCTCGAGCAACGTCACCGCCCACAACTGAAGAATCGGCACCGGAATCAAGAACGCGGGTTCCACCGTGGCCGCCGTGGCGGCGACACCAAGGGCGGCAATCCCCGCGGACACCAGCAGCTCCTGGGCAAACCGCCCGCGCCGTCCGCCACCCAGATGCGCGCCCACCGGCAACAGCGCCGCCTCGCCAATCGCGGCGCCGATGAGAATGCTGCCGAGCAGGCACCCCAGGTCCTCGTTGGCGCACCCCCGCCAGGAACCCAGGCCACCCTCTGCCAGGCTTCCCCCGACAAACGCCCCCGCCACCAGGCCCACACTGCCACCGAGAATCCCGCCAAGCACGGGACCCGCCACCGACGACCGGGCGGCCACGGTGTCCACCCGTAGCCCGAGCGCCGTGGGGCCCTGGCCGGGTAGGTCCCGAAGCCATTGCGCCCCTGCCCGGGGTGCCAGGGTAGCGGCGAACAACATTCCGAGAAAGAATTGACGCATTGCGATCCCCATCGTTGGGTGGCGCGGAAGACTACCTCCGGAGAATCAAGTGAAACTCAAGGAAGACCTGGCCCCTCGACTGCCTCCCTTGGTCGCCCTGCTGGCCCTGGCATGGTCTCCCGTCAGCGCGCCGGCCCAGGGGCCCGAGTTCGATCTGCTGATCAGGAACGGCCGGATCCTGGACGGCACCGGAAACCCGTTCTATGTGGCCGATCTGGCCGTGAAGGGCGACCGGATCGCCGCCATCGGCATGATCGCCCCGTCCCGCGCGGCCCGGGTGCTGGACGCCACCGGCCTCTACCTCACGCCCGGGTTCATTGACATGCACTCCCACTCCGGCAATCGGGATGGGTCCATTGACCACGCTGAGGGGCGCAAGGCGGCCAACTCGGTCACCCAAGGGATCACCACTGAGACTATCAACCCTCCCTGGCCCGTGGGCGAGCAGCTGGCGCGGTACCGCCGTAACGGGCATGCCCTGAACGAAGTGGTGTCGGTGAACTTTGGCCAGATCCGCGACCTGGTCATGGGGGTGGAGAACCGCCCAGCCACGCCGGCGGAGCTGGAGCGGATGCGGGGACTCATCCGCCAGGGCTTCTCCGAGGGCGCCCGCTACCTCTTCGTGAACCTGGAGAACGGCATCCCTGACCGCTTCGCGCTCACCGACGAGCTGGTGGAGGTGGCCAAGACCGTCCACGAGCTGGGCGGCTACTACGACACCCACCAGCGGTCCGAAGGCATCACGCCCATTTGGTACCACCCGAGCCGGCAGGATTACGATGCGCGCAGCGAGTCCCCCGTAGTGGACGGGGTGGATGCGGTCCGGGAAACCATCGAGATCGCCGAGCGCTCCGGCGCGAAACTGGTGGGGCACCATGTGAAGGTGAAGGGACCCAACTTCTGGGGGGCCAGCCGGTCATACGTCCAGCTCATGGACCGGGCGCGCGAGCGCGGCGTGCAGGTCTACTTCAGCATTTACGGCTACACCTCCTACGGGAACTGGCCGGGGGTCGCCGTCATTCCTCCCTGGGCCCTCACCGACCCCGGCGTCCATGCTCGCCTGCTGCGCGGCGTGCCGGACCCCTACGCCAACGCGAAAGCGAACTTCCGGCGCGTGCTGGCCGATCCGGAGCTCAAGCGCCACCTCCTGATTGACGTGGAGCACCAGTTCACCAAGGCCGGGGGGCCGGAGCGACTCCTCCTGGTGGAGTACCCGGACCCGCAATACATCGGCAAGACGCTGCAACAAATCGCCGAGATACGTAAGCAGGATCCGATGGACGCGCTCTTCTGGATTCAGCTGAACGGTGAGGACCGGCCCGGCGGCGGCGGCTGGCGGGCAATCGACACCGATGACGGAGATGTGGACCACTTCATCCAGCAGGACTACGTCGCCTACGTGACCGACGGCGGCATGATCGTTCCGGGAGAGGGATATCCCCATCCGCGCTACTACGGCATCTTCCCGCGCTTCATCCGCCGGTACGCCCTGGATCGTCAGGTGGTGAAGCTGCCGTTCCTGATCCGCGGCATGACCTCCCTGGCAGCGCAGATTATCGGATTGCCGGACCGAGGATCACTGAGGGTGGGACACTACGCAGATATCAACGTCTTCGACCCGGTGACCATCCGCGACTACGCCACGTACATGAATCCGCACCAGCACAGCACGGGATTCCGCTACGTGCTGATCAACGGCGCCATGGTGGTGGACGATGGGCGGCCGACGGGGGCGCTGCCCGGCAGGATCCTGCCCTGGCCGCGAGCGGATTTCTAGCCTGTTTCCCACCACGCCACTTCCCCGCGGTGTTGGCAGCGTGCGCACATGATGTCGCGCGGCTCTCCGAAGACCGCCTGCCGCGAGCCGCATTCGGGACAGACCGCGTAGATCCGGCCGAGGTTCCCCGGCTGCCCGTACGTGGTCTCCGTGGTGTCTTTGGGACGGTACACCACCGTGAACAGGGCGGGTCGCCGCTCCCGGAACTCCAGCAGATGGCGCGGCACCGCCACGCGCCGCTCCTTGACCACCACCACCACGCGTTGCTCGAGGTCGTCCACCACCGGATACCAGGCGCCGTGGCGCAGCATGGGTCGGGTGAACGGTCGGGCCGTGGGGTAGAGGCGTGCCCAGCGGCGGGGCTCCAGGGTCGTCCGTTCGGTCATTGCGCGCCGATCGCCTCCTTCACCTTCGAGGCCAGCTCTTCCATGGTCCACGGCTTGGAGAGAAACGGCACCTGCGGGTCAAGACCGTGCTCCGCCGGCAGGTCGGCCCCCGCGTAGCCACTGGTGAAAATGAAGCGCGTCCCGGGCCGCAGGCGCTGCACCGCCTCGCGCAGCTTGACCCCGCTGAGCCGGGGCATGACCACGTCGGACACGACCAGAGCGATCTCCCCCGCGTGCACCTCAAACACCCGGAGGGCATCTTCGCCGTTCGCGGCCACCAGGACGCGATAGCCCATTCGCTCCAGGGACCGCTGCGCCGCGCGACGAATGGGCGCTTCGTCCTCCACCACCAGAATCGCCCGCGTTGCCGATGGCTCCGCCTGTCCCGGGGGAGCGGCGGGCGGGGCCTCGTTGTCCGGCCACGTTGGGATGAGCACGCGAACCTGCGTGCCCCGCTCTGGCGCACTGGCGACGTACACCCATCCACCATGCTGTTTGGTCAACCCATATACCATCGCCAGCCCCAGCCCGGTTCCCTCGCCGGCTGGCTTGGTGGTGAAGAAGGGCTCGAACACCTGCTCCCGGGTACGTTCATCCATGCCGACCCCGGTGTCGGTCACGGTGAGGGTCACCACCTCGGCAGCCGGCGCGCTGGGGGCGGCTACGCCAGCCGGCGCCCCGCCGGGCCGCCCCTGCCGGACTTCGATGCGCAGCAACCCGCCGTTGGGCATGGCGTCGCTGGCGTTGGCCACCAAGTTCATCAGGATCTGTTCCACGGCTCCCGCGTCGGCCCGGGCCGGCCGCACCCCGGCGTCCGCGTCGAAGCGCATCTCGATGCTCGGGTCCACAATGCGACGGAGTGCCGGATAGAACCCGCGCACCACCTCCGCCAGGTCCACCGGCCTGAACATCAGCAGGTCGCGCCGGCCCACGCCGAGGAGTTTCTTCACCATGCTGGTGCCGCGCCGGGCCGCGGCTGTTAGCTCATCGAGATCGTCCAGGACGTCGGTGTGACCCGACCGCAGCGAGGCCTCCATCAGACCGGCATTGGTCAGGATGATCGTGAGCAGGTTGTTGACGTGCGCGATCCCTCCCGCCAGGCGACCAATGGCTTCGACCCGCTGAAGCCCGTGGAGACGGCGGGCCACGGCGTCTCGGTCGGCAGCCAGTCGCTGGTTTTCCCGCTGGAGCAGCGTTTGGTGCATCGCCGCCAAGGCGGCGAGCACCAGCATCACCACCAGGGCACACACCTCCCGCGCCGGTTTCGACACGGGGTCCAGCAGGCCCAGGCCTGAGAGGGCGAAGTGGGTCGCCGGCACGACGACGGCAAACACCAGAAGGGATCCTGCCCCCCCGGTCGGGGCCGCGCCGCCGGTCAGGTCCGCACGCTCGGGCGCTGGAGACGCCGGCACGACGTGCGGAGCGCGAGCCGCGCCAACCAGGGTGAGCCAAGCGGGGAGCCACGCCAGGTCCGTCGCGGTCCCGGTCCCGAGCGCCCACACTCCGGTGTACTCCATCGCTTCCGCGAGGTCGGTCAGCACCCAGAGCACCGCCGTCGTCAAGAGCAGGGTGCACGCGGTGGACCATGGCCGTGCCCGGCAGTGTACGCGATGCGCAACCAGGCGGCCGACGATGTACAGGTCCAGGGTCACGAACAGGAGAAGCGAGGGCGCTTGGGTCGTATAGGCGGCCGGGTTGATCGCCCCCGGGATGATCACAAAGTACGCCAGGAGGCCCAACGCAAAGACGGTCGCGCCGGCGGACCGCAGGTTCCTCAACGAAGGAACCGGACCCTCGTCCCGGTCCGTGCGCGGCGCGAATTCCAGCGCGAGGATGAAAAAGAGGTAGAACACGAGATACAGGATATCCACCACGACCTCGTGGCCCATGCTCTGGACCGCTCCTGCGCCCAGGACCAGCTGAACCCCGCGGACCACAAGCCAGGACGCGAGAGCGGCGGTCAAGAGGTGCCACACCCGGCGGAGGCGCTGGTCCGGGAGGCGACGCAGTCCCGACTGGAACGCAAATATCGCCACGACGAGTAGGGGGATGTCCGCCGCCCTGGAGTACTGCGCCATTCGGCCGGCGGGAAGAAGGGGCACGACGTACGGAACCGCCGCGAAGACAAGCAACGCGGCGGTCAGGCGGACCAACGGATCGGCGGCCAGGCTTTGCCAGGCCGTGACGGCATCAGTGCGCGCGCTCACGGCGGCCTACGGTGGAGGAGGGGACGCCCGGAGGTCACGCTCCTCAAAGCGCAGTCCCACGGTTCCGGGACCGGCATCAATGCGTGGTCCGAGGTCGGCAAACATGGCCCACCGGCTCCGTGGATCCTCCACCCGCACCGTGCTGTTGCCGAAGAGCGGATAATAGCCGATGTGAAACCTGGTGGCCCCAGGCGGGACCACGCAGCCGCAGGGTCGCGCCCCCCGGAGTCCAAAGTTCACCGTCACCCGGAGCGGTTGGTCGGTGGCGTTGGTGATGAGCGGCGCAAAGAAGGCCGTGGTGTCCCCGCGCGCCCGCGCGGTGCCGCGCACGGTCCCGCGCCGCCGTCCTAAAGGCACGGTCCCGGACATCTCGACTCCCATGGCGCCAGCCGCGGATGCCGGGCGCACCAGTTCCCACGCCACGCTCGCCGGTCCCCCGCGTGCCAGCTTGAGCCGATACGTCCCGCCCGCTTCAACCACCTGATCTCGTCCCTCCGCCGAAAGGCGCACGGGCTCAGCCAGCCGGTTCTCAAATTCGAGTACCGGTCGAGTGAGCAACAAGAACCCCAAGCCCAGGCCGCCGCCCACTACGGCGGCTCCGCCCAGGAGCGGTGCGAAGGATCGGCTTCTCCCGGGACGGGCCACAGCGGCGGCAGGGGTGGCAGCACCGACTGCTGGAGCCCGGGACACCGGGCGCTGGCCGCTCTGGATCTTCACGGTTTCCGAGCTCGCGACCATACCCCGCGCAACGCCGGAAGCGCTCATGAATTCCCGCGGTCCCCACTCCGCGCCCGCGGTCAGCGCGTCCAGCATCATGGCGGCGGACTGATATCGCTCGGCCGGCTTCTTTTGGAGCGCCCGCACAATCACGTCAGAGAGCCACTGCGGGATACGCGCATCCACGTCACTCGGCGCGGGCGGCGGCTCCGTGATGTGCTTGGCCACCACCTCCTGCGACGTGTCCCCCTCGAACGGAGGAGCCCCCGTCACCATCTGGAAGAGCACGGCGCCCATGGAGTACAGGTCCGACCGGCCGTCCAGGTTCACCTCGCCGAGCGCCTGCTCCGGGCTCATGTACTGGGGCGTTCCCACCACGAAACCCGTCTGCGTCATCCCTTTGCCGGCATCCAGCCGTTTGGCAATGCCGAAGTCCACCAGAAGCGGCTTGCCATTGGTCCCTTCCACCATCACGTTCTCGGGCTTGATGTCGCGATGGATCAGGCCGGCCTCGTGGGCATGCTGCAAGGCGTCCAGGATGGGGCCGGCAAGCCTGAGCGTGCGGTCCGGGCCCAGCGCACCATCCCGCCGCAAGAGCTCGCCCAGGGACTGCCCTTCCACGAACGGCATGGCGTAGTACACGATGCCTTCAGCTTCACCGATGAAATGGATCGGCAGGATATTAGGGTGGGAAAGTTTGGCGACCGCCCGCGCCTCATGGCGGAAGCGGTCCAGCATGCCGGACGTCCAGGCGATGTCGGGACGCAGCACCTTCACCGCGAGCCGCCGGTCCAGGTCCTGGTCGACGACCTCGTACACCTCGGCAAAGCCACCACGCCCCAGTAAGTGCCGCACGGTGTACTTGCCACCGAGAGCGCGCGCCAGACGCTCCTGCACGTCGGCGCCTGAGGAGGCCTGGGAAGACGGGGTGCCGCCGGTCACGGGCCGTAATCTATGGCCGGG
>DASWGV010000204.1:0-10988 GCA_036393515.1 Gemmatimonadales bacterium | reverse complement strand
GCGCCTGGAGATCAACGACCGGGGCATTCGGGACGGCGTGCTCCTCGCCATGATCGCGGATCGCTTTGGAGCCGCCGCCGCGGCGCGCCCGGAGCCGCTCGACCGGATGGAACGGGTGCGTCAGTTCGCCCAGAAATGCCGGTCCAACGAGCGCCATTGCGGCCATGTCGCGCGCCTGGCCGGGGAGATCTTCGACGGCCTTCAGGGTCTCTACGAGCTGCCCGCCCATGGGCGCGACATCTTGATCGCCGGTACGTTGCTCCACGACATCGGCTATCTGATCAACCACGCTAAGCACCACAAGCACGCTTACCACCTCATCATGCACGGCGACTTGCCGGGGTTCTCGGCCCGGGACGTGGAGCTCATCGCCAACGTCGCGCGCTATCACCGGCGGGCCATGCCCCGAAAAGGGCACGCGAATTTCGGGCGGCTGGACCCGGCGGACCGGCGCCTGGTGCGCCAGCTTGCGGGGATTCTCCGCGTGGCGGACGGGCTCGACCGCACCCATACGCAGGCCATCAGCGGGCTGCGCGTGGTGCTGGAGGATGATCGGGTGGAGATTCGGGTCCGCAGCGCCCGCCACCCCCGGGTGGATCTTGAGGATGCGCTGCGGAAGGACAAGCTGTTCCGCCGGGCCTTCGATGCCGATCTCGCGATCGAATGGGTGAAAGAGCGCGCCCCGGCCCACCGGGCTGAAGGGGCGGGCAGCTCGGGAGCTCCCGCATGACGGATCGCCCCGGGCCGGCGTATCCGCCCGAGCAATATCTGAACCGAGAGCTGAGTTGGCTCGAGTTCAATGCCCGGGTCCTGGAAGAGGCCGACGATGCCTCGACGCCGTTGCTTGAGCGCCTGAAGTTCCTGGCGATTTTCAGCTCCAACCTCGATGAGTTCTTTGAAGTCCGCGTGGCGGGCCTTCAGCAACAGCTCTACGCCGGGTTGGAGCCGCAGGATTACGGGGCGGACCGCCAGGACGCCGCCGAGCAGCTGGCCCGGATTGACCTGCGGGTCCACGAACTGGTGGCCGGGCAGTATCGGGTGCTGGTGGAGGAAGTCTTCCCCGGCCTGACCGAACATGGCATCGAGCGGGTCCGTTACGACGACCTCACCGAGGCGGAGCAGCGCCATGTGGACGGCCTATTCCGCTCCAGCGTTTATCCCGTGCTGACGCCGCTGGCGATCGATCCCGGGCACCCGTTCCCCCACGTGCACAACAAGAGCCTGAACATCGCGCTCCTGGTCGAGGGCAACCGGGGACAGCAGGACCAGCGACTGTTCGCGGTGGTGCAGGTGCCGGCCGTGCTCGATCGCGTGGTGGTGCTGCCGGATGCGGGCGAGCGGATCCGGTTCCTCCTGCTGGAAGACCTGATCAGCGCCCATCTCGGGGAGTTGTTCCACGGGTTCCGGGTCCTCGAAAAGACCGTCTTCCGCGTCACCCGCAACACCGATCTCACCATTCAGGAGGACGAGGCCGAGGATCTGCTGGAGACCATCGAGGAGACCTTGCGCCAGCGCATTCGCGGCGAGGCCGTGCGGCTGGAGATCTCGGCCGACGCGGACGACCGTTTCGTCCAGTTGCTGGTGGAAGCGCTCGACCTGGCGGCGCGCGACGTGTATCGGGTCTCAGGGCCGGTGGACCTGACGGCCTTCTGGGCGCTGCATCGACGGGAGGGGTTTCGCGCGTTGCACGAGGAGCCGCTCCTTCCCCGGGTGCCGCCGCCCCTCGCAGGCGGCGGCAACATATTCGACGCCATCCGCGCCCAGGACCTCCTGGTCCATCATCCCTACGAGTCCTTCGGGTGCGTGGTGGACTTCATCGAGCGGGCGGCCGATGACCCGGATGTGCTCGCCATCAAGCAGACGCTGTACCGCACCAGCGGGGCGAGCCCCATCATCACTGCGCTGGCGCGGGCCGCGCAAAACGGCAAGCAGGTCACCGCTCTGGTCGAGCTCAAGGCTCGGTTCGACGAGCAAAACAACATCGTGTGGGCCCGCTCGCTGGAGGAAGCGGGCGTCCACGTGGTCTACGGCGTGGTTGGCCTCAAGACCCACTGCAAGGCCGCGCTGGTCGTGCGCCGGGAGCCCGAGGGCTTGCGGCGTTATGTTCACCTCTCGACCGGCAACTACAACCCGACCACCGCGCGCATCTACACGGATCTGGGTCTCTTCACTGCCCGGCCGGAGTACGGGCAGGACGTGAGCGAGATGTTCAACCTGCTCACCGGTTACTCGCAGGGACACCGCTGGCAGCGCCTGTTGCTTGCCCCCATGGGGCTTCGCGATCGAGTGATCGAGCTGATCGAGCGGGAGCGCGCCAACGCCGAGGCCGGCGCCCCGGCCCGCATCGTGGTGAAGATGAACGCCCTGGTGGAGCCCTCGGTGGTCGACGCGCTCTACCGGGCCGCCCAGTCCGGCGTGACCATTGACCTGGTCATCCGGGGCATCTGCTCGCTCCGGCCCGGCTCACCGGGGGTGTCCGGCGGCATCCGCGTCATTTCCATCGTGGACAAGTTCCTGGAGCATTCCCGCATCTTCTACTTCGAGAACGCCGGCGAGCCGGAGATCTTCCTGGGGAGCGCCGACTGGATGCCGCGGAATTTCTTCCGGCGCATCGAGGCGATGTTCCCCATCGAGGATGAGCGGCTCAAGCAGCGGATTGTGGAAGAGGTCCTGCCGGTAATCCTGGCCGACAACGTGAAGGCGCGTGAGCTCCAACCCGACGGCCGGTACCTGCGCGTGACGCCGGCGGAGGGCGCGCCGGCCGTGCGGTCCCAGCTGGTATTCCAGAGCCTGGCGCGCGAGGCGGCCCGCGAAAGCGGGGACATCGTGCATCGCATCGTGCCCATCCATGGACGCCCCCGGACCCGGGCGGGAGAAGCCGAGCGCGCGCTCGCCCCGGCCTGAGGAATCCCCGTGCAGTTGCTTGTGATCCGCCACGCCATCGCCGAAGATCCCGACGCCTTCGCCGCCACCGGGCTGGACGACGGGCAGCGTCCCCTCACGGCCCGGGGCCGCCGCCGCATGCGGCTGGCGGTGCGCGGACTCCGGGCGCTGGTGCGGCGGCTCGACCTCTTGGCTGCCAGCCCGCTGGTGCGCGCCCGCCAGACCGCCGACATCGTGGCGGCGGGCTATCGCCGCAGCCTGCGCGTAGAGCTCGACGCGTTGACGCCGGGTGCGGCGCCCGAGGAGTTCCTCACCTGGCTGGGCCAGCAGACCGGGCGGGACGTGGTGGCCGCCGTGGGCCACGAGCCGTCCTTGAGCGCCCTGGTGACCTGGCTGGTGGCCGGCCGCACCGAGCCCGTCGTGATCGAGCTGAAGAAGGGTGCCGCCTGCCTGATAGACTTTCCGGGGCCGGTCGTCGCCGGCAGTGGTGTGATTCACTGGGCGGTGACTCCCGGACAGCTCCGCCGACTCGGGGCCTGACGTGGCAGACTTCTCGGATGACTTGCTGGATCAGTCGCCCACCACGGGTGCGGCGCAGGTCCTGCGAGTGCTGCTGCGCCGCGCCGTTGAAGCCCGTCGGCGGCTAGCCGTCTCCCACGACGCGGAGGCGCTCCACGACTTCCGCGTCGGCCTCCGCCGCCTCCGAAGTTGCCTCCGCGCCTATCGGCCGTACCTCCGGGGCGTCGTGCCCCGGAAGACGCGTCACCAACTCCGCGCCATCGCGGCGGACACGGGTGGCGGGCGCGACGCGGAAGTACAGCTCGCCTGGATGCAGGCAGGCCCGCCGGAGCCTGGCCGCGGGGAGCGTGCCGGGATTGCCTGGTTTACCGGGCAGGTCGCCGCGCGCCGGGGAGCGCACGCCGGCGCGGTGAAGGAGGGGGCCCGCCGGTTTGATCACCTGGCGCGCTCCCTGCGCCCCCGCCTGCGGGAGGAACCCGCGGCCCACTCGGACAGGCGCGTTCCGGATCAGCCCGGTACGTTCGGCGCGGCGACGGGGCAGTTGGTGCTTCAGCACGCCGCGGAGCTGGGCGCCCGTCTGGCCGTGGTGGCCTCTGTGGGCGACGAGGAGGAGGCTCACCTCGCCCGCATCCGGGCCAAGCGCCTCCGATATCTCCTGGAGCCGATCGTCCACCTGGTTCCGGACGTGCCCGGCGTGGTCGAGCGTCTGGAGGCCCTCCAGGATCTCCTGGGTGACCTGCACGACATGCACGTGGTGGCGGCCGAGATCGCCGCCACGCTGGAGCGCGCGGCCGTAGACAGCGTCCGTGCGCTGCGCCGGCAGGTGTCCGGCGGGGGTGCGGCTGACCGCCGTTCGCGTCGGCGCCGGGTCCAGCCCGGCCTGGTGGCCCTGCTCGGCCGGTCGGCGGCTCGCCAGCGCGAGCTGTTCGCCCAACTGGAATCCGGATGGCTGGGCGCGGAGGTGGATCGTCTCGTGGCCCGGGCGGAAGCCGTGGGGCAGGGTCTTTCGGCGGCCCGCGGCGCGTTCCAAGAGATCGAACGCAAGTTCCTCCTCAAGGAGATGCCAGCCGCGCTGCGCGAGACGGCCAGCCTGGAGGTCCGGCAGGGATGGCTCCCCGGCACCGTCTTGCAAGAGCGGCTTCGCTGCCTGGCGGCGAACGGCGAGGCCCGCTACTACCGGACGGTGAAAGCGGGCACGGGCATGGAGCGGGTTGAGATCGAGGAGGAGACCAGCCCCGAGCTATTCGAGCGGCTCTGGCCCCTCACCGAGGGGCGCCGCGTGGTGAAGCGGCGCTATCACCGGCGGGATCGCGGCCTGACCTGGGAAGTGGACGTGTTTGCCGATCGCGAGCTGGTGCTGGCGGAGGTGGAGCTGCCCGCTGTCACCACACCGGTCGAGCTCCCCAAGTGGCTCCGCGACGCGGTGGTGCGAGAAGTGACCGGCGAGGCGGAGTACGTGAATGTGAATCTGGCGCGGTGATGGCCGGCGACGGCCTCCATCTGCGGTCGTCGCGCTACGCGGGGACTCGCGACACCTCGATGGCCTGGAGGAACTGCTCCTGCGCGCTGGGGCCGTCGTCGGAGGGAGGCCGCACGTAGGACCCGTCGCCCTGCAAGTGCCACGCGCGGGGGTCGTTCAGCTCGGCTTCCAGGATGGCCTCCAGGCGGGCCCGCCCAATGGGATCGGTTACCGGCGCCACCACCTCGACACGGCGGCGCAAGTTGCGGGACCGCCAGTCCGCCGAGCCGATGTAGTAATCAGGCTCACCGCCGTTGGCGAAAGCGTAGATGCGGGCGTGTTCCAGGAACCGGCCCAGCAGGCTCACCACCCGGATGTTGTCGGACATGCCCGGCACGCCCGGCCGGAGCGAGCAAATCCCCCGCACAATCATTTCGACCTTCACGCCCGCTCGCGAAGCGCGGTAGAGCGCTTCGATGACTTCCGTATCGGCAATGCCGTTGAGCTTGACCCGAACGTGTCCACCGCGCCCCGCCGTGGCGTGCTGGACCTCCCGATCGATCAGCTCGAGAAACCGCGGGAGCATCCGGGACGGTGCCACCAGGAGACTTTGGAAGGTGCCGGTGGGCGCCCGGGACGAGCCCGTCAACTCATTGAACAGCGCGTTCAGGTCCGCGCAGATGGCCGGATCGGCGGTCAGCAGACCCAGATCGGCGTAGACCCGGGCCGTGGCGGCGTTATAGTTGCCGGTGCCGATGTGCGCGTACCGGCGGATCCGGTCCCCCTCGCGGCGCACCACCAGCGCGACCTTGGCGTGCGTCTTCAGGCTCACCAGGCCGGTCACCACGTGAATCCCGGCGCGCTCCAGCTGTTTGGCCCAATAGATGTTCATCTCCTCGTCGAACCGGGCCTTGAGCTCCACGAAGACCGCGACGTCCTTGCCGGTGGCCGCCGCGCGCCGGAGCGCGTCCACAATGGACGACCGGCCACCGGTCCGATACATCGTCATCTTGATGGACACGACGTCCGGATCGTCAGCGGCCTCCACCAGGAACCGCTGCACCGTCTGGTCGAACGCTTCATACGGATGGTGCACCAGCACGTCGTGCTCCTCAATCTGCTCGAACACTGACCGCTGCCCGTCCAGGGGGCAGGCCGCCTGGAAGGGCGGGTAGTGCAGCTCGGGGATCGGCAGGTCCGCCAGCTCGTGCAGGGCGTGGAGGTCCACCATGCCGTCGGTCTCGACCAGGTCCGACGGCTCCAGCGCAATCCCTTCGCGGTTGTCTTCCCGGCGCAGCTCCCGGAACAGCATGTCCCGCACCACGTCGGGCATAGTGCGTTCCATTTCGACGCGGAGAATGGCGCCGTGCGGCCGCCGCAGGACCTCCTCCTCCACCATTTCCAGGAAGTTCGCCGCCGCCGCTTCATCCACTTGGATTTCGCCGCTCCGGATCAGCCGGAAGGCGTGCACCTCCTGCACCTGCCGCCCGGGGTAGAGCACACCAGCGTTCGCCCGGATCACGTCTTCAATGGGGACAAAGTCGAGCGCGTCGCCCAGTCGCACGAACCGCGGCAGCGCATCGGAGACGTTGAGGATCGAAAAGTGATCCCGGCCGGTGCGGCCGTCCCGGACCACGATCGCGAGGGAAACTCTGAGATCCTCGATGTGCGGCATGGGGTGCCCCGGCGCCGTGGTCATCGCCTTGGGGGTCAGCACCGGAAAGACATGCTCGTCGAAATACGGCGCTACGAACGCCTGCTCTTCAGGTCCCAGCTCGTCCCAGGTGAGCACCCGAATGCCGCGGTCCCTCAACTCCTGCCGGCGCAGGCCGCTGAAACACCGGTAGTGGCGCGCCATCAGGGTGCGCAGGCGCACGTTCAGGGCGATGAGCAGCTCCCGCGGCGTCTTGCCGTCCATGGACTGCTTAGTGATGCCCGCCGCGACAGCGTGCCGCAGGCCGCCGATTTTGATCATCGTGAACTCGTCGAGGTTGGAGCTCACGATGGAGAGGAACCGCAGGCGAGCCAACAACGGCGTCGTGGGATCCTCCGCCAGAGCCAAGACCCGCGTGTTGAACTCGAGGACGCTGATCTCCGGGTTGATCACGGGCCCCAGGCTCCCAGTCCGGTCTGCCCCGACCTCCTGGAAGGTGGCCGCGTCAATCATGATGGACCCCCGCCCCCGGTCCGGCTCGGCCAGCGGCGACGCCGGGGCCGGCGTGCCCGGCGGCTTGTCCGCGGGCAGGATGGCCGTGGCTCCACGGAAGGCATACAGATCGCCGATGTTGAAGCGCCAGAGCGCCAGCACCGTCAGGTTGAACACCAGTGACATGATGAATGCCACGACCAGCGATCCCACGCCCGCGGCCAGTCCAATGCCGATCGCGAGGAAGATGTAGACCGCGTCCTTGGTGTCCTTGAGGGTGTTCCGGAACCGCACCGCCGCCACAATCCCCGCCAGGCTGAAGGCGAGCGCGATGCTGTCCCGCACGATCATGACGATCCCAGCCACGGCGATGGGCAGGATGATCACCGTGTGCACCACGGACTCGTCGTAGGCCAGCTCCTGCTTGGTCACCATGTACACCCAGGCGATTGGCCCGGCCAGCACCAGGGCTCCCAGCATCACCAGCAGCGTGCGCGCACCCACCCCCAGAGGGCCGCCATCCCCACCGACACCGATCCGCGCCGGCGCCGCCCCCACCGCCCCGGCGAACTCCCGCAGACCGGCGGGCACCCCTTCCACGCCGGGCGACAGGAGCGCGGCGAGCCCGGGCGACAGGACGACCATCAGCGCGCCGATGCCGGCGAGCAGGAGATAGTAGAGACCGAGTTTACCGACGGAAGAGCGGAACGGACCGCTGCTCATCGACCCAAGAGGCGGCGGACCAGGCGTTACCCCGCCTTGCGGCAGGACCGGATGAACTCGCGTTGCACGGCGCGCGGATCGGTGATGGTCTTGTAGAATTCGTCGTAGTAGGCCAGCGCCTGAGTTCGGGCTTTTTCATCCAACCCGGGCTGCTGCCGGTACAGGTCGTAGAGCTGCTCCTTTTTCTCATTAAACAGGGCCAGAACGGGCTCCAGTTCCTCCGCCGTCCGGCAATACCCGCGGTACAGCCGCTGGCGGACCGAGCGGATCGGGAGCTTCACGTCCGGCGACGCATACGGCGCGTCAATGACGCCCGACCAGTCAAAATCATAAGGGACGGGCATGGGGAACATGACGTTGGGCTGCTCCACCAGTACGATGTTGTGTTGCGCATACACTGAAAAGTCCGTGTTCCCCAGCAGGTACTCGTACATCCAGATCAGGGGGATCTGGTTCAAGTCGGTGTTCTCGTCATGGACCTCGGTCATGTCGGTCACAGCGCCGCCCAGGCGAGTGGCCATCGCGTCGTTGTCTTCGATGAAAAAGGCCCACCGGGTGAGGGTGTCCCGCTTCCCGGCGGCGTCGACGTAGGTGATCCGCGCTAGCCTGGCGCGGAAACTGTTGTCCGAGAGGAGGTTGAACCCCCGGTAGATCAAGTGCTCCAGCAGCACTGACTGCTCGTACTCTGGCTTCTTGTCCTGGCAATGCACCGTGAGCTTGAGCTTGTCCTGCCCCTCAAACGGGGTTCCCGCGGTCGCCTGCTTGGGGAAATTCAGCCGCAGCGGCGGGAAGCCACACACCCGGGATTGCAGGCGGAAATTGCCCCGCGTCTTGACCTGGATGTCCAGGACTTTCGCCCCGTCTGCGCCCGTCAGGGTCAGTTTGGCGGGTGCATAATCGCTATCCTGGCTGCGATCCTTGAAGATCAGGGAGAGATCCGCGTCGAGCGTCAGGGTCAGCGGTTCGTGTGACGCGAACAGCGGGGTCGGAGGCCGAGGTTCGCCGGTCTGGTCCTGGACGGCCTCGGCGGGGACCGCCCCGCCAACGTGGAGCAATGCGACGGCAATGGTAGCCGCAAGAAGGGTTCGCAGCATGGGCTGAACATACAGCGTGGCTGCCTGGCGGGCCAGAGACCGCCCCTTGCTCCGCGGCGCACCCGATGGGACGGCGCACCGTAGTTCACGAAGAGGTAGACGGGGTCAACGACACGAGGGTGGTGGCGTCCAGGCGGTGCCCCCCGGTGAACGTCACCAACCGGTGGGCAATACCGTGGGCGGCGAGGGCGGCCTGATGCTCGGCCACGGCGTCGCCGGAGACCTGACGGTCTTCCGACCCCACCACGAACGTCACGCGAAGCCTCCGGAGGGTCTCGGCCGCGGCGGCGACGTCGAGATCGTGGGGCAGGCGCTCGCCCCACAGGACCAGCTCTTCCGGGCGTACCTGACCCTGGGTCACCCAACGGCACGCCGTGGCCGCCCCCTGGCTGAACCCCAGGACGACGACCCGCATCCCGGTTCGGGGCAGGGCCGCCTGCACCGCCTCCGCCACCGCGTCCAGGTAGGCCACATAGTCGGCAATGTCGGCCAGACGATCCTCCCGCGTCATCCAGGTGGCGCCGACCCGCGCGTTGGCATGGCCGCCTTGGGGGTCCTCCAGATAGAACCGGGACAGCGCTTCTGGCGCGACCGCAATCCGGTCCCCTCCGGTGAGGGGCTCGAAATGCCTGATGAACAACCGCGCCAGCTGGCCGTACCCATGACAGACGAACCAGATTTCGCGGGTACCGGGACCGGGTTCCCCGGCGACATAGTACCGGCCGGTCCGGGGGACCTGGATATGGTGTTCGCGCACGCGCGTTCGGCCTCCCGGGGGCGCTGGGGACGGCGAAACCGGATTCCTCCGGTCCGCGTAGGGGATGCTAAGCCATCCGAACAGCGGGAAGGAAGCTATGACGGGACTACGCAAGATGTGGGTGCGGGTTGGGGCGCCGGTCATTCTCCTGGCGGGCATCGGGGTCGTCACGGGAGCCAGCCGCGCTCGTGAAATGAAGAGCTACCTGCGGACCTTCGCGGACTCCCTGGAACATGGTTCAGGTCCGGTCGAGCTTCGCGTGCGCTGGGTGCCGTTCTACCTTGAAGGGGATCGCCTGGGATCCGTGAACCGGCTGCACATTGCCCGCCACGAGCAGGGCACCGTGGACTCGGTGCGGGTGGGCGTGACCCCCCGGTCTGCGGCTCGCGCCTCCAAGGCGGCTGGTTGCCATCTGCGACTGACGACATTTGACCCCGGCGACTTCAAGCACGCCCTGGTGTGTGAGGCGGAGGCCACCGACCTGGTCCCGTTCGGCAGCGTGAGCTTTGGGGATGTCGCGACGGCCGTGCCCCTGTACCTGGACCACACCGATCACGTCTGCGCCCCGTGGCGCGCGGACCGGGAACTGTGCCGAGAGGCCCGCGGCGCCGCGTCGGCCGACGTGCGGGTGGAGATCCGGCGTGCGCGTGCCGAAGCCCGACGCATCCGCGACGAGGTCCGGACGCGCGTCCGCAACGACGTGCGGCAGCGGGTCCGGTCCGCGATTCCTGACCCCCCGCGCCGGCCGGCCCGTTAGATTCGTTCCACGTCGTCGTCCGCCTCTGCCAACACCTCCGCAAACACCTCCCGATCCACGTTCCCCCCGGACAAGACCAGGCCCACCGTCTTTCCCGCCATCCGGTCTCTTTCTTGTAGCAGGGCCGCCAGGGGCGCGGCTCCCGCGCCCTCGGCGACGTTGTGGGTGTCGGTAAAGAAGTGACGCATGGCCGCCCGGATGGCCTGCTCTGAGACGGTCACCACTCGGTCAACCCCGCGCAGGATGATTTCGAGGGCCGCGGGGTCGGGCACCCGGCAGGCGACGCCGTCGGCGACCGTGTCGGCCGAGGGGGTGGAGACGGGCGTCCCCCGGGCCACGGACAGCGCGTAGGCCGGCAGCCGCTCGGAGACCACCCCCGCGATCCGAGTCGCGAGCCCCAGCCCGTCCCGGGCGGCGATCATGCCGCAGATGCCGGATCCCTGGCCAATCGGGACGTAGACCGTGTCCAGATCCGGAATGGCGCGCAGGAATTCCAGACTGTAGGTGCCGACCCCGCGAACCAGCCACGGATGGAAGCTTCGGATCATGTGCAGGCTGCGCTGGGCCGCCAGGTTCTGGGCATGCTCGTAAGCGTCCTGGAAGTCGCGGCCGTGCACCACCAGCTCCATGCCCAGGGCCCGCATGGCGGC
>DASWGV010000203.1:0-8681 GCA_036393515.1 Gemmatimonadales bacterium | reverse complement strand
TGCTGGATCGGTCCTTCAGCATGGGATACGGCGATCGCTGGGGACGGGCGCTGGCCGCCGCCCGGGACGCCGTGCAGGATCTGGGCGCCGAGGATCGGGGCGCCATCGTGGCCTTTGCGGACGCGGCGGTCGTGTTGGCGGGGCCCACCAGCGACCAGGCGGCGCTCCTGGCCGCGCTTCAGGACCTGCGTCCGGGATACGGGACCACGCGACTGGGTCCGGCGGTGGCGATGGCGGAAGAGCTGCTGGCGGACGCTCGGGGCCACCCGGAGGTCGTGCTGATATCGGACCTTCAGCGCGGGGCCTGGAGCGACACCGAAGCATCGCGGCTGCCGGCGGGAACGCGCATCACCATCACGACGCTGGCGGGCGACGTTCCGCGGAACCTGGCGGTGCACGACGTGGCGGTGGAGCGGCTGCCGGAGAGGGATCGCGAGCGGCTGGCGGTGAGCGTACGGGTGGTCAACACTGGTACGGAGGCCGCCCCCCGGGTCCCGGTCCGGGTGGAGTTGGACGGCACGGAGCTCGCCTCGCAAACCACCGATGTGCCGGCCCGCGGCGCTGCCAGCGTGCGGTTCGACGGCATTCCGGCCCCCACCGGTGCCGCGCGGCTTACCGTTCGGGCCGGCGACGACCCGCTCCCCGGCGACAACGTGCGCTACGCTGCCCTCCAGCCGGGGAGCACGCTGCGCATCACCGTGCTGTCGGACAACGCGGCCCGGGCGCTGTTCGTGCGCCGTGCGCTCGAGATCGGCTCCGACCCGCGCTTCAGTCCTCGCGTGAGGCCGGCATCCGCGGCGGGCGCGGCGGACCTGAAGGACGCCCAGGTGGCGGTGTTTCTGGAGCCCCCCGCAACGGCCGCCGCACGGCAGGCGGCCCGGGCGTTGGTGGAGCGGGGCGGCGGGTTGCTCATTGCGGCGGGATCACGGGAAACGGCGGCGGGCGCGGTGAGCGGTGACCCAGGCGATCCGACGGCGGGGCCGCGCGGACCCCTGGTCGAACGGCTGGCGGACAACGGCGGGCGACTGGGAGCCCCGGACTACGATCACCCGGTGTTCCACGTCTTCCGCACGCCGCGGAGTGGCGACCTCTCGGCCGCGCGCTTCTTCCGGTACCGCCGCGTGGATCCCGCGAACCGCTTCAGCGTGGTCGCCCGGTTCGATGACGGGATGCCCGCGCTGCTCGAGGTACCCGCCGCGGGCGAGCGCGGGAGAGTCCTGTGGTGGACCTCCTCCCTGGACGAAACTTGGAGCGACCTTCCGCTCCAACCCGTGTTCCTGCCGTTTCTCCATCGGGTGGTCCGCTACCTGGCGGGCTACGAACCGCCCAAATTGTCCGCGACGGTCGGTGAGCCGCTCGACGTGGGCCGCCTGGCCGTCGCCCGGGGTGGCGCACAGATGGTGGTGGAGAGTCCCTCCGGAAGGCGCACGGCGGTGGCGATGGCGGCCGGTGCTGGTGGGCCCAGCGTCGAGCTGCCCGAGCCGGGGTACTATATGGTGCGGGCGGTGGGTGGGTCGGGCGCAGAAGCGGTGGCCGTCAATCTGCGGCCGGAGGAGTCGGACCTGGCGGCGTTGGATGCGGCTGAGGTCGAGCGCCGCCTGACGCGGGGCGAGGAGCCGGGTGGCGGGGCGGTGGTCGCCGCGGCCCTGCCGCCCGCCGAGCGGGAACGCCGCCAGGGACTCTGGTGGTATTTGCTCATTGGGGTGGTGTCCGCGCTGATCGCCGAGAGCGTGCTGGCGAACCGGTTGCCGGTTTCCACGGAGGTGATTCGATGATGCCGAGCGCAGCGAACCAGCGGGTCCGCCTCGTGACCATGATCCGGCGCATCCGGCGTCGCTGGCAAGCGCGGGTGGTGCTCACTGGTCTGGCGATTCTGGCGGGCGGTGGGTTGCTGATTGTGGGTGGCTCGGCGGCGCTGATTGATGGGTTCCGGTTTGACCCGGGAGTGGTGCTCGCCCTCAAGGTGATGGCCTGGATCGGTGTCGGCCTGCTAGCGGGACGGTTCTTGGTGCGCCCGCTACGGCGTCGCGTGAGCGACGCGCAGGTCGCCCTGTACCTCGAGGAGCACGAACCGTCCTTGGGCGGGCTGGTGGTCAGCGCGGTGGAATACTCCGACGATCGCCTCACGCAGACCTCTCCCGCGCTGGTGGAGCGTTTGGTGCAGGGAGCGGTGGAGCGCTGCGCGGAGGTGGACCAGGGACGCCGGGTCGAGCGCGTGGCGCTGCGCCGGTCCTCGGGTGCGCTGGCGGGGATCGCCGCGCTCGGCGCGTTGCTGTTGTTCGGCGGCCCGCCGTGGCTGGGACGCGGTGCGTCGGCGCTCTTGCCCTGGCGGGCGGCGGGGGAAGCCAACCCCTACCGGATCGACGTCGTGCCGGGCGATACCGTGGTGGCGCGCGGCAGCGACCTGCGCGTCGAGGCGGCCCTCACGGGGTTCGAAGCCGGTGAGGCGGATCTGGTGGTGCGCCGGGGCGCGCAGGGTGAGTGGAGCCGTTGGCCCATGATGGCGGCGGACAGCACCGGCAGCCTGTCGGCCTTCCTGCTGGATCTGGACCAGCCGGCGGAGTTCTTTGTGGAAGCGGGTGGTGTGCGCTCTCGGGTGGTGCGGGTGGACGTGGTGGACTTGCCCTACGTCCGGTCCATCTCGCTGGAATACCGCTTTCCGGCGTACACCGGGCTCGCTCCGCACCGGGTGGACGGAACCGGAGATATCGCGACGCTGGTCGGGACCGTGGTCCGGGTAGAGATCGTACCCACGTTGACGCCGCGCGGAGGCGTGCTGGTGGTAGACGGTCGCGACACGGTGCCGCTGACACCGCGGGACTCAGGACTCAGCGGCGAGATCCGCGTTGCCCGGTCGGGCGGGTACCGGGTGCTGTTCGACGCCGTGGCCGGGGGCCGCGTCGCCGGATCTCCGGAGTATCTGATTGACGCGCTGGAGGACCAGCCGCCGGTGGTGCGGTTCTCTGAGCCGGGGCGCGATCTCCAGGTCACCTCCGTCGAGGAAGTGGCGGCCCAGCTACGCGCCGAGGACGACTATGGCGTGGCGAGCCTGGAGCTGCGCTTCTCGGTGAATGGCGAGTCGGAACAGCGGGTCTCGCTCCTGGCCGACGGGCGGCGGAAGGAGGCGGTGGCCGGACACACCTTCTATATGGAAGAGCTTCGGCTGGAGCCCGGCGATTTCGTTTCCTACCATGGCCGCGCGGTCGACGTGGGGCGAGCGGGTGGCGAGCGGGAAGCGGTCACGGATATGTACTTCCTGGAGGTGCGGCCGTTCGATCGCATTTACCGGCAGGCGGATCAGCCGCCGGGGGGCGGGGGAGGTGGCGGCGCAATGGGCGGGGAGCTGGCCGAGCGGCAGCGGCAGGTCGTGGCGGGCACCTTCAATCTGGTGCGGGACCGGGCCCGCTACGATGACGCCGAGCAACGGGAGCACCTGGCGACGCTCGCGCTGGCCCAGGGCCGGCTGCGGGAGGAAGTAACCACGCTGCGGAGTCGCATCGAAGAACGCGGGATCGCGCAACTCGATTCGACGTTCCGTGGGATCGCGACCGCGCTGGGCGAGGCGGTTGGCGAGATGGAGTCCGCCGAGGAGCGGCTGGGGGAACGGAAGGCGGACGAGGCGCTGGGCCCGGAACAGCGGGCGCTCAAACATCTCCAGCGGGCGGAGGCGGCGTTCCGTGAGGTGCAGGTGGCGCGCGGACAGCAGGGCGGCGGCGGCGGTGGGCAAGGGCAGACGCCCAACGCGGAGGAGCTGGCCGATCTGTTCGACCTCGAGCTGGACCGGCTGGGCAACCAGTATGAGCAGCTGGAGCGGGGACAGCGTCAGGAGGTGGACCAGCAGCTGGACGAGGTGATGGAGAAGCTGCGAGAGTTGGCGCGCCGGCAGCAACAGGAGAACGAGCGAGCCCGTGCTCGGGCCGAGCAGATGGCGTCGGGGGCGGGCGGAACCGGGGAAGGGCAGCGGCGGCTGGCGCAGGAGGCGGAGGAGACGGCTCGGCGGCTGGAGCGATTGGCGCGAGAACAATCGCGGCCCGAGCTGAACGAGACCGCGCGGCGGTTGCGCGAGGCGGCCGAGTCCATGCGCCGGGCTGCCGCCCAGGGCGCGGACGGCAGTGCCCAGGGTCGCAGCGCGCTCGACGACTTGCGGGACGCGCGTCGCTTGCTGGAGCGGAACCGCAGCGAAGGCCTACGCGGAGCCGTGGATGACGCGCTGCGCCGCGCCACTCGGCTGGCCGAGCAACAGGGCGAGATGGAGTCGGCGGTGGACGAGCTGACCGGCGGCGCCGGCCAAGCCGACCGCGTCAAACGGCTCCAAGAGCGGAAGACCGGGATGGCGTCCGAGCTGGAGGGGCTGGAGCGGGATCTGGACCGGCTGGCGCAGGAGTCCCGGCGGGATCAGCGGGAAGCCTCCGGTAAGCTCGGCGATGCCGCCCGCTTCATCCGGGACGCAAAGGTGCGCGAGAAGGTGCTGTACTCGCGCGGCGTGATCCAGGGCCGGTCACCGGAGTACGCGCGCAACTTCGAGCAGCAGATTGGCGATGATCTCGACCAGCTGCGGCAACGGATCGCGGACGCGGGCGGAGCCGTTGGGGAAACGCGCGAACAACGGGTCGCCCGGGCGCTCGAACAGACGCGGGACCTGGTGCGGAGTCTGGAATCAGTGAGCGATCGGTTGGGGCAGCAGGGGCAGCAGGGGCAGCAGGGGCAGCAGGGGCAGCAGGGGCAGCAGGGACAACAGGGACAGGAGGGACAGCAGGGGCAGCGAGGGCAGGGGGAACGGGGTCAGATCGGCGGCCGGGACACTGGGGGACCCGGAGGACAGGGCCGCTTTGATCCGCGGCAGCTGCGGCGAGATCTGCGGGCAGGGATCGGTGATGCACAGGAGCTGCGCCGCCTGCTCGGCGCGGAAGGAGTGGACGTCCGCGACCTGGATGGTTACATCGGGCGCCTCCGCGATCTGGATGGCCGCCAGGCGTGGGGCGATCCCCAGGCCCAGCGCGCGCTGGAGCTGGACGTGATTCAGGGGCTGAAGGAATTCGAGTTCGCGCTCCGGCGGCAGCTGGAAGGCGCCGATCAACAGCAACTCTTCCTGTCGGGCTCGGACGAAGTCCCGGAAGGCTATCGGAAACTGGTGGAGCAATACTACCGGGCGCTGTCGGAGGGACGGGTTCGGTAGGGCGCGCGGTTCACTTCACGCCGTCCGTGGGCTATCGTAGGTCCGACCTTTTCCCGGCGGACGGTGTGCCCCATCGTGTGGAATGCCCGGAATGCGCTGCCGTCGTCGAGCTCGCGGACGACGTGCTCGAAGGTGAGATCGTCCAGTGTGCCGAATGCGGCGTGGAGCTTGAGGCCGTCCGCCAGGACGGCGCGGTCCGCGTTCAGCTCGCTCCTGAAGAAGAAGAAGATTGGGGGGAGTGACGGGTGCCAGTGCCCAGCGTGGCCATGGTTCTCTCGCGGGTGCGCGTCGAGGAGAAATTGCTGCTCGACGCGTTCCGCCGCCGGGGCGTGTCGGTGGAGACGGTAGACGACCGGGAGATTGTGTTCGACCTCCAGAAGCCCGACTGGCGCCGCTTCGACGTGGTGCTGGAGCGGTGCATCAACCACTCGCGTGCCCTGGTCACCCTCCGGTTGCTGAACGACCTCGGCGTCCGCACCGTCAACATCTACCAAGTGGCCCTGGTGTGCGGCAACAAGCTCGAGACCACGTCGGCGCTGGTGCGGGCCGGCGTTCCCACTCCCCGTTGCATGGTCGCGTTCAGCCCCGAATCTGCGTTGCGCGCTATCGAGGCGATGGGCTACCCGGTGGTGCTGAAGCCGGCCGTGGGATCGTGGGGGCGCCTGCTCTCCAAGGTGAATGATCGGGACGCAGCGGAGGCCTTGCTGGAGCACAAGGAGATCCTCGGCAGCTATCACCACTCCATCTTCTACATCCAGGAATACATAGACAAGCGGGGGCGGGATATCCGCTCGTTCGTGGTGGGAGACCAGACCATCGGTGCGATCTACCGCCACGCGGAGCATTGGATCACCAACACGGCCCGCGGCGGGCGGGCGGAGAAGTGTCCGGTGACGCCCGAGCTCAATGCCCTCTCCGTGGCCGCGGCCCGCGCGGTGGGAGGTGGGGTAGTGGCGATTGACCTGCTGGAGGCACCGGACGGACGGCTGCTGGTGAACGAGGTCAACTACACCATGGAGTTCCGCAACAGCGTGCAGGTGACCGGCGTGGACATCCCGGGCAAGGTCGTGGATTACGTCCTGGCCGTCGCCGCCGAAAGGCAGCCCGCTCACGCCCCGGCTGCCGGGGCGTAGGCCCTTCGCGGTATGGAGGATCGCTGTCGCGTGGCGATCGTCGGCGGCAGCGGGTATGTGGGTGGTGAGCTGCTCCGACTGCTTCTGGGCCATCCCAGGGTCACCGTCTCCCAGGTCACGTCGGCCAGTCAGGTGAGCCGGCTGGTGCACACGGTCCATCCCAACCTGCGGGGTCTGACCCAGCTGCAATTCTCGGATCCAGCGACGCTCGCGTCTTGTGACGTCGTGTTTCTGGCGCAGCCGCACGGGCAGAGCGCCGCCGGGATCGCGCGGTTCGCGGCGCTCGCCGAGCGGGTGGTGGACTGCTCGGCCGATTTCCGCCTCCGCCATCCGGCGGAGTACCGCCGCTGGTACCACGCGGACCATCCGTCCCCGGAATGGCTCTCCCGCTTTGTGTACGGTCTTCCGGAGCGGTACCGCACCGAGCTCACCGGCGCGCGGTACGCCTCCGGGGTGGGCTGTAACGCGGCCGTCACCATCCTGGCGCTCGCACCGCTGGCCGACGCCGGGTTGCTGCGGCGCGTTGTGGCGGACGTCAAGGTGGGTTCGTCGGAGGGTGGGGCACAGCCCAGCGCCAGCTCCCACCATCCGGAACGAAGCGGCGCGGTCCGGTCCTTCATGCCCACCGGGCACCGGCATCAGGCCGAGATCCGCCAGGCGCTGGGTGACGGCTTTGAGCTGAGCTTCTCCGTTACCGCGGTGGAGCTGGTCCGCGGGGCGCTGGTCACGGCCCATTGCTTTCTGGATCACCCGGTGGAGGAGAAGGAACTCTGGCGGCTCTACCGGGAGGCGTACGCGGATCGTCCCTTCGTGCGGTTGGTCAAGCAACGGTCGGGGACCTTCCGCTATCCGGAACCCAAGATCCTGGCGGGCAGCAACTACTGCGACATCGGGTTTGAAGTGGATCAGGACTCGCCGAGCCATCGGGTGGTCGTGATTGCCGCGATTGACAATCTGATGAAGGGCGCGGCGGGGAGCGCGGTGCAATGCATGAATCTGATGATGGGGTGGGACGAGACGGCCGGGTTGGTTTTCCCGGGACTCCATCCCATCTAGGCTCACATGGGCCCGCGCGGCGCGGCTTCTTTCCGTTGCTAGTCGTCAAGATCGGCGGCGGCGCCGGACTGGATCACGACTGCATCGCTGATGACATCGCGGAGCTGGTGCGCGCGGGCCGGCCGCTGGTGGTGGTGCACGGGGGTTCCGCGCTGACCAACGAGGTGGCCACGCAGCTGGGTCATCCGCCGGAGTTCGTCACGTCGGTGAGCGGGTACACGTCGCGCCGGACCGACCGCCGCACCCTCGAGATCTTCCAGATGGTCTACTGTGGGCAGGTCAACAAGGGATGGGTGGAGCGGTTCCAACGGCGTGGCGTGAATGCCGTGGGCCTGTCCGGAATGGACGGCCGGATCTGGGAAGGCCGGCGCAAGGACGCGATCAAGATCGTCAAGGACGGCCGCCGCGTGGTGCTACGCGACGACTATACCGGCAAGGTGGAGCGGGTGAACGCGGGGCTGTTGCGGGCGTTGTTGGGCGAAGGAGTGCTGCCAGTGCTGACGCCTCCCGCCGTCAGCACCAAGGGTGACGCGATCAACGTGGACGGCGACCGCGCCGCCGCCATGACGGCGGCAGCTCTCGGCGCGGACACGTTGGTCATCCTGGCGAACGTGCCCGGTTTGCTGGAGCGATTCCCCAACGAGTCCACGCTGATTGGTGCCATCCCCCGGGCTGACCTCGACCGCTTCATGCCCGTCGCCCAGGATCGCATGAAGAAAAAACTTCTGGGAGCATCCGAAGCGCTGGCCGGCGGCGTGCGACGCGTGATCTTCGCGGACGGGCGGGTGGAGCGACCGGTGGCGCGGGCGCTCGCCGGAGAAGGAACGGTCATCGGTGGCTGAGATCGCGGACCTGGAGGACCGTCACGGTTCGGGCGGCGTGGCCCGGCGGCCGGTGGTCATGGTCCGGGGTGAGGGCGCGCGGCTCTGGGACGCGGGCGGAAAAGAGTACATCGACTGCTCCGCGGCCCACGGCTGGGCGGCGCTGGGTCATGCGCATCCGGAGGTGACGGCCGCCATTCGCGACCAGGCCGGGCTGCTGGTCCATCACACCGAGAGCAGCTACACGGAGCAGCGGGCCCGATGGTTCGCCGAGCTGGCCGAGCTGCTGGCATCGTCGCTGGGCCGGACCGAACGCGGAACCATGAGCCGCATCCATCCGTGCAACTCCGGTGCGGAGGCCGTCGAGGCCGCGATCAAGCTCGCGCGGTACGTCACCAAGCGCACGGAGATCGTGGCGGCGCAGGGCGGGTTTCACGGACGCACGTTGGGCGCGCTCAGCGCCACCGCCAGCCGCAAGTACCGCGACCCATTCGA
>DASWGV010000202.1:0-7589 GCA_036393515.1 Gemmatimonadales bacterium | reverse complement strand
TTGGTGTCGTCAGTCTCAGCGTGGTCGCGATCGCCGCGGCCCAGGCGCCGCGCCCCGTCACGTTCATGGACGTGCAGGACATGCGGTCCGCGGGCTCGGAAGCCCCCAGCCCGGATCGCCGCTGGATGTTGTACACCATCACCACCCCGGACTGGAAATCCGCTGAGGACCAATCCGACATCTATCTGGTCTCGCTCGGAGAGGGCGTCGCCTCCACCCGGCAAATGACCTTCACCACACAGCACGACGAGACCTCGCCGCAATGGTCCCGGGACGGCCGCCACTTCGCCTTCCTGTCCAACCGCGAGGCGTCGCCCCGGTCTGACCGCGAGGGGCGGGATGCCGCCAGCGGGCGCGGTAACGCTCGCCGCCAGAACCAGGTGTACCTGCTGCGACCGGACGGCGGCGAGGCCCGGCGCGTCACGGACGCGGCGGACGGCGTGGCCGATTTCGCGTTCAGCCGTGACGGCCAGTGGCTGGTGTTCCGCGCGGGCGGGTCCGGCGAGCAGCAACTCTACCGACTACCGGTTGCGGCGATCGCCGCGGGCGACGCGCAGGCGGAGCAGCTCACCCGGCAGCCCGCCGGCGTGGGGCGCTGGCAAATTGCCCGGGACGGCCGGCGGGTCTACTTCATCGCCGCCGACAGTGCGGACCCGGACGAGAAGCGCCGGCAAGAGGAAGACTTCACCGCCACCGTCTTCCACATGGAGAAGCCGCTGGAGAGCCTGTGGGCGGTGGACTTGGACCCGGTGCGCGTGACCCGGTTGACCCAGGACCGCGCCTACTCGGTGACGGGCTTCACCCTGTCGCCGGATTCCAAGTGGGTCGGGTTCCGCGGCGTTGCCTCCGACCGCTACAAGCGGACGCGGGGCGGGATGGTGATGGGTGGCGAGTCCAACCTGTACACCGAGCTGTACCTCCTGGAAACCGCTACCGGTCAGGTGGAGCAGCTCACCACGGCGGAAGAAGTCGGCAAGGGCGGGCCGTACTTTTCGCCCGACGGCCGATGGGTGGCCTTCACCGGGGCGCGCGACATGACAAAGTTCACCCGGGGGTTGACCGGCCGGGTCTACCTTCGCGCCGTGGGCGAGCGCGGGGGCGCGTTCAAGCGGCTGGGCGACAGCTATGACGGGAACGTGAGCCTGGACTTCTGGTCCGCCGACGGCAACACCGTCTATTTCAATGACGGCGTCCGCACCACGCAGCAGCTCATGGCGCTGGACGTGGGGCGGAACGCCGTGCAGCAGTTGACCAGTCAGGACGCGGCGCTGAACGTCAGCCAGGATGAGGATACCGGGGTGCTGCTGCTGGACTACTCCAACACCTCCACGCCCTCCACGCTCTACACCGTCGGGTCCCTGGACCAGGTGACGGATCGCACGGCCTGGCGCCAAGTCACCGACGTGAATCCCCAGGTGCGCGGTCTTGCCCTGGGCAACCAGGAGGAAATCACCTGGCGCTCCACCGACGGCAAGCAAGTGGGCGGCGTCCTGACCTATCCGACGGGCTACCAGCGCGGTCAGCGTTATCCATTGATCGTTTGGATCCACGGTGGTCCGTCGGGCGCGGACATCAACCGCTTCAACGCCTCATCGCAGGTGTATGCCGGCGCCGGCTACGCGGTCCTCCGGCCCAACTATCGGGGCTCCACTAACTACGGCGAGGCGTTCAACAACATCAACGGACGCTACTTCGAGCAGGGGTACGCCGACATCATGGCCGGCGTGGACCACCTGATCGCGCAAGGCGTGGTGGACGCGAACCGCATGGGCGCCATGGGATGGAGTGCGGGCGGTCATTGGTCCAATTGGATCCTCACCCATACTGACCGGTTCAAGGCCATCAGCACCGGCGCCGGCGCGATGAACTGGATATCCATGTACGCGCAGACCGACGGCCAGCGCCACCGCCAGGAGTATTTCGGCGGCAAGCTGCCGTACCACAACTTCGACGCGTACTGGAACGAATCGCCCATGAAGTACATCCTGAACGCCAAGACGCCCACCATGATTCACGTGGTGAAGGGCGATCCCCGCGTGCCGGCGCCCCAGTCGGCGGAGCTGCACATGGCGCTGAAGCAGCTCGGCGTGCCGGTCGAGTTCTTCATGTATCCTGGCGATAGCCACGGCATTCCTGACCCGCGCAACCGTATGGTCAAGGCGATGGCCGAGAAGGCATGGATGGACTATTACGTGCGCGGCGTTGGCGAGCGGTTCGCCTGGCAGGAGGTGCGGCGCGATCTCTTGAAAACGCTGGACGGGTCGGGTGCGGAGGGGCGTCCGGTCTCGTCGGCCAGGGACGGATCGCGCTAGGCGACGCCGCCTCGGCGTGATCGTAAGACGGTGGGCGCGGTCCGCACCGGCTCTAACTGCGCCAGCTCCCGGAGATTCCTCACAAACCGGGTCACCAGGATGACCGTCATCCCCGCGCCGAGCAGGATGCCGATGCCGTTCATGACCGCGTTGAGCGCACCGGTGAGATCCAGGCCCCCGGCAGTGGCGAGGACCACGCCCAGGTTCCACAACACCAGGATGACACGGGATTCAGTCGGCCCAAACGGTCCGTATCCCAGCCGGAACGCGTCGAACACCGTCGTTTCCAGGTAAACGTTGATGGCCAGCGCGAGATACAGGACCACCAGGGCGAGGCCGATTTCCAGCGCCAGGTAGGGAGACAGGCCAAGTCCCACGCCGATCACGGCGGTAGAGAACACGTCCACCACGTGGTCCAGGTAGTAGCCATACCTGGGTCGCTCGGTCTTGCGCACCCGGGCGAGCGTTCCATCCAGGCTGTCGCCAAACCAGTTAACGCCCAGCGTGGCGCAGGCCACCAGGAGCCAGAGAACGCTCTGGCCGGAGAGGGCGTAGGCGGCCCCGGTCCCGATAGCGCCGATCACGCCGACCCCCGTCAGGAGGTCTGACGTTACCCAACGGGGCAGCCGTCGGGCGATGGCTTGGAGCAAGCGGCGCTCGGGCACTGCCAGCCAGAAGGTCAATTCGCGCGTATCCGATGCCATAACCACGCTCCGAGAGAAGGAAGCAGGAACAGGCCGAATGCACCGACCAAGACCGGCGCGGGGATGGTGAACGCGGCGCCGAACCAGGCGAGCAGCACGTAGCGGGGGAATCGGCCAACCGCCACAGCGCCGAGGTAGGGGCCCAGCGGGTAGCGGGCGGCGAATGCGGCGGCCTTGAATGGGGCGAACGGCAAGGGTGTGATGCCGGAAAGGGCGAGAATCGCGAATGGCGCCCGCCCGAACGTGGCCGCGATCCGTTCCGCGAGACGGGCCGGCCACCCAGGTCGGTCCAGGGCCCGCCTCACCAGGGGCACGAACAACCGGTGATCGGTCCAGGAGGCCGCCACGGTTCCCGCGGTGGCGATCACGCCGGTCAACCATACGCCCAGTCGCGAGCCGTACCAGACCACTACCGGCTCGTGCGGCACGACGGCCAACGCGACGTTCGAGACGAAAGCGTAGACGAACAGGGTCACCATCACGGGGTAAACCTGACGTTGGCCCGTCAAGCAAGGATCAAGCGCCGCGGGCGCAGTTGCCCTGCCGCCGGCGCCGGCACACTATCAAGTTGCGGAGCAACGACTTAGCACCAGGGAGGCCGGGATGGAACGGTACCGGTGGGTCCGGCGAGCGGCGACTCGCACGCTGCGGCGGGCTTTGTTGCTGGCCACCGTGGGACTGTGGCTGGCGGCGTGTGCCCTGGCGGGTCGAGGAGGTGGAGAGGAAGAGGAAGAGGGACCGGTGGTGCGTGAGCTAACCCTGCAAGTCCGCAACGACAACTTCTACGACGCCACGGTGTACGCCCTGTCTGATAGCGGCCACCGTCTGCGGCTGGGTGTGGCGCGCGGCTTGAGCCGCGACCGCTTCACCTTCCGGTGGCCCTACCTGGAGCTGCGGGTGGTGATTGACCTGCTCGCGGCGGGTGCCAGCCTCACCGAGTCCTTGCCGGTCTCAGAAGGGGACGAGCTGGAGTTGACCATTCGGCCCGACGCCCACCGGCGGTAGCCAGACGGACGCACGGGTCCGCTCCTAAAGGGCGAAGTAGCGCTACGGCGCCGCTCGGGGCAACACCTCCGGCAAGTCCGCGACGACGTACGCCATCACCGCCATGGTTGCCACGCAGAGGGCCATCTCCCGCTGGTCCAGCTTGTCCATGGTGTCGGCGTCCGTGTGGTGGTACCAGAAGTACCGGGTGCCGTCCACGTTCAGGCCCATGACGGGCACGCCCTCGCGGGCCAAGGGCCCGATGTCGGCGCCACCACCGCCCCGGGTGACGGCGCCGGCCTCGATGCGATCCAGCAAGCGGCCGACCTCCTGCACCATCCCGAATGCAGCGTCGGAACCGGAGAAACCGAACCCCTGCGGCTTGAACACGCCGCCGTCCGACTCCATGGCGAGGACGTGTTGTGGGACCTCGGCCAGATGCGCGTCACGATAGGCATTCCCGCCGCGCAGACCGTTCTCCTCGTTGGTCCAGAGCACCACCCGCACGGTGCGGCGCGGCCGCAGATTCAAGCGCTGGAGCAGGCGCACCGCCTCCCAGGACACCACGCTCCCGCCGCCGTCATCCATGGCCCCCTGGCCCACGTCCCAGGAGTCAATATGCCCGCCCATCACCACGACCTCCTCCGGCCGCTCCGACCCACGCAACTCCGCCATGACATTGCGCGACGGCGCGTCGGGCAGCATGCGGGCGCTCATCTGGAGGCGCGCCACAATGCGCTGGCCGCGGTCCTGCATGCGCTGAAGCATTTGCGCGTCTTCGACCGTGAGGGCGGCGTGCGGGATGCGCGGCACGGAGTCGTTGTAGCTCATGCCGCCGGTGTGGGGTGTCTGCTGGGAGTACGGGGTGACGGAGCGGATCAGGCTCGCCACGGCCCCCGCGCGAGAAGCCGCGTCGGCGCCCCGGCTGCGATACTGGACCGTCCGTCCGTAGCTGGTGAACGGGGCATTGAACAGCACGATCTTCCCGCGCGCCTCCGCCGCGCGGCGGGCCAAGTCGTCAAAACTCGAGACCACGAGCACCTGCCCGGTGATCCCGTCCGGCGGCGTCCCAATGCTTCCCCCGAGCCCCAACATGGGCAGGCGCCGGGGACGGGGCTCCAGCAGCTCGGCCGATTCCTCGCCCCGGACCCAGCGTGGCACCATCACCGGCTCGGCGCGCACGTTCTCCAGACCGTCGCGACGCATCTCCTCCAGGATCCAGTCCAGTGCGTGCTCCAGATTGTCGGTTCCCGAGAAACGGGGCCCAAACCGGTCCGTGAGCTCGGCCAGCCGGCGATAGGCCGAGCTGTCCGCCAGGGCCGCGTCAATGATCCGATCGGCGGGGGCGCGGTAGCGCTGGGCGATCGAGCCGGTCTGTCCCAGCAGCGGACTGGCGTTTGCCAGGAGTCCAACGCAAGTGGAGAGGCGGATGAGGGTATGGGCTGTCCGGATCGCGGTCACGGGGTCGGTCGCTGGTTATGGTGACCAAACAGGGTACCGGACCGACGCGGTTTGCGGTACTGTCCAGGTGGAGCGGGGCCCATGGCCTGGAGTGTTAGGCGGGCGTTACGGGCTCTGGAACGGACGTCTGAGCGTGGGGTTTCACCGGGTCAAGAGTCCGTTTGACCCGTGGAGCCGTCCTGTGCGGGAGGGATCAGATGAGCCAAACACAGATGATCCTGGGCCTGGTCGCCCTGGGTCTGACCAGCGCGTCCTGCGCGGTGCTCCCAGGGCGCCGCGACGCCGACGAGCTGGACGAGCCGGTGCCGCGGGAGATCACGCTCGAGGTGGACAACCAGAACTTCCACGACGCCACGTTGTACGCCTTGCGGGCCGGCGAACGCCGCCGCATCGGCAACGTCGTGGGGCTCACCAGGGGGCAGTTCGCCTTTGTGTGGACCGACAATGACCTGAGCGTGGAGATCTACCTGATGGCGCTCGGATCGTATTACACGCGGCCCATGGCCATTGACCCGGGCGACGATCTGAAGCTGGTGGTGCAGCCGAACCTGCACAAATTCCGGCCGGGGACGGTCTTCTAGAGTAGCGGACCGGCGGTCGAAACCGGCGGTCCGACGGTCTGGCGGACCGCGGGCGGACGTGGAGGTTCGTTGCACCGAGCGTCGTAACGCCGTCCCCCGGTCCGCGCCTGTCCGCTAGACCGCCGGCATGGGGTTGCGGCCGGGCGGGGTTGGTGGCGATGTTCCTCCCCCGCGCGCCGATAGCTCAATTGGCAGAGCAACTGACTCTTAATCAGTAGGTTCCAGGTTCGATTCCTGGTCGGCGCATCCGCAGTTTCTGCCTGATCCAGCCTTGGTGAATCACGCTTAAGGGTCGGAAGACTCGCCGCATTATGGTGCGCGAGGCGCGCCGGCAAACGATTTGCCCTAGGCCGGTGATCCACCTCACAATCCCAATTGGAACCGGCGCCGCTCTCCCGAATAGGAATAAAGTGTCATTCGCTCGGGAGCGTCCATGTCCACACTGATTCGTCCGCTCGCCACCGGGGCTGTGCTTTTGATTGCGGTGGCGGCATGTACCGATGGCACCGGTTCTGGACTAGGCCGCGCCGAGGTGCTCATCCGGGACAACCCCAACACCACCGGTGCCGCCCCGGCCGCCACCGGCCTGGTCGCGCACATCGCCGCGACCGGCGCCCCGGCGGCCTTCACCGGTTCCATTGCCGGCGACGCGCAGGTCTCCATCTCGGCTGATGGGGAGGATTGGTACGACCTTGGTTCCCCCAACGGGATCACCATCCAGCTCCAGAACGCCGGCGACAGCACCACCGTCCACGGCGAGGTGGACGCGCCGGCGGGCGGTTACACCCGCGTTCGGGTGATTCTGGACGGTGCGGAGGCCCGGCTCAATGTCGGGAGCACGTTCGGTGGCCTCGTGCTACAGACCCAGGTCGCCGTCCAGCTCGGCGGATCGGATCAGCGCGTCGTCATTGACCGAACCGTGCCGGCGTTTGAGGTCCGGGCTCAGGCCGGGGCGGTAACCAGGATCGGTCTGGAGCTGAACGCCGAGGCCTGGCTCACGGAGACGAGCGTGCAGGCCCTGATGGTGCAGGATACCGCGATTCAGACAGCGTTGGCGGTGAGTGTGACCGACGCGCCGTAGCACCAGCGGTCGGATTCACGCGCGGACCTGGTTGCGCCCCATCTCCTTGGCCCGATAGAGCGCTTGGTCCGCCGCGCGGATGACGTCGGCGGCGACCTGCTTGGTGCCGGCTTCCGCCGCTCCGATGCTCACGGTCAGGGTCTCCTCTCCGTGCGGGCGCCGCGTGCGCGTGCGGCGCGGCTTTTTCCGTGGCCGGACCCGCCCGCGGACCGCGAAGGGCGCGCGCGCCACCGCGGCCCGGGCGGCCTCGAGCCGCGGCAAGGCCTCTGCCAGGGTCGTGCCGGGTAACAGCGCGGCGAACTCCTCGCCGCCGTAGCGGAAGACCTTACCATCACCCAGCGCGTCCCGGAGCCGGGTCGCGACCGTTCGTAGCACCTGATCGCCCACATCATGACCGTGGGTGTCGTTGAACTGCTTGAAATGATCCACGTCCACCATGGCGACCGTATACGGGCCGCTGAGACGC
>DASWGV010000201.1:0-8023 GCA_036393515.1 Gemmatimonadales bacterium | reverse complement strand
CCCGCCCACCACCACGGCCGCGTCGCCCGCCACCTCCGCCAGTCCGCCCGCGCCGGACGTGACCACCGGCGTGCCGCTCGCCATGGCTTCCAGCACGGGGAAGCCGAACCCCTCGTAATGTGACGGGAACAGCAGGACGTCAGCGGCGCGGTACCCGGCCCGCAGATCGGCCTCGGACGCGGAGGGCACAAACCGTGCGAAGCGTTCCAGCCCGGCCTGGACCAGGTCCCGCCGCTGGTCCGCCGTGAAGGCGCCGCCCAGCTGAAGCAGCCACGCATCCAGCCCCTGCGACCGCAGCCCGGCGACGGCCGCGATCAGCGCCGGGATGTTCTTGCGGGCAACCACGCTTCCCACGTGCACCACCACAAACGCCGATCCGGGGATCCCCAGACGGCTCCGGGTCGCTGCCGGCCGCTCGGTGCCCGCGACAAAAAAAGCGTCCTCAATCCCATAGGGAATCACGTGGATCCCCTGGTCCGATCCCAGCCAGGAAGCCAGTTCGCCGCGCAGCCATTCGGTGGCCACGATCCACCCGTCAGCGGTACGCAGGCCGCGGAGCACGCGGGCCAGCAACCGGTTCCGCATGCGGTCACGGGCGTGGGTGGCGCCGCGTTCCAGCGTGAGGACCGGCATGAGATCGTGCACCGTGATCAGTCGCGGCACCGGCCACCGGCGCGCCAGCAGCAGGTGCCCGTAGGAGTGGTCCAGCACGTGCATCAGGTCCGCCGGCATCCACCGCACGCGGGCCGGATACGCCAGGTAGCGCGCGGCATACCGCCGCAGCTCGCCGGCCAGGCCCGTGACCGGTTCTCGCACCACCCCGGCTCCATCGCCCTCCACCGTGGGCCCCGCCACCCGGGTCGCCAACCGCACGTCCAGGTCCGGCGCGAGCTGAGCCAGGTGCTGCGCCAGCCGCGAGGCGTAGCGATCCATGGACGGCCAACCTTCCAACCGAAGGTCCGGCACCAGCAGGACACGCACCGATGCCGTCATAGCGCGGCTCGCGCCCGGTCGTCTCTCAGCGCCACCAGCTTGAGGAGCGCGCCGGCCATGAACCACCAGATGGTCGCGTGCGGCGCGGAGGAAAGCGGGGAGCCGATCACCAGCAGCACCCCGGTGGATAGCACCAGTGCGCCGATGCCCAGCGCCGCGTCCTCCACGGGGCTCCCCTTGAGCGATCGCATCGCCCGCGCCACGTAGGGCAAGAGGCCCACAATCAGGACCATCAAGAGCACCACCCCGAATGCCCCCATCTCGACGGCGGCGCGGCCCACGTCCCCGTCACTCCCGGTGATGTACCCCGGCTGATACGATCGCACGATGAAGTAGGGCACGCCCACCCCACTGCGTCCCAACCCCTGGCCAAACGGGGCTTCCGACAACGTCCGGCTCGCAATGGTGATGGGAGCGTAGGCGTAGGTCCAGAGCAACCCTTCCGTGAGCAAGACCGAGCGCCAGCGGTCAAAGATCCGCCCGGCCGTGAGCAGGCTGGACCCGTACAGCGCCAGCACCAGTCCCGGTACCAGCAGCAGTTGCCGCACCGAAAACCCGCGGTACCACGCGATGAAGGCGAGTCCCAACCCCAGCACGATGATGGCCGCGCGCGTGCCCGACACGGTGATGCCCACGAAGAACAGCGGAATCAGGACGGCGGCCAGCCACCGTTGCTTGGGCGGCCGCCCGGTTCCCAGCGCCACGCCGGTGGCCAGCAGAATGCCGAACACCATCATCTGCGCGAACGGGGCGGGGAAGGTGAACGTGGAATACGCCCGGAAGTCGGTGTTTCCCGCAATGCCGTAGAAGACGGTGCTCCCATGCCGGATGCGCGACAGCTCGGTGGAGAGCGCCAGGTCGGGGCCGGCCCGGTACTGCTGGATCCCGTAGAGCGCCGTGATCACGCAGAGCGCCAGAATGAGCCCCACGTAGGCGCGCACCTGCCCGGGGGAGCGAATCACGGTGAGCGCGATGAGCAACGCCACCGGGAACTCCGCCCAGGCGCGCAGGCCCGCCATCTTGAGGGTGAGCGGGGACCCCGGATGCAGCAAGTACAGAGCGGGCACCAGCAGCGCCGCCAGGACCACCCCAGGTACCAGACCGGGCCCCCGAATAGGCGCGCGCCGCACCACCAGCGTGCCGAACCACGCGATGACCGCCGCGACGAACAGCGCGTCCGCCAGCGCGTAGGGCAGAAAACCGGGAATGCGGTCCTTCAGATATCCCTGGAAGGTGCCGATGATCATGGACCCCATGACGCCGATGTGGACCAGCCCGTCGTGGCGAAAGACGTCGGTCCAGCGGTCCTCGACCTCAGGGGAGTGTGCCGGCGCGGCGGGGTAGGCAAGTTCCACGCGCAGACTCTATGGCTTGGGCGGCGCGAACTCAATGCGCCGGGCCTGTTCCAAGATTCCCGCGAGTCGCCCGACCTGCGCGGCGGGGTGGCACAACCCGCGGGCGCGGGGCGGGCCGGCCGATCCCAGCGCCGCCCGCCGGGTGGCCTGGCCCATCAGGTCGCGGAGGGCCTGTGCCAGCGGGGCATGGTCCCCGGGCGGCACCAGCACGCCGCATTCTGCCGTGACAATCTCTCGCGCGCCCCCCAGGTCCGTGGCGACGACGGGCAACCCCGCGTACAGCGCCTCCACGAACACGATCCCGAACGGTTCGGGTTCCTGGTTGGGCTGGGAGAACACGTCCGCGGCGGCCATGAGCTGCGGGACGTCACGCCGCTCGCCCAGAAACCGAACCCGCCGCTCAATGCCCAGACTCGCGGCCGCCGCGCGCAGCTCTTCCAGGTAGCGGGTTTCCGCCGGGCGCTGGGCCCCTCCGGCCACCCAGCAGGTCCAGCCCGGTGTATCCCGCAGGAGCCCCAGGGCCTGGAGTAACAGGCGATGCCCCTTCCACGGCTCCAGCCGACTCACCTGGAGGATGACGGTCTCACCGGGCAACGCGCCCAGGGCCGACCGCAACGCCGGGCGCACTACCCCGCGATCTACCTGAGGGGCTTCGACCGGCGGATAGACCACATGAGCGGGTCCCGGAAACAGGACGCGCGCGGCGCCCGCGGTGTACCGGCTATTGCAGAGCAGAACGTCGGGCTGCCGGCGCGCAGCGAACCGGTCAAGCCAACTGGCCGGCGAGGGCGGGCCGTGGAGCCAGAGGGCGAGCGGCACGCCGGCCCGGCGGACCGCAGGCCCGAACACGGCGGACGACCACGGTGAATGGCACAGCACCGCCGCCGGCGGCTGGCGCGTCATCTCCCCGTGCAGCGCGGTGCGAACGCGGGTGACGGTCCAGGGACGCGAGAGCCTGGCCGGTCCCAGCCGGGCCACGGCTGCACCGGACGCGGCCAGCTCGTCCGCCAGCCGGCCGTCAAAGCAGAGCGCAAAGCTGGGGCTATGCTCCGCGGTCGCGTGGCGGGCGATGGTCACCAACATGCTCTCGATGCCGCCGAACAGATTGCCCGAATGGGCGTGCAAGACGCGCAGGTCGTTCACCGGCGGAGCGCTCTCTGGTAGACGGCCAGTGTCTCGTTGGCCACCGTGTCCCAACCGCGCCGCAGCGCCGTGGCGCGGGCCGCGTCGCCCATGCGGCGGCGCGTCGCGGGGTCAAGGAGTGCACCGAGCGCCCGCTCCACATCCTGGCTGGTTGGCGAGGTCGCTATCCATCCTGATTGCGCGTGCCGGATCAGCTCGCTGATCCCCGCGCTGTGGGTGACGATGGCCGGGAGGCCGCACGCCATCGCCTCGGCCACCACCAGGCCGAACGAGTCGCAGATGGTGGGATGGAGTAGGACGTCGGCCGCGCCATACGCCGGCGTTACGTCGTCCAGGCCACCCAGCCAATGCACCCGGCCCTGGAGCCGCGGATCCGGGCTGGAAGCCGCGCGGGACCGGCTGGCAACGGCCAGGTGCCAGGGCGGCGCCGCCGCCACGCCGGCCAGGGCGGCCGCCAGCCCTTTGCGCACGTCGCCCACGTACAAGGCCAGCGGGACTTCCGCGGGAAGGCCCAGGTAATGCCGCGCCTCAGCCTGGGGGATCGGCTTGCGGGGCGACGGGAATCCATGATGCACCACCGTCACGTCGTCTGTGCGACCGTAGTGCCGCTCGATCTGCGCCCGGGCCAGCCCGCTGGGGGCGATCACCTGGCCGGCGCGCCGCAGCAAGGCCCCCTCGCATCGCTCCACCAGCCCGCCCAGCCAGCGCTCGCCGGCGGGCGAGCGCACGCCCGCGCTGCGCGCAGCGGCCCGCCAGGCGGCCATCACGATGTGGGCCGTCACCACGTCCGCCCGCCCGGTCACCCAGCCTTGCGCGTGCACCAGATCGTGCGTGCGGCGAACGGCCGCGAACGCCGCGGGAAAGGAAAGGATCGCCGTGTAGGCGCGCCACATGATGGCTGGAACGCGCACCACCTCGACACCCGAAGGAACCGGGGCGCGGACCACCGCGGCGTACAGCGTCACCCGATGCTCGGCGGCGATGCGCGGCAGCAGCTGCACCACGTAGCCGCCGGTTCCCTCGCCGGGATCGTAGCGATGCACCACCATCCCGACGTTCATCCCCGGGCCATGACTTCCATCAGCCGGTCAAACACCACGCGGCGCTCATAGCGCTCCCGCACCATCGCCCGCCCGGCCCGCGCGCGTCGCGCCGCCTCGTCCGGCCGGTCCAGCACGTCGGCCATGGCGCGCGCCAGGGCGCCGGCATCTCCCGGCGGATAGGTCCATCCCGTCACGCCATCCACCACGGTCTCGCTCAAGCCTCCCACCACGCTTGCCACCACGGGCACTTCGCAGGCCAGCGCCTCCAGGGGCGAGAAGCCCAGCCCTTCCTCGCGGCTGGCCTGCACGCACAGGTCCGATGCCTGATAATCCTCGGCCAGTCCTCCATGCGGGTGCGCCGCGTCGCTCGCCACCACCCGGGCGTCCACGCCGGCGCGCCGAGCCGCCTCCAGGAATGACTGATACCCGCCGCTCCGATGCAGCAGCCACAGGTCCCGTTCCTGGTCCAGCAGGCGGCGCATGGCGGCCAGCATGGTGTCGGCGTCTTTCTCGGGCGCCACGCGGCTCGAGAAGAAAACGACGGCACCGGTCGTGGGCAGCCCGCGCCGCCGGCGCAACGTTTCCGTCGGGACGGTCGGCGGGGCGAACACCGCCGTGTCCACGCCATACACGGGAATGATGGAGGCTGGGGACTTCGCTCCATGATCCCGCACCACCTCCGCCAGATGCTGACTCAGCACGACGTAGTGCCGCCCCAGGCGCGCGTTGAGCCGGGCCAGGGCTCGGAGCGCGAAGAGCTCGCGACGCCGAAACGGCTTGCCGGGGAACGCGCGATCGCGGCGGCAGGCGTAGTAGCGCTCCACCGGGCTGCACACCAGCATGAAGGTCGGCGTGCCGGTGAACCGGCTTGCCGCGTTGGCCGCCAGCGCGGCGGGGCCGTATCCCTGAACGATCACGCGATCCGAGGGACGCAAGCGCCGCAGCGTGTGCCACACCAGCCGGGCGAACCCGGCGCGCGATGCCGGCCCCACGATGGTGAGCACCGCGGCCGCGGGCGGCTGGCTGATCTCCACGCCTCCCGGAATCCGCCGGGCCAGCACGGACAACTCCGTTCGTTCGGCCAGACCTTCAACCAGGCGCACGTCGGTGCCGCTCTCCACCACCAGCCACAGGGTCATGCGTCGCCCCAGAGGGCGACCAGGTTGCGTTGCCGGGTGAGATCGAGGCCCGCGTCGCTCACGGTTACGGGAAAAGCGTCGAGCTCCGCGAATCGCCGGTACCCTGCCGCGGCGAGCGCGGTGATCAGGTCGCGCCGCGTGCGGCCGGCCAGGCGAGCCGTCTCGGGGCTCTGCTCGAACAGGATGGCGGGACGGCGGTGCGCGAGCAGCGCGCGCGCGCCGCGGAGGAAATCCACCTCGCTGCCCTCCACGTCCAGCTTGACCACCAGCTTGCCGGGCCACGCCCGCCAGTTCAGGACTGCGTCGGCCCGGTGCACCGGAACCACCGTGCCGCGGCTTCGGGCAGCCGTGGGCGGCCTGAAGAGGTTGGCGGCGCCGGACCCGTGCAGCGGCAGGTGGAGCCGCAGCGTGCCCTCCGCATCACCCAGCGCGATGGCGTGCACCTCGAACCGGACGGTCCCCAGGTCCCCCAGGCTCCGCTCGATCAGCCTGGCGAGGAAGGGCTGGGGCTCGACCGCCACGACCATTCCATTGGCGGCTACCCGCTCGGCGGCGAGCAGCGCGAAGCTGCCGTGATTGGCGCCGACGTCGAGAAAGGTGTCGCCCGGCTGGAGCAGGGCCTTCAGCACCCCGACCTCCGGGCCGGCTCCGCGCAGCTCGTCGAACACCCAGAGGCAGCGTTGATCCCGGAGGTCCACCCACGCCGCCCGTGCGCCTACCTGCACCCGCGCGGCCCGAGGAGTCGCCAGGAACGGCGCCGCGCGTCGCAGCACGCGAAAGAGAAACGAGCCTCCCCGAACCATGCCGGTATGGCGGTTCACCACCGTGCGGCTGTACCCGGCGTAGCAACGCCAGGACCATGGGAGATCGCGGACCAACACCGGGTCATCGAACCATCCCCTCACGGCGGGGAACGGTGCGGCGGTCATCGGCCGGCTGCAATCCGCTGGCAGAATGCGACCGTTTCGGCGGCGGTGCGGTCCCAGGTGAACTCGCGGACGCGCACCGCGGCGCGCCGGCCTATGGCGCGGGCCTGTTCCGGTGCCGAAAGCACCCGGTCCAGCAACACCTCCAGGCCCTCCTCATCTCCCGTGGGGCAATAGAGAGCATGCTCCTCGTGCCGGGCGATGTCGGGCAAGCCGCCCTCCGCAAACCCCACCGGGCAGAGGCCGAAGGCCATGGCCTCCAGCCACACCTTGCCGAATCCCTCGAAGAGGGACGGGTAGAGCAGCACGTCGTGCTCCGCGTACACCTGCGACAGGCGGCTGCGCTCCAGCCAGGGATGCACGGTCAGACGATCGCCCCAGCTGCGCCGAAACCGCGCGGTCACCCGCTCCCGCGCCCCCGGGTCAACCACCAGCGTGAGCCTGGCCTCCGGGAACCGTTCACCCAGGGGCGGAAGCGCGTCCTCCAGGACGTTTGAGCCCTTGAGGGGCAGGTAGTTCCCCACGTAGAGCAGGCCGAGCGCTCCGCCAGGTGGACGCGGAGTGGTGGTCGGGGCGGGGGCCGGCGCGAGGGCGGGGTCCAGGCCGTACGGGATGGCCACGACCCGACCGTCCGGGAGCCCGTACGCCCGCCGAATCCATTCGGCGCAGCGCCGTGAGCCCGTGACCATCCCGTGAGCCGCGCGAGCCGCGCGGCGGCAGGCGCGGCGGGTGACGCCGGCGCTTACCCGAGCGGCCAGCCGGCGAGAGGCTGGTCCATCCCAGTCGAACGCTCGCCGCGCCTGGTACAAGCGGCCTTCCCACCCGTGCGTGCGATTGATGAAGAGCGTTCCGGGATGGCGCGCAGCCACTCGTTCGAACACGCGGTAGGCGTACGGCTGGCTGACGGCCACCACGTCGTACGCTGCCGCCCGGAGCCGCGCCTCTACCTGCCGCCGCTGGCGGCCCGGCAGCTCCAGCAGCCGCGCGGCGGTGGCGTGGCGGAGGCGATAGGGCCGCGGGTCCTTCCACACCAGGTCCACGGCGTGACCGGCCCGTTCCAGCGCCCCGGAGATCGCGATCAAGGTGCCTGCCGCCCCCGAGTTGGGATCGGCCACAAAATCGGAAACGAAGAGAAACCTCACGTCGCCGTCCGGCCGGCGTCTTCCAACACCGGGAGGAGTGCGTTGAGGTGGCGCTCCATTGTGAACCGTGCGACCTGCTCCCACGCGCCGCGGCGCAGCCGCTGGTAGTGTGGCGGATCGTTCAGCGCACGCGTGATGGCATGGGCCAGTCCCTCGGTCGTGGGTGGGTCCCCCGGTGCCAGCTCCCCGGTCTCTCCCGCAATGAGCCATTCGGGGATCCCGCCCACGGCGTACCCTACGCTGGGCAGGCCCACGCACGCGGCTTCCAGGCCCACCAGGCCC
>DASWGV010000200.1:0-41900 GCA_036393515.1 Gemmatimonadales bacterium | reverse complement strand
CTGTGACGGCCCCCCCGCTCCAGCAGGAGCCGCCCGCGCCGGCCAGCGGTCACAGTCTCGTAGGTTGCCCTCAGCTCCCCGAGGAACTCGCAAAAGGAAAGGTCCGGACCGCCCTCAGCGCTCCGGATCAGCTCATACGTCTCAACCTGGCTTCGTCTATGAAAGAATACGCGCTCGAAGATCTGGCGGGCAGCGGCGGCAAGCCCCCGGGGGCGCGGAGCCGCCGCAGGTCGTCTTCGCGCAGGGCCTCGCAGACCCGCGCGCAGACATCCATCACATCGTCATGATCCTGGGCGTAGTGGCGGATGGCCGCGAAGGCCAGGCGGCGGTAGCGGTCGAGGAACAGGTCCCATGCCACTTCCGGCCTGCCCCCCTCGAGCTCGGTCACCCAATCGTCCACGCACCGACCTTAAGGGGATGGGGTGCCGATATACGGAACCGGTGGAGGAAGTCAAGCGTGGCGTGCCCGCCTCCGAATGTCCCAAGAACGCCCTCGCCTGTCCCATTAGCGCACTACCGGAATAGCCCGGCCCCGCCATCTTGGAGACAGCACTTAGACCGGAGACACCCATGACCCGCCCCACCCGCCACGTCCGATTCGTTCGCTCGGAGCTCCAGCTGAAGTCCGCACCAGCGCAATGCGCCGCGGAGGTCGAGTTGCGTGGCGCCGCCAGCAACTACGTGGGCCAGGCGGAGGACGGGTGTGCCGATGTGCCCGGGCTCCGATGCGTAGCGCAGGCCACCGCCCGCGCCCTGCACCCCCTCGGCCACGGCCTCGAAATCGAAGACATCGAGATGGTCCAGGCGCTGGGCCATCCGACGGTAGTCGTTCGCGTGCGGGCGCGCTACGAGGAGGAGCAGCGCACGCTGCACGGATTCTGTCTGGTCCAGGACGAGCCGGCGCGCGCCGCCACGCTGGCCGTGCTGAATGCGGTCAATCGGTTTCTGGACGTGGGGTAGGAAACCAGGGAGGGACTCGAAGAGGCGAGGAGAAACGAGGAGCGGCCCCGTCGTCCTCGTGGTCCCTCCTCGCCCCTCCGGTCGCTTGGTCTACGTCAGTTCGCTTCCCGCTCGCTGCGCTTGAGGATTCCATTCCCCTGGCCGAGTAACACGACTGTCACAACCAGGTCATCCGTCCCGATCCCGCCGTCCTTATCGGTCACAGTCACCCGTACGGCGTAGGCCCCCGGCACGAGGTAGAGGTGGCTCTCGTTGATCGCCGCCGACTGGTCGGATGTGGTCCCGCTGGTCGAGAACCCGTCTCCCCAGTTGATGGCGTAGGTCCACGGCGCGTCTCCCGCGCCCGGATCACTGAAGGTGGCCTGGAGGGTGAACAGACCCGGCCCCGTCCTGCTGTCTGATCCGGCGTTCACCATGGGCGGGAGGTTCTCAATGGTGGCTGTGGTCTGCGCGGGCGCGCTGGCCGCGCCCAGGGCGTCGGTGACGGTGAGCGTGACCGTGTAGGTACCGTCCGCCGCATAGGCATGCGTCGGGGCCGCGCCGGTGCCGGTCGTTCCATCGCCAAAGCTCCATGCGTAGGTGAGCTGCGTGTCGCCATCCGGATCCGCCGACGCGCTGCCGTCGAACCGCACGATGTCCTCGGAGCGATAGGGGCCACCGGCGCTGGCCACGGGAGGCCGGTTTACGGTCACGGTGCTCGACGTGGACGCGGTGGCGCCCTCGTCGTCGGTCACCGTGAGACTGACCGTGTACGGCCCTCCCGTGGCGTAGATGTGCGATGGCGTTGGTGTATCCGCGGTGGCGCCGTCACCGAAGGTCCAGCTCCAGGCGGCCACCTGACCCTCAGCGTCCCTGCTGGCATCGGTGAAGTCGCAGGCGAGGCCGGAACATGACGCCGTGAACGCGGCCACCGGAGGAGTGTTGGGCTCGGCACCGCTGCACGTCCCGCTCCCTGAGTCCGTGAAGGTCTGCCCGGCTACCGGGATGAACTCCCACGAGTAGCCTCGCCTCCCGAGCGTGAGCTTCAGCACGCCGTACACCGCGGCGCGGATTTCACTGTGCGGGTGGATGGCCACGGTGGGCAAGGCCAGGGCGTCTCCCCCGGTGCCGACGTTGAATTGCCGGATGCCGGCCGCGTCGTCGCGGGTGCCGTCGGGGCGCATGGGGGCCATGCGCTCATAGTGGTGCTGCTGGGCGTTCAGCACGACATCCACCCCGGCGGCGTACAACCGATTCCACAGCGTGGTGCGGCTGGGATTGGAGGTGTAGCCCGCTGCGTTGCTGGAGAGGAACAACGGAACGTGCCACATGGCGATGGTGCACGGCTTGGCATTGGCCGCCAGATCGCTCACCAGCCATTGGTCCTGGGCAGACCCCGCCGAGTACGGCACCAGACTGGAGTTGTCATTCAGGACGATCACGTGCCAATCACCGGTGTCGTAACTGTAGTAGCCCAACGGCCGCGGACCCAGGCGGTCGCCGAAATAGTCGAACGCGCCGGCGGCGGCGGCACTGGCATCGTACTCGTGATTGCCCAACACGGGCCGGGTCCGATCCAGGTGCCGCCCCCACGTGGGGCCGTAGCAATTCTGATACTCGCTGAGGAGCCCGTTGTTGAGCGCGTTGTCACCCAAGGGGACCACTGTCCCCGGAATGGCGTCCAGCAACTGTGCGGTGAGCTCGTCATTATTGGTGGCGCAGCGCGAGATATTGCCCGCCCCAACAATGACCGCGTCTCCCTCCGCGCTGCCCGTGGTGGCGGCAAGCACCACGTCACTGGGAGCGCTCTGCTCCACCACCGACTGATCCATGCAGGACTGCGTCGCCACCAGATAGAAGACGCAGAGGGCGACAAGCGGCAGACGGTTCCGGGATTTCACGGCGAGCCCCCAAGCGGCTACGGTTCGCCCCTGGCAGAAGACAAGAACCGTGCCCTCCCAAACGAGGTACTGAGGCGCCTTTCGCGCCCGGCGCGACCCGACTTGGTGCAGGGGGACGCGGGATGATGCACCGTCTCGGGGCGGAAGGGCGCGGCCGGTGGGTGGTGATTAGGTTACGGCAGCCTCGTCCGGAGTCGTCCGTGCGTTACGCGATCATGCCATTGTGGTTCCTCCTGGTCACCGCTTGCGGTGGCAGGCAGCGCGCTGACCAGGCGTCACCCAACTTGGGCCCACACCCGGGAAGGCTGGAGGCGCTGGGTCAAGACCCGGCTGCCGCGGTGGTCGGGACCTGGGCGGTGCGGGCGCTCAATCGCGAACGGGTGGGACGACGTCTCGAGATCATTCTCGACTCGGCCAGCGGGCGATCCTTCCGGACCCGCGTGGGTTTCCTCATGCAAGGCGACGTGGGGATTGACCCCGCGGAATTCGTTGCCACCCCCGGTACGGTCACGGCGGACGGCGCCATTCGCATCGAGATCGGGAACCGGCGGGGCGCTCCCCCCGGCGTCATCGTCGGAAAGGTGGAGCGCGATACCATTCAGGTCGTCGAGTTCCGGTGGGGTGGGGAAGATCAGATGGCCGGAGGCACGTCGTGGGTGCTGGTGCGGGGGAAGTGAGGGACATGACAGAACTCCCCCGCCCGTCCCCTGTACGTCTCGTACGTCTCTGTACGTCCCTATTGCAACGTAAGGCTATACCCGCCAACGGCCCGCTTTACATACGTCCGGCTGGCCACGTCGAGGATCTGCACGCTGTAGGACGCCTTGTTGTTGGTGTCGGACACGGACACCCGCGCCACGGCGCCAGCCGAAATGTTGCCGGTGATCACCGCTCTGATCTCGCCGCTGCCAACGGCGCCTGAGAAGATCTTGCAGGCGCTACACGCCGCGCTCACGCCTACCACAGTTTCCGCGCCAGTGCCGGTGACCTTGACCAGTATGGCGCCGTCATCGGTGTTGGGTGTCGCCAGGTTGATGGTGAACTCGCCCGCCACCGGGTCGGGCGTGGACTTGCATCCGTCCAGGATCAGGATGCAGGCCACCGCGGCCGCGGTGAGCGCCAGACCGCGTCCCGCGGTCATTGCCGGGCTCCTGGCGTGGGCCGCGCCGAGGGCGGCGCCGAGGACTGAACGGGTGGGAGCGCCGCCTGCACGTCCGCGAGCAGCGCTGGCGTAGCGCCGGTGAAGTCCACCCAGGCCAGGAAGTCGCCCACGTCAAAGCCGCCGTTGTTGTTGCCCAGCAAATCCAAATACTTCAGCTCATCGGCGGTGAGCCCGGACGCCGTGCCCAGGATGTGGGCCACTACGGTGCCCAGGGTCAGGGTCGGAGCGGTGACGCTGATGGCCACTGCGACATCCGAGGTCTGCGATCCGGAGGTCACGCGCGCGGTGGCATTGAAGCTCCCCGTCTTGGTCGGGATTCCCGTCATGCCGCCGGTCGCGGCCAGGCCCAACCCGTCGGGCAGGGCCCCGCTCTGCACCGCCCAACTATACGTCCCGGTGCCGCCCGTGGCGGTGAGCTGGTGGGTGTAGGCCTTGCCCATGACGCCGGCCGGCGGCGTGCCGCCGCTGGCTGAAAGGGTGGTCGCGGCGATCAAGTTGAAATTCACGTCCGCGGTCTGCGAGCCGGAGGTCACCCGCAACGTCGCCGCGAAGTTGCCGCCAGCGGTCGGCGTGCCGGTGATCTCGCCAGCGCTGCTCAACATCAGCCCGCTGGGCAGGGAGCCGGAGAGCACAGACCAGGAGTACGTCGCGGTGCCGCCCGTGGCCGTGAGCGTGTGGCTGTACGCCGATCCGACCCGGGGCTCAGGCGGCGCGCCGATGATGGCCACCAGGGGAACAAACACGGAAATGTCCACCGTCACGTCGTCCGACACCGGCCCCGACGTGGCGCGCGCCTCGGCGGCGAAGTCGCCGGCCTGTGACGGCGTCCCCGTGATGGCGCCACCCGCGCTGAGGGACAGCCCGTTGGGCAGCGACCCGCTGACGATGGACCAGGTAAAGCTGCCCGTGCCGCCACTCGCGGTGAGCACGTGGTTGTAGGTCGCCCCGACCACACCGTCCGGCGGTGTGCCAGCGTCGGCGACGACGGGTGAGGCGAACGTGGCCGCCACGGTGTAAGACTTGGACGTCGTGAGCACCAGCGAGTCCACCGTGGTCGCGGTATCGCCGCTCCAGGCCGCGAACAGGTTCCCGCCGTCCGGTATCGCTTTCAGCGTGACGGTCGAGTCCCGCCGAACGTAGACCCCGGCCGCCAGGTTGGCCGCCGCGGGGTTGGCAGTGATGGTGCCGCCGCCGGATGTGGTGGCGCGGACGCGCTTCCGCTGGTGCACGGCGGCGCTGATGGAGTCACCTGCCAGGCTCGCGGTGATCTGGTGGCTCCGCGCTCCGGCATCGGACCAAGCGTCGAAGTGGTACTGCGTGAGGCTGTCCGTCGTGACCTGCACCGAATCAATCGCAACGGTGTGCATGGTGCCGACTTCGAGCAGTTGCGCAAAGCGACCGTACTTGGTCCCGTTCACGCTCACCTGAGCCGTGGTGTCACTGGCCCGGACAATCGTGGTCCCGCCGAACGTCAGCTGGAAACTCATTTGTCCGTTGGGCACGACCTGCGTGATCGAGCTGATCTCGAATCCCACAAACGTGCCATCTGCGTTCTTGGTATTGGCGGGGGCGCTGTTGTAGGACAATCGAACGTTGTTGGTGGATCCAGGATACGGATCGCCTGCGTCGCCTCGGTTGCCTCCAGAACTCAGCCGCAGGTGGTTCAGGTTGTCCGCCTGAACCAGCGACAAGCCATGGATCGTGCCGGTGTTGACCTCATTGAGGAAGGATCCGGCGGCAATCTTGGCGGAGTCCACCTGCCAGACGAGCAACCCACCGACCTTCGGACCGGTGGTGCGGCCGGTCTGCATGTTGAATGCGTCGGATCCGGCCGCCTGTTTGTTCTCGAGCAGGAAGTACTCGCCTCTGGTATTCGAACCGGTGGGTCGGATCAGGAATACCGTGTCGGGACCTGCCGAGACCACCGGCCCCAGGTTGTACGCACCGCTCGCCATGAGTGGACGGACCGTGACCCAACCCATTTGCTGCTTGGACCAGGCGTCGAAATGAGCCGGACTGAACAAACTGGCATAGTTGCCGGAGCCCATGAGACCCCACTCACCAGCGCCTTCAGCATCGTCCCCATCGGTGGGGTCGGTATCGTAGAGGTCGGGAAGTCCGATACCGTGCCCCAGCTCGTGGGCCGAGGTCCCGATCCCCATGATCTGGTCGCCGGAGCAAACCGTGGCTGATGCGCCCACTCCGGCGGTCACGTAGTACGAGTTCACCTGAATGAACCCGGCCGCCCCCACCCTGGCGTCGTCGGTGGTGTACGCCCCGCCTATCGGCGACAGGAAGAACCGGTGGGCATTGTAGCCCGGACCGCCGCATTCCTTCCCGACCACCGGCATGATAAACTGGACCACATCCACGACACCGTCTTCGCCCGCGTCCCCGTCTCCCGGTATGTCGTTCGCCCCGCTGTTGTCGAACAGCCGGAAGTCGACAGCCGCATCGACACGGGAGAGCGCCTGCCGGAACAGCCGTCCGGCGCGCACACGCCCTGAGTCACAGCCAAACGGATCGGCTCCCGACCCGCACGCCTCGAGGTAGTACGCCTGGTTGCTGTCCGCCACGGCCCAGCCGAACGCCTGCCCCTGTACGCTGAGCAAACCGTTCGACATCTCCTCGTAGAAGTTGCGCAGCGAGTAGGGGCGCCCCGGGTACAAGGTGCCTTCGGTGTCGGTGCCATAGAGCACGGAGTCGTATCGCGTGGCACGCGAGAGTAACGTCGTATCCGGCTCGTCTTTGAACGCGATCAGAATGCTGGGCACGAACAGCGTGCCCGACACGCTCGGCGGCGTGAAATCCCCCTGGGGCGCGCGTGCCTGCGCCCCCCGGTTCAACTCGGCAAACCGGCCTTGCGAGAGAAGCCGCGCCCGCTCTTCCGCCACCCGGCGGGCCTTGACCCGCCACACGCCATCCGGAGCGAAATCCAGCCGGACACCGTCGGCGGTGTAGAGCTGCTCCCAACGACGAGCCTGGGCGGAAGCTATCTCGGGAACCCCGGCGAATAGCGCCAGGACCACGAACAGAAGGCCGCGGGAACGGCCGGGAGGATTCACTCGGCGAGTCTCATGTGGCCAGCCAATTCTAGGCGCCGCCAGCGGTCCGGGCAAGACGCGTCGCATGCGCCCAACACTAGCCCGACCTCGCCCTAAAGCCGTGCGCCGGCTCACACAGCGCCCGCACCACGGACCAGTCGCGGCCGGTCAGCGCACGGTCAGGCGGTACCCGGTGAGACCACGCGATTGGAAGGTGCGGGACGCCACTGCCACCAGCTTGATCTGATACCAGGTCGCCGGCATCCCGGGCGTCAAGCGCAGCCGCGCAATGGGTCCGTGAGGCAGCGGACCGGTCACGATCAGGTTGATGGTGGTCTCATCCGCTCGCTGCATGAACACTTCGCATTCGTTACACAGGGCGAAGGCGGAGTCAATCGGCCCGGATTCGGGCGTCGTGACGGTAAACGCCACGGCGCCGTCATCCGCATGGGGACTCTGAAGCTCGAGCACCGCCTCCGCGGGCACCGGCTCCTCCACTCCGCAGGAACCCGCCAGCAGCAACCCTGCGACGGCCGCGGCCCGCCACCCTCCCCGCCTGCCGCTCACGGCCGGCCTCCCTGAACCGCCCCGGACGAACTGGATGGAACGGTCCCGCCGCCCGGCGTGGAACGCAGCCGCCGCACCAGCGCCAGCACGTCTCCCAAATCGAATACGTGGTTCTCATTCCCCACGAAGTCGAGATAGTCCTTGGACGCGTCCGGCAATACCGAACCCGCCGAAAAGATCTGCGCCACGGCGGCGCTGAGATCCACCACCGGCGCGACCACGCGGATGGTGAGCGGGAACCGCACGGACTGCGAGGCGGAGATGACGGAGATCGTCACGGGGAACTCGCCGACCTGCCGGGGAATGCCACTCAAATGGCCATCGGCGGACAGCGTGAGACCCGGCGGCAGGGCGCCGTTCTCGACCACCCACCAGTGATTGGCGGACAGCCCCCCACTGGCGCCGAACCGATAGCTGAAGCTTGCGCCCCAGGTGCCCACCGGCGGAGCGGCAGGCGCCACCACCAGGGTGGGCGCGAACGTCGCCTCCAGCGCAAAGGCATCATGGACCATGAGCGTCAGCGTGTCAGGCAGCGGGTCCGGAAACGCCCGCAGGCCGTTCCGCCACCCCACAAAGGAGTTTCCGGAATCAGGGATGGCTTTGAGCTTGAGGGCGGTGCCCGCTGGGTGGAAGACACCGGGGTACGTGGGTATGGTGGGCGATACCTCGACCCGCCCAGGCCCGACCACCTGGATTTCCACCTTGTACCAGCGAGTCATCTCAGCGACCAACGAGTCCGGGGCCGTACCCAGCGTGACGTCGTGCGTGAGCGCGCCCCCGTCCGACCAGCGCACGAACTCGACCCGGTACCAGAAGTCCTCCTGCACCATCTCCACCGCGACCGTATGGACCGTGCCGGAATCCGGCGCGTCATGGAACCGGTCATAGGCCCGCCCATCCACCATCACCGACGAGATGCTGAACGACTCCGGCGAACCGCTGGCCCGCACGATCCACTCCGGCGCCAAGTAGAACCCCATGGCCCCGCCCTGCTGGAGCGGCCCAACGCGGTGGAGGCCGAAACCCGAGAACTGGCCGCCCGCATTCCGCACGCTGGCCGGCGCCGTAGCGCCGGCAAACGCAGTCGTCCCGAAGGCACCGGGAAACGGGTCGCCCGCGTCTCCTCGGTTCGCGCCCAGCTCGAGGTCGCGGGCGTTGTCCGCCTGCACCAACGCCACGCCCTTGGGCAGACCCACGTTGACCTGATTGTAGAACTCGTCCAGCGCGATTTTGGCGGAGTCAACGTGCCACACCAGGAGGCCACCCACCTTGGGCCCGGTGTCCGGCCGCCCGGTGAGCAGGTTGGCGGTGTCGGCCCCGATGGGTTGCTTGTTCTCCAGCAGGAAATACTCCCCCCGCGGGTTGGGTCCGGTAGGTCTCACCAGGAAGACGGTATCCCCGGAGACCACCGGACCCAGCTGGTACGTCGCGCCCGGCTGGATCTCCCGCACCGTGACCCAGCCCAGCCGTTCCTTGGACCAGGCCTCCATGTGGCCGGGGCTGGTGGGGCTGGTGTACGCGGCGGACCCCATCAGGCCCCATTCGCCGATGCCTTCGCTGGACCCCGAGGTTGCGTAGAGGTCCGGGAGCCCCAGGCCGTGGCCCAGCTCATGGCTGGCGACCCCGATACCCATCACCCGACCATCGGCGCAGGACACCGCGTTCACGCCTGAGACGACGTGATACGCGTTCACGAACACCGAGCCACCCTTCGCCGACTGGTCTCCCGTCCGGTAGCGCCCGCCCAGGCTGGACAGGGACGACTTATGGGCCCAGTACCCGCGGCCCCCACACTCCCCACCCGTCTCGGAGTGGACGAACTGCACCAGGTCCACCACGCCATCATCGTCACCGGAATTGGGGACGCCGTCGGGTCCGTCATTGTCGTACTGGGCGTAGTTCACGTCGGCATCGAGTCGGGAGAGCGCGGATACGAACAAGGCGCGCATGCGGGATCGGCCGGCGGAGCAGTCAATCGCGTTCTCGCCGCCACAGGCGTCCAGATAGTAGGTCAGCGCGCTGTCGGCGAGCAGCCAGCCGTACGCCCGGCCATCGAGCGTGAAGAGACCGTTCGACATTTCTTCGTAGAACGTGCGCATAGAGTATGGGCGCCCGTTCAGCGGCTGCGCTGTGTAGACAATGGAGTCGAAGATGGCCGCCGGCCGCTCCCGGTCCGCGACGCCGGCGAAGTCCAGCAGGACGGTGGGAAAACGCAGCGTGCCAGCGACTACGGCGCCACCGCTCACCGCCTCGAGGGCGGCGGCGTTGAGCAGCTCGGTCCCGCCCTGACGCCGCAGCCGGGCCCGGGTGTCCGCCACCGCGCGCGCCCGGGCTCGCCACACTCCGTCCAGCGGATAGTCTAGGCGGAGCCCGTCCGCCGTCACAGTCCGCTCGAATTGACGGACCTGGGCAATGACGGGCTGGCCGGCCGCCGAGCCCCCCCCGACCAGGAAGACCAGGAGCGGCACCCAAAGGGACCTGGGCATCCGCCCGCGGACCGGCTGATTCATCTCCGCTTGTACCCCGTCACGGGATACATGGCACGGGGCGTTGGCCGGCCCGCGGAACGACCGGGTGTCGGTGGTCAATGTGTGTCATGACATAGACTTGTGCCAACCGCCGGCGGGGGCTACAATCTACCGTCCCGCCGGTACTGTTGCGGGCGGGCCGCAGTCCGACTTCAGCTCCCCGAGGCATTGTGGATACCCACACCCTGCAACACGTCGCCCTGCTCGACAAATGCCGGAACTTCACCAAGGCGCGGGAAGTCCAGGCGGCAGGGCTCTACCCCTATTTCAAGCCGATCTCGGAGTCCGAGGACACGGTCGTCGTGATCGAGGGGCAGAAGAAGGTGATGATGGGGTCGAACAACTACCTGGGCCTCACCCATCACCCCAAGGTGCTGGAGGCCGCCAAGGCCGCCCTGGAGCGTTACGGCTCCGGGTGCACCGGCAGCCGGTTCCTGAACGGGACGCTGGACCTGCACGAACTGCTGGAAGCGCGCCTGGCGGAGTTTTTCGGCAAGGAGGCCGCGCTGGTCTTCTCGACTGGGTATCAGGCCAACCTCGGCGTGATCTCGGGACTGGTGAACCGCGGGGACGTGGTCTTCATCGACAAGCTGGATCACGCCTCCATTGTGGACGGCGCCAAGATGTCCTACGGCGGCACTGAGCGGTTTGGCCACGGCGATCTGGCGCAGCTGGACCGGCTCCTGACGCGGCACGCGGACAAAGGCACCATGGTGATCGTGGACGGGGTGTACTCCATGGAAGGCGATATCGCCGACCTCCCCGCCCTCCTGAAGGTATGTCAGAAACACGGTGCGGCACTGGCGGTGGATGACGCGCACTCGGTCGGCGTGCTGGGGCCGCGGGGCGACGGCACGGCGGCGCATTTCGAGATGGTGGACGAGGTGGACGTGATTGTGGGCACCTTCTCCAAGTCGCTGGCATCCATTGGGGGGTTCGCAGCGGCTTCGGAGAACATCATCCACTATTTGAAGCACCACAGCCGGCCGCTGATCTTCACCGCGGCGCTGCCTCCGGCCAACACGGCGGGCGTGCTGGCCGCCCTCGAAGTGATGATCATGGAGCCGGAGCGGCGGGCCCGCCTGTGGGAAAACACCCACCGGCTGCGGGACGGGTTGCACGCCCTGGGGTTTGATCTGGGACCCACCCAGACACCCATCGTCCCGGTACTCATCGGGACGCTGGAGCGCACCTTCCTGTTCTGGCGCAAACTGTTCGACGCCGGGGTGTTCACCAACCCGGTGGTGCCGCCCGCCGTGCCACTGGCTGAGTGCCGGCTGCGCACCAGCCTGATGGCCACCCACACGGCTGACCAGATCGACTTCGCCATCGACAGATTCGCGAAGCTCGGGAAGGAGTTGGGGGTCATTTGACGGCGCAGGTGGTCGTGCGGCCGGTTCGCACGGCCGCCGACCTCCGAGCGTTTGTCGGTCTGCCGTATCGTTTGCACCGGAGGGACCCGCTGTGGGTCCCTCAATTGCGTTTGGACGTGCGGAAGATGCTGTCCCGCCCCAAGAACCCCTTTTTTCAGCACGCGGAGGCGGAGTATTTCCTGGCCCAACGGTCCGCCGGTCCGCCGGACCGCCCGGGTAGTGGGGATGGGGGCGGGGGTGGAGAGGTAGGGGGAAGGATCGCCGCGATCCACAACCGGGCGCACAACCAGTTCCACCAGGACACCGTCGGGTTCTTCGGGTTTTTCGAGTGCGTGAACGACCCCGACGTGGCCACCGCGCTGTTCGACGCGGCGGCGGCCTGGCTCCGCGGGCGCGGCCTCACGGTGATGCGGGGGCCGGCCTCTTTTTCCACCAACGACGAGTGCGGGCTCCTGGTGCAGGGCTTCGAGACGCCACCCACCATTCTCAATGCGCACAACCCACCGTACTACGTCCCCCTGGTGGAGCGGGCGGGGTTCGCCAAGGCGAAGGATCTGATCCAGTATCAGAGTGTGGACCCGGAGATGCCCGAGCGCTTGGTGCGCGGGGCCAAACTCATTGCCGAGCGCAAGGGCATCACCCTTCGGCGGCTGGACATGAAGCATTTCGCCGACGAGGTAGAGCGCATCAAGCGAGTGTACAACCAGGCCTGGGAGAAGAACTGGGGCTTTGTTCCCATGACGGACGCCGAGATTGACCACCTGGCGGCGCAGCTCAAACCGGTGGTGGTGCCGGACCTGGTGGTGTTCGCCGAGCGGGAGGGCCAGACGATCGGGTTCGCCGCAGCCCTGCCGGACCTGAACGTCGCGCTCAAGGCCAACCCGTCGGGGCGGCTGTTTCCGGGCATCCTGAAGGTGTTGTGGGCGGCGCGCCGGCTCACTCGCGTCCGCATCCTGCTGCTGGGCCTGCTCAAGGACTACCGCATGAGCGGCGCCGACGCCCTGATGTACCACTGGATCTGGGAGAAGGGTCGCGCCCTGGGCTACACCTGGGGCGAGGCTGGCTGGATCCTGGACGACAACACTCCCATGAGCAACGCGCTGGTGCGTATGGGGTTCCGGCCGTATAAGACGCTACGGATGTACGACCGCCCGCTGTGAAGGCGTTCGTTACCGGCGGTACGGGGTTCATCGGTTCCCACCTGATTGACCTGCTGGTGGCCCGGGGCGCCCGGGTAACGTCGCTGGTGCGGAACCCGGAGAAGGCCGCGTCCATGTTCGGCACCGGCGCGCCCGTGGTGTTCGTGGGGGGCGACCTGGCTAACGAGGCGGCGCTGGAGCGCGCCGTGGCCGGGGTGGAGGTGATCTATCACGTGGCGGGCCTCACCGGGGCGCCGCGGGAGAGGGACCTGCTGGCGGTCAATCGCGACGGCACCGCACATCTCCTCGCCGTGGCCGGCCGGGTGGCGCCTCGCCTCACCCGGTTCGTCTACGTGAGCAGTCTGTCGGCGGCGGGGCCGTCCCGGTTCGGCACGCCGCGCAAGGAATCGGATGCCAACGCGCCGGTGAGCGCCTACGGGCGGAGCAAGCTGGCAGGTGAGGACGTCGTGCGTGCGGCTCCGCTCCCGTGGACCATTGTGCGGCCCCCCACGGTGTACGGCCCCCGGGACCGCGAGCTGTTCCGGATGTTTCAGGTCGCGGGCCTTCCCGTGATCCCCACGTTCGGCAGCCCCGAGCAGGAGTTGTCACTGGTGCACGTGCGCGATCTGGCGCAGGCCCTGATCGCCGCAACCGCCGCACAGTGCGCCCGCCGCACCTACTTCGCGGGCCACCCGGAGGTGGTCACCGGACGCCAGATGCTGGCGGCCGCCCGCACCGCTGTGCGCCAGGCGCGCGGGCGCACTGGAAGTGGCGCACCTCCCCGCGCGTTCGCATTGCCGGCCTTGGTGAGCTGGGCCTTGCTCTGGACCTCGGGCACGGCCGCGGCGTTGCGCGGCCAGATGACCCTGCTCAATCCCGACAAACTGCCGGAGTTCCGGGCGGATGCGTGGACCTGCGCACCCAACGCCATTGAGCGGGATGCCGGATGGCGCGCCACCTTCGCGGTGCAGGAGGGCTTTCTCGACACGGCCCGCTGGTACCTGAAGCATCGCTGGCTGTGAGAGTAGTTGACCGGCTCCTGCTCGCTTATCTGGCGTTCGTCAGCCTGGTCGCGGGTTGGCGCTTGGTGGCGGGCACCGGAGGGCCGGACCTGTGGGCGTTGCTGGCGATGCACGGACTGTTCGTCGCGTTGCTGGCGCTCTGCGTTCGACTACCGCCGGAGGCGCGGGTCGGCCCGTGGCTGCACGACTTCTATCCTCTGATCATCATCGCCGCGCTCTATACCGAGATCGGGATCCTGAACAACCAGGTGCCGCGGGCAACGATCTTTCAGCACGACGCGGTGATCCAGCGGTGGGAGGCGGCGTTGTTCGGCTCTCAGCCTTCCCGCGATTGGATCCGCAACGCGCCGTCGGTCTTTTGGTCGGGTCTGCTCCACGGGGCGTACTTCGCCTACTACCCCATCGTGCTGTTCGGCCCGCTGGCACTGGCCATCCGCGGCCAGCGCGAAGCGGCGCGGCACGTCATCCTGCTCATGATGACCGCCTTCGTGCTCTGCTACGTGCCGTTCATCCTGTACCCCGTGGCCGGGCCTAACTACCTCTTTCCCCACCCCACCGGGCCGGTGCGCGACGTCTGGAGCGCCAAGCTGGTCTACGGGCTGTTGGGCCAGGGCTCGTCGATCGGGGCGGCGTTCCCCTCGTCACATGTGGCCGCCACAGTCGCTACCACACTGGGCGTCACGCAGCACTGGCGCCGCCTGGGTTGGGTATTCGTGCCGGCGGCAACCTTGCTCACCATCGGCACTGTGTATTGTCAAATGCACTATGTGATTGACGCGACGGCGGGGTTGGCGGTGGGCGTGGGAGCGTGGATGCTGACGAGGCAGGACGGCCTGCGAGTGAGGGCTAAGAAGTAACGCAGGTCCGTGATGGTTCACTCATGCACGTGTCCTCCGGGCTGAGCCGCCACCGGTTGCGCGGCCACACCCACCAACTCCCCGTACCGCCCGCGCACTTCCCGCATGAAGTGTCTACGATCCAGTTGGTACAGCTCGTGGGTCTGGTCGGCGAGCGGCCACGCTCCATCGTTGGACGGCATGAAGACCCCGCCCACCACACCCATGCCCCCGTTGGGAATGGTGTCCGGGGTCGGGTTATGGTAGGTGACGGTCACCCGGTAGGTGTGGTCCGGGCGAATCTTCGCACCGAGTCGCAGGTATAGCCGGCCCACGGTGACGCCGCCCAGACCCTCCTCCGTTCCCTCAATGGGCCGCCCTTCCCAAATGACCTCACCGCCGGTGACATCCTCCAGCTTGAGGCTGGTGGAATAGGGATGCAAATGGCCGCCCACGACCATGAGCCGGCCCTCCAGGGAGGGACGGGCCTCGTAGGACCGCGACGACCTGCCCGGCGGGAGGTCGAATCCTTTGTCACCCGCGGGGAACGCCACGTCGAGCTGGAACGGATAGACCGAGAAGAACGGCCAGGGCCGCCCACCCCGCACGTACTTGAGGATGAGCCGTAGCTCCACCCCGGTGTAATGCCGGTCCGTGGGGTTATGCATCATGACGGAGATCACCATGGGCTGGCCGGCTCTCACCGGATACCCAAACAGCATCCGGGGCATGGAATGGGGCCCGGTCTCCGTCCCCAGGGCCAGCATCCGTTGCGCGATGGGAAGGAACAGCTCCCGGCGCACCGGATCGATCACGTTCAAGTGATGCAGCAGCTCGTTCGGCAACCGCTGGCCGCTCTGGTCAACAATCTCAAGGTCAAAGCCATACAGGTACGCGTCCCTCGGCACCGTCACGGTGGCCACGGGCGGATAGATCCCCGCGTGCCCCGGTCCGTGATGCCCGGCATGCGGAATCTCCATGGGCCCAACCGCAACGACAAACGCCCCGCGCTCCACATCATCCTCGAGCCGCGTCGTGGCGCCGTCCGCCGGGCCGGCTTCCTGCCCAAACAGCGGGGCCACGCTGGCCACGAGCAACACGGGCAAGAGTGTCCGGCGGTTGTCAGGTCGCATGGCGGTGCTCAGCGGTCAGCAGTCAGCACTCCCAGAAACAGTTCCCAGTTGTGTCAGGCATCGGCCTGGCCCGCCGCACATTATAAGGAATGGCGCCGGTCGCCGACTACCCCCCCACCGTCCCAGCCGCGCGCTCCCGAACCCGGCGGCGCTCGCCGCCGGTCACCATCTCGGCCAAAATGACCTCGCGGGCCAGTCGCTGTACGAACCCGTATCCCCGGGCGTCCCCGGCAATCCAGCGTTCCCACTCCAACTCGTCCAGCGCCAGCTCGAGCGCTTCTGGCGCAAGCTGAGCACCACAGGCCAGGGTGTCCACCGGTGTCCGGCCGCCGAGCACCGCGACCACGATGAGCGCCCGCTGGGCCTCCGGCGTCAGACTGCGAAACCGTTGCCGCAGCGCCGCGATGATCATCCCCGGGAGATCGGCCGGCAGCGTATCGTCCAGCGTGCGATGCCGCGCCGGCCAGACGCGGTCGGTGGCGCCCGGCACGGCCAGGCCGTCCCGCACTGCGCGGATCACCTCAACCGCCAGGAACGGGTTGCCGGCGGTGTCGGCGAGCACACGGCGCACCAACCGGCTGGCCGCCGCGCCGTCGAACGCCGGCAAGGCCCAGTCCACCAGCGCGGCCACATGGTCCTCCGCCAACGCCGCCGTCTCCAGCGCGATGCCCGGCAGGTCTCTCCCCAGGTGCGCCGCCAGGTCGTCCACGGCGGTCGAGCCCGCCCGCGCCGAGGTGCACAGCACCAGCACCCGCGCAGTCGGGGCCCGCTGCGCCAAATAGAGCGGGACGCGGACCAGGTCGGCGGGCGCGCGATCGGCATCGTCCAACACCAGCAGCACGGGCCGCTCGGACGCGGCGGCGGTGACCCCCGCAACCATGGCCTCGATCGCCGGAAGCGGCGTCGCCGCCCGGGCGCCGGGGAACCGCACAGCGACGTCCGGCTCGAACGCCGCGAGCCCCGCCAACGCTTCCGGAGATGCTCCACCCAACTCGGCCTGCGCCAGCGCACCAGCCCAGGCGCCCCACAACTCCGCCGGCCGGCCGCCTGGCTGCTCCTGGTCTCCTTCCAACGCGCGCGCCAGACACACCACCGCGCCGTCGAGGCGCGCCCGCTGGGCCAGCTCGTCGGCCAACCGGGTCTTGCCGGTTCCCGGATCGCCCCGCAGCACCGCGGCGCGAAGGCCGGGAGCGCCGACGGCCCAGACTTCTACCAGACGGGAAAGCAACACGCGGCCGGGGCCAACTAACGGTACCTGTTCGCTCGCCGCCTCCCCGCCGGCTGATGGGCGGCGGCGCACCACGGCGGCCCGAACCCACTCCGCCAGCTGCCGCGTCTCCGGCGCCGGCTCGCCCCCCAGGTCCTCCCGCAGCGCCTGCTCGATCCGCGCGAAGACTTCCAGCGCGCCGGCGCGGTCTCCGGCCAGCGCGCCGGCACGCATCAGCAAGCGCGCCGACGGCTCATGACAGCCGTCGAGGGCCACCGCCTGCCGCGCCGTTTCCCGGGCGGCCCGCGTGTCGCCCCGCGCCAGCTCGCTCTCGCCCCGTGCGACCAGTAGATCGAGCGAGGTCGCGCGCAGGCCGGCGCGCTCGCGCGTCACCCAGTCTTCGAACACCGGCGCGTCGGGCACCGCAAACCCTTCCAGGAAGATGCCGCCGGCGGCGCCTTCCTGACGATCGAGATCGAGCATCACCGCGCCGGGCTCGAGTCGGACCACGTCGCCCTCGGTCACCAACGCGTCGGCCAACGTTCGCCGCAACACCCGCAATGCCTCATTCAGCGAATGGCGCGCCCGCGCGTCCTCCTTGTCCGGCCAGAACATGCCAATCAAGTGATCGCGAGCGCGACCCCGCGGCGAACGGGCCAGATACACCAGAAGCGCCAGATGCTTGCGCCACAGCAGCTCCGCGGGCGGCGCCTGGCCATCCACACGGAGCTCGATGGGGCCAAGCAGGCGGAGGGAGATCATGACTGCGAAGTTATCAGGTATCAGGTGTCAGTTGTCTACTGACACCTGATACCTGACTGCCAATCCGGAATGGTCGCCAGCCGCTTACGGTTGGATGGTCAGCGTCGCCTTCATGCCCAGCGCCTCGTGGGGCAGGCAGAAGTATTCGTACGTGCCGGTGGGAGCGCCAGCAAACCCGATCTGGTACACCGCCATGGAGTCAATCAGGAGCGGCCCCGAGAGCGGGCTCATCTTGTTCGACATGACGTTGTTCAGGACATCCGCCGCGCCGGCGGGAATCTTGTCCCCGTAAAACGCCACGTTATGCGGGCCGCCGCTCGCGTTGATCCAGCGCACGGTGTCGCCCACTTTGATGGTGAGCGTGGCCGGGCTGTAGACGTAGCGGCCGTCGCGCAACTCCATGTCCACCGAATGGACCGTCCCCGTGCCGCCCCCTGTGGGCGTCGCCGCGGGGGCCCCGCCGGGGGCTGCCGCCGGGGGCTGCTGCTGCCCCGCCTGCTCTCCGCCTCCGCATGCGATCGCCGCCAAGGCGAGCGCCGCGACAAACGTCCTCATAGTTCGCCTTCCTCCGTGCCAAAACGTGGGTGCTGCCCCGAGATCCGCCGGCGGCGGCTCACGCGCGACGCCAGCTTGTGAATTGATTCACAAAGCTAGCCGGGAGCCCGGGCGATGGTAGGGGCACCGCGGGTACGCTTGCGTTTTAGGTGAGGCCCGCGAACTTCTGATCGCCACGTGCCGCGCCATCACGAAATGCCGACCGCACCCCCTTGCCGCTCGCTGGGACGCCATTGCCTCGAACTGGACGTGGTGCTCCACGTGGCCAACCTGGACGATGACACGCCCGCCGAGCAGGACGCGCTCGCCACCTGGCTCCTGGGACACACCGAACGGATCTCGTTTGGTGAGCCCTGGCGGGAAGCGAACGCCTTGCTGGTGAACGCCACCGTCAGGGTGGGATGCAAGTATTTGGCAGACAGCGGACCCGCAGGGCGGCGGGCCGGCGAAGCGGAGCACCGAACTGCCCGGTGCCTTGCCCACGGCTTCCATGGCTCGCTCCCCGCCCCGAGGGAGATCCCAGGCCTGCCGACGCGGGATGGCGGGCCGGATCGGTTCTACGTCGTTCAGCGTGGCAGACGGCGGGCCGTCACGCTCCGGCCCGAACCTCCGCTCCGGTGGGCGTTGCCGGTCATCGAGGAGACGAACCCGTGTGTCGGTGCTCCCTGCCGGACGGCGGACAACCAGCGCGGGGCGGCGTGTTGCCGGGACCTCACGCTGGACGTGGTACTGGAGGGGGAGCAACCGAACCTGTTGGAGCTGCTCCGGGCGCGTCAATCGCCCTACCTCTGCAAAGTGACACCGGACGGTGCCGGGATAGCCGAGTGCGAGGTCATCTCGGCATGCGGCTACCTGGAACCCGACGGAGTGAGCTGCACGCTTCACGGCCGGGTGCGGCCGGATGGCGAGCCGGCCAAACCGTTCGTATGCCGCGAATGGCCGGAGCCCGGAACGGGCCAGGCTGGCCACCCGGGCTGCCGGCTGCTCTCATCCCCATGATGGGGGACCGTCCCACCCCGACGCAGCTGGAGACGATCACCGGGGGCCGCTACGTGGTGGAGCGGCTACTGGCCGAAGGCGGCATGGGGGCGGTATACGTCGCGCGGAGCCGAAGCCTGGGTCATCCGGTCGCGATCAAGATTCTACCGCCCGAGGTGGCCACCAGCGAGGTGCGGATGGCGCGGTTCCGGCGCGAGGCCGCGCTCGCCGCGCATCTGTCACACCCCAACATCGTCCAGGTATTCGAGTTCGACGTTGCCGAGGGCGTGGCCTACCTGGTTATGCCGCTCATTCAGGGCGAGACGCTGGATGAGCGCCTGCGGCGCGACGGCCCGCTGCCGCTCCCCCTGACGCGAGAGTTGGTGCGTCAGGTGGGTGCGGCGCTCGGCTTCGCGCACGCGCGCGGCGTGGTGCACCGCGACGTGAAACCTTCCAACATCCTCCTCGAGGGTCCCACCGGCCGGTGGCTGCTAACCGATTTTGGCGTGGCCCACGGAAGCCTGGGGGACGACACGGCCATCACCCAGACCGGGGTTGCCATCGGCACGCCTGCGTACATGGCGCCCGAGCAGGCGGCCGGACGATCGGTGGACGCACGGGCGGACCTTTATGCGCTGGCTTGCGTCGCCTACGAGGCGCTGACCGGTGCGCTGCCCACGACCTTCGACCCCGAGGCCGCGGCCCGCCAGCTGGCGGCGATCCGGCCCGACGTCTCGCCGCGTTACGCCCGGTGCCTCACGCGGCCGCTGGCCGCTGCGCCGGAGCACCGGCCCGGGTCGGTCGAGCAGTGGCGAGACGAGCTGGACGCGACCGACCGCGGGACCGGCTTCCGTCCGTGGGCCGCGGTGGCGGCGCTGGCGGCGGCCGCCGTCACCGGCTGGATCGCGTTACGGCAGCCGCCGATGCCGGTCCAGGACACGCGATCGGTCGCCGTGCTGCCCTTCACCGTGAGCGGAGCCGCCGCCGGCCTGGCACTCGACTCGGTGCTCTCCCAGGGGTTCGTCTGGCAGCTGCAAGGCCTGCCGGATATCCGGGTGCTGGGCGCGGCGGCGGTGCGGCGCGCCTTGGTGCGCCGGACGGGCGGCGAACCGACGGAACTCGACACGCTGCTCACCGTGGCCCGGGAGGTCGGCGCCGACGTGGCGGTGGTGGGGCAGGCGGAGGTAACGGCCGACCGGCTCCGTCTCTCCATCCGGGTGCACGACACGAGAACGTTCCGCCAGGTAGCGAACGCGGACACCGCGGGCCCGGCGGACAGCCTGCACGCGCTGGTCTCGGGCCTGGTGGTCAGCGCGTTCGCCGCCGACCTGGCCGGCGAGCGCGCCGGATGGTCCCGCCCATCGTTGCCGCGCGGTCTGCCGGCCATCAGCGCCTACTTTCAGGGCGACCGGGACTTCCGCCGCGCCGCGTACGAGAGCGCCATCGCGGAGCTGGATCGCGTCATCGCGTTGGATTCCACCTACGCCCCCGCGTACTTCAAACGGATGCTGGCCATCGCTCAACTGAACCCGGGCGAGGCCCAGCTGCATTCCGCGCTGCGCGCGGTGAATGCGTACGCCGAGCGGTTGGACCCGGTCTCCCGACAGCTCCTGGAGGGATACGATGCGCTGGTGCGCCGTGGCGACCTGGCGGGGGCGGAGCAGATCTTTCGCGACATCGTGACCCAACACCCCGACGCGGTGGACGCCTGGTTCTCCCTGGGCGAGCTCCAGTTCCACTTCGCGCCGCTGCTGGGAGCGCACCTCAGCGAGGCCGAGGCCACGTTTCAAGAGGTAGCGCAGCGGGACCCGGGGTTTGCCGCGCCCGTCGCGCACCTGGTGTCCCTGGCCGTGGCCCGCGACGACGACGACGCGGCCCGCACCCTGTTGGCTCGGTATCTCCAGATTGACAGCACGTCCGCCGTCGCCGACCTGGCGCGCGTGGCCGATACGCTGCTCTTCCGCCCCGAGCGGGTGGGACGGGTGCTGGCTTCATTCCCCACCCGTCCACGGGCGTTTCTGGAGAACATCGCCTTCCTCGCCAGCGAGTTCGGCCGCTCGGCTGTGGAGCGTGACGTGGGCCTCAAAGCGGTGGACGCGATGTGGCAGCGCGGCGGTAGCCGGGCCGACCTGGAACGCGCCTTCCGGATGCGCATGGCCGTCCTGCTGGGTGGCGGTCGTGACGGTGCGGCGGCGCGGCTGCTTCAGGACGGGGCGGCGCGCGGCGTCCCCCGCGATGAGCTGGACCGCTGGACCGTGCTCGCCGGCATCACGGCCCTCCCGGACCTGACGGGCCAGGTGGCCGTGGATGGTGCCGCGCAGCGCCTGGCCGCCACCAGCGACAGCGGGGTGGTGAATCAGTGGCTCGCGGCTCGGTGGTTCCGCAGCCGGGACCCGGATCGCGCCGCCGACATCCAGCAGCGCTTGCGACGGCTGGAACGCGAGACGGAGGACTTCCGACCCATCTTCCGGAGCCTGGTGGAGGATCTCGATGCCCACGCCCTGCTCGCGGCGCATGACACGGCGGGCGCCCTGGAAACCTGGCGTCGCGCCACCGAGCGCTTCAGCGTCGAGTTGGTCCCCTTCGAGTTGGTGGCCTCGCTCTGGCCGCTGCGCCTGTCACGGGCGCGGAACGCGGCCGCGTCGGGTCGCCACACCGAGACGCTGGACGCCACCGCCAGCTTTGTGCGCATCGCCGGGTTCGCCGACCAGGCCGCCTGGCCGCAGGTGCTGCCGCTCCGGGCGGAGGCCGCTCTCGCGCTGGGCGACACGGCCCTGACCCTGAACACCTACCGCGACCTGCTCCAGATCATCACGCGGCCCGACGGCGCCGGCGTGGCCACACAGGCGCGGGTGCTTCGCGAGTTAGAGCGGCTGGGAGAGGGCAGACGACGTTAGGCGATCAGGGGCGACCCCGTCGCCGTGACTGGTGTGCAAATCCCCCCGTGTCAGTCGTCCTCTCTATCATAACTCAACATAGCGAGGACGCCATGAAACCGATCTATCTCATTGCTTTGACGACACTTACGCCGCTTCCGGTGGCGGCTCAAGGTTGGATTGAGCCCCTGCCTGACCGACCCATCAACGGCGGGATCGCCCGGGTCCGGACCGACGTGTCGGTCCGGGTGAATGGTCGTGTGGCCCTGGTGGAAGTCGAGGAATGGTTCCAAAACCGCGGCGCGGGTCTGGGCGAGGGCGACTATCTCTACCCGCTCCCGGGCGAGGCCGTGTTTAGCAACTTCTCGCTCTTCCAGGGCGACCAGGAGCTGCGCGGTGAGACCATGGACGCCGCGCGCGCGCGCGGGATCTACGAAGAGATCGTGCGCCGGAAGAAGGATCCCGCGCTGATCGAGCTGGCCGGCCACGGGCTGATTCGGGCTCGGGTGTTCCCCATCAATCCCGGCGAGACGCGGAAGATCACGCTGCGGTATACCCAGATGATGCACCGGGCAGGGGATGCGGTTCAGTTCAGATACACGGCGGCACAGCGGCAGAGCGGCAGGAGTCCGGTGGAGGGCGCCGTCGGCCCGCCGCGGGTGCCGGACCCTGCCCCGCTCTCGTTCACGCTGGTCGCCGACAGCGGCGCCGAGTTCCGCGATCCGTTCTCTCCCACGCACGAGCTGCGCATCGATCGCCAGGGTGAGCGGCTCACGGTTCGGCCGGCCAACCCGCTGACAGGCGACTTTTCCCTGTTCCTGCCGCTGGCCCGTGGCCTGGTGGGAATGACGGTGGTGACCCACCGGCCTACCGCGGGGGAGCCGGGCTACTTCATGCTCACGCTTTCGCCGGAGGCGGCGGGGGGCGACGCACTGGTGCGGGATCTCACCGTCGTGCTCGACGTCTCGGGCTCGATGTCCGGCGCCAAGATCGAGCAGGCGCGGCGCGCATTGCACCAGCTGTTGTCGTCGCTCAACGCGCGCGATCGGTTCCGCCTGATCACGTTCTCCAGCTCGGTCACCACCTATCGTCCCGACTGGACCGTGGCCGGTGACGCCGAGCTGCGCGAGGCGCGGCGCTGGGTGGACGGGATAGCGGCGAACGGCGGCACCAATATTTCGGACGCGCTGACGGAGGCGTTCCGCGCGGCGAGTCCGGAAGGGCGGCTGCCGATCGTAGTGTTCCTGACCGACGGACTTCCCTCGGTGGGCGAGCAGAACCCCGAGCGGCTGGCCGACGGGGCCGAGCGGGCGCGCGGTCGGGCCAGGGTCTTCGCGTTCGGGGTGGGCTACGATGTGAACACCTACCTGTTGGACCGGCTCACCGCCGCGGGCCGCGGGGCCACGCAATACGTGGAGCCGGGTGAGAACGTGGAGCACGCCGTGGGGACGCTGGCGGCCAAGATCAGCCGTCCGGTGCTGACCGATCTGGCCCTGGGCAACGCGCCGGCTCGGCTCACCGAGATCTACCCCGCGCGGTTGCCCGACCTGTTCGCCGGGGAGGAGCTGGTGGTGTTCGGCCGCTTCACCCAAGCCTCCGGTGTACGACCAATGCCGGGATCCCGCCCGGAAGTCGCAGGAGGTTCCGGTGCCCTGACCATGACAGGGTCACGTGCGGGACGGGTGGAGCGATTCAGCGTGGATGTGACGTTCCCGGCGCACGCGCTGGGAGATGACTACATCCCGCGTCTCTGGGCGGCGCGGAAGATCGGCGCGCTGGCTCAAGGCCTGCGGCTGAACGGGCACAACGCGGAGATCGAGCGCGAGATCCGCGAGACCGCCATGCGGTACGGCCTGTTGAGCGAGTACACCTCCTATCTGGTTCAGGAGCCCATGAACGTGGCGGCGGGCGGCGGGACCGTTCCCAGACCCATGCCGGCGCCGGTGATCTCGGCGCGGGCAGCGGCGCCGGCAGCGGCGTTCGGCCAGGCGTCGGTCCAGGCGGCCGAGCGAGATCGCGGGCGGCGGGAAGTCGTCTCCAAGGTTCGGCTCGATGCCGACGAAGAGAAGCTGGCCGACCGGCTGAGTCGGACCGGGTCGCGCGCCGTGGCCGGCCGGGTGTTCCAGCAGCGTGCCGGCCTGTGGACCGACGTGGGGCATTCCGCGGCGCTCGAGGTGGTCCGGATCGCCGCGTTCAGCGACGCCTATTTCGCGCTGCTGCGCCGCCTGCCCGAGCTGGAGCCGTGGTGGAAGGAGTTTGACGCCGTGCTCGTCGCCGGGCGCGGGGTGAGCATCGAGATCGGACCCGCGGGAGCCACCACCCTCACCTCGGCGCGGCTGGACGAGGTGGCGCGCGGATTCCGGGCTCCGTAGACTCGGGCCGTGAGCACCGACTGGGCAGCCGTGTATCTCGCGACGTACGCCGACCTGGTCCGCTTCCTGTACCGCAAGGTGTGGGATGCGGACCAGGCGCAGGACCTGGCGCAGGAAACGTTTGTGCGGGCGTTGGATCATGCGCCGGAGAATCCGAGGGCGTGGCTGTTCACGGTGGCGCGAAACCTGGCGCGGGACGCCGCACGCACCGTGCTGCGGCGTCGGAAGCATCTCGCGTTGCTCAAGAGCGAGGCGGATGTGGATCCTCCGGCAGCTCCGGATGCATTGGTGACCGCCGAGACGGCTGAGCGCGCCAGCGCGGTGCGGCGGGCGTTGGAGCAGCTGGGCGAGCGGGACCGTGAGGCCCTGCTGTTATGGGATGCGGGGTTCAACTATGAGGAGATCGCAGCACAGCTTGATCTAGCGCTTGGGTCGGTGGGGACCACCCTCGCCCGCGCGCGGCGCAGATTGGTTGAGGCGTATGAAAGGGAAGAAGGTGGACATGTGGCATCTGGATGAGGGGGACCTTCATGGCTATCTCGATGCCCTGCCGGCAGAGCGGCACGGCGGCACGGCGGCGCAGCGGCAGCGTGTGGACCAGCATCTTACCGCCTGCGCAGAGTGTCGCGGGCGGCTGGAGGAGGTGCGCCGGGTTCGGGATCGCGCTTCCAGTCTGCTGAGCGCGGCGTCGCCGGGGGACATCACCGCCCCGCCGTTCGAGCAGCTTCGCGCCGGCCGGCGCGGTCACCCGGCAGCCATTCGCCGCTCGTTCCTCCGGCCGCTGGCCTGGGCCGCAACGGCCGCGTTGGCCCTGACCGTCGGCTGGTACGTGCAGGGCATCTCGCTCAGGCGGGAGGCATACCCGCTGGCCACGGCGCCGGAGATCGAGGCCCGCGAGTCCGATGCGAACGTCGCGGCGCGCGACCAGGTGGCCGGAGCGGCTTCGGGGGCGGTTGCGTCCCGGGAGGCCCCGAACGCCGGACAGCCGTTGGCGGTGGCGGCACCCAAGGCCGGGACCGCGGAGCCATCCCCGACCCTGGCCGTGGAAGAGGCGGGAGCGCGGCGGGAGGCTGACGAGCTGCCCCGGGCAGCGCCGGCCCAGATGGAAAAAGTGCCGGCCGCGGCCGCCCCGGCGCGCCCGGAGGCGCAATCCAACGTCAAGCCAGTGGCGCCGCGGATTGCGCGGGCCATTGTCCGGGCGGACACGGACAGCGGCTGGACCATGGTCACCGCGGAGGAAGCCGCGCGGAGGTTGGGGGGGCCGGTGGCGGTGGTTGGGGGACTGGCGGTCACGCGGTTCGACGTGCGGGAGGAAGGGGACGACGTGGTCCTGCGGGTAACGCAGCGGCTTGACTCCGGTGGCATGGTCGAGCTGACACAACGCCCATCGGCGGTGGAGCAGCCGGACCGCCGAGAAAGAGCGGCAGTCGCCGAGTCGCTCCGCCGGGTGACGGGGACGCAGCCCTCCGCGGCCGGCGCCGCGGCCGCGGCGGTTCCGGCCGCCGCCGCGCTGGAGGCGACGGCCGGGACCGACTGGCGCGGCTACCGGGTCATGATCGCGGGACCGCTGCCGGTCGATTCGTTGCGGGTGCTCCTGGCTCGGCTCAGGGCCAAATAGCGGGGGATCCGCTAGGGGCGCGGCGGCTTTGCCCGGGCACCGGAGCCGCCAGGCGGCGGGCCGCTCGACGGTCCACCGCACCCCACCACCCCATTACAGCCACGGTGTTGCGGCGCGCCGCGCTCCGGCACAGGTTCTCCGGGTCGTCGCTGCTCTGATTCAGGGACCTCAGGATCGGGTTTCCGGGTGGGCGCGGCGCGCCGACGGCCGGCTTCCCGCAGCCCCAGTCATCCACGTGAGAGGCACAGATGTTTGACAGGCAGTACTTCGAAAAAGTCCTGCCGGATCAGCTCCGGATCATGGGCCAGCAGGCTCGCCTCGTTCTACGCCTAGATTCCGGACGCGAGTACGACGTGTGGAGCCTCGTCGCCGCACATGAGGCCTATGTGATTCTCGAGGTACACGCTGGCGGACAGGAGCCGGCACGCAGCAAGCGATGGCAGGAAGAGCACCCCGACTCCGCTCCGTGGGTCTTCGATCAACTTGCCGTTCCGTACGCCACCATCAGTGAGACATTCCTGACGCCCAAGACGCTATCTACTCAGTCTGGCAGGCCCAGTGGGTTTCAATTGCCTGCCGCTTGACCAGCGCTTCACCAATCCTCAGCTCCTTGCGCCTGGCAAGGGGTCGCTCGCAGCGTAAGCGCAACCCGTTGGGCTGACGGAGATTAGCGTAGGGACCGACCATCCTCGCCTTGTCTGGTCACAGGAGATTCGATATGAACGCTCTCCGTGCTGTGGCATCGTTCGCGCTGGTACCTCTCGCGGTCAGCCTAGTTGCGGCAGCCGCGGTCTCCGCGCAGGATTTTTCCCGGTTCATTCCGCTGGGTTGTGGCAATCGGACGCCGGGGATCGCGCTCGGCGATGTCAACGGAGATGGACGCCTCGACCTCGTGTTCGGGAATGGGCGGCACATGCCGCAACCGAATCTGCTCTACATCAATGGAAGTCCCGTAGACCTGTTCTTTCCGCCGCGACCGCTTGGGAGCAGCGCGACCTACGCCGTCGTTCTCGGAGACCTCAACCGGGACGGGCATCTCGACTTGGTGGAAGGCAACGACTTTGGCTATCCCAAGGTCGTCTGGATGAACGATGGGCGTGGTAACTTTGCAACTCGATTCGCCTTCGGACCGGCAGATCGGACCCGCGATCTTGCAGTCGGCGACCTGACGGGTGATGGCTTTGCGGATATCGTGGTCGCGAACTTCGTCGTCCTTCCTGGCGACGCGAGCAGAGTGTACGTCAACGACGGTCGCGCCGGTTTCTCGGACGTGCGCCCGCTTGCCGTTGGCGACGCTGACGCGGCGGCTGTCGCGCTGGGCGACGTCAATGGGGACTCCTGGCGGGATATCGTACTGGGGAACCTGCGCGGCTCGTCGAACTACCTCTACCTCAATGACGGCAAGGGCCATTTCGGAACGCCTGTGCAATTCGGCCCCCGTGAGGACGACACGCAAGCCGTGGCAGTGGCCGACCTCAACGGAGACCAGCACTTCGACATCGTCGTCGGGAACATGAATGGTCCTGACAGGGTCTTTTTCGGCGACGGCAGCGGTGCGTTCAGCCGGTCGATCTCATTCGGGCCTGAACGCGGTCCGACGCGGGCGATTGCGGTGGCAGACATGGACGGGAACGGCACACTCGATGTCGTTGTCGGCTCTGAGGCCGTGGACGCGGTCCTGGTTGCACCAGATGGGTCCACCGTACGGACGCCGGACACACCCGGACCGACCATCTTCGAGTACCAATTACGCGATGCAATGAATCGCGTCTACCTGAGTGACGGCCAGGGTAATCTTCGAGCCGGACCGACGTTCGGCCCTCCCGGAACGCCGACGCGTGCCGTCGCACTGGGCGATGTGGACGGCGACGGGCGGGCCGATATCATCGTGGGGAACAACTGCGCAGACAACGCGATCTACCTGAACCGGCAGGTAATCTCCGGACGCTAGAGGCGATGCTCGTTCGGCTACTCCGTCGAGGTAGAAGGAGCGGTGGAGCGGACTTAGAACTTCTGAGAGGCTGGTCGCTGACCCACCCACGCCAACGTCAGGCGAGTGACCCTACTCGCAGGATTGGCATTTGTTGTTGTTCTTGGCGCCCAGGCGCTCCAGCAGCGCAATGGTCTCCGGGAACGGCTGCACCCGCTGCTGCGGTCCGTTGGCCATGTCCACCGTGGTCTGTCCACGGCGACTCAGCAGCGTCACATCCGCGCCGTGCTCCACGAGATACTGGATCATCTCGTTATCCCCGCGCGCGGCCGCGTTATGCACCGCGGTATAGCCGTCGTGATCCCGCACGTTCACGTCCACCTCCAGCTCCTCCACCAGGTACCGAACCGCGGGAAGCCAGCCGTCGGGTACGTGACGGTGCTGTTGGCCGACGCGTGACGTCCCATACCCCACCCCGGAGGCGGCGTGGAGCGGATGGACCGCTGGCCCGCCGACGGGAACCGGGGGGAGTCCGGTGGGATCCTTTTCCTCGGCTTCGGTGCTATCGCGGGAGCGGTTGGCGGCACCGGGGAAACGCCCTTGGGCCGGTTTGATAGTCGGGATGTTCGGGTCGGCGCCATACGCGGTCAGCAGGCGCATAGCGCGGACATCCGTGGCGTACGCCGCGCGCCAGAGCGCCGTGGCTCCCGAGTAATCAACGCCCATGCGCCCGGCATTGTACGCGGCGTACCAGATATGGGTGTTGACCCGTGCATCGGGATCGGCCCCAGCCTTGAGCAACGCCTCCATCAGCTCGAGGTACGTGGTCTTCTGTTGCTGCCACGCGGTCGGCTGGGGGTGCCACGTCCGGAGCGCCCACTCGCTGTTGAGCGTGGCGAACAACGGCGTCGCACCGTCTTCACTGGCCACCTTGGGGTCGGCTCCACGTCCCAGGAGCTCCACAGCCAGGTCATAGTGTCCGTTGATGACGGCGATCAAGAGCGGCGTGGAATGGTCGCCCGCCGTGACCCCATTGACGGGGGCGCCGGACTCCAGCAGGAGGCGAACCGCCTCCGCCCGTCCATCGCGCACGGCGAAGTGCAGCGCGGTGAAGCCGCCCTGCCGTCCCACCCAATCCTCGTAGGACAGTGGCCGAGGTCCGCGCGGCCGCGCGCTGTCGGGTACCGACGGCGCATCGGGATCGGGCGGCTGAGTCTGCTCCGGGCGACGTTGGGCCCGCGGGGCCGTGCTATCACGGGGCGGTCCAGCCGGTTCCTTGGCCGCGGCGATGACCCGCGCCCTGCGCCGCTGCTCGACGTCGTCCGCCTTGGACCGCTCCGCGAAATCCACCACGGTGGTCGCCAACGAAACATCGGCGCCCGCCGTGAGCAGCACCTGCATGACCTCCAGCCGATTGCTGGCGGTGGCGAACATCAGCGGCGTGCGGTCCGCGTAGGATTCCCGTGCGTTGAGGTCGGCGCCGCCCTGGAGCAGTACCGCGACGGCGTCGGGCCGGCCCGCTGCCGCGGCAAGGTGGATGGCGCTCGCGCCCGTGGTCGTCTCCGCGGCGGCTTTGCTCCCACCCTCCAGCAGCACCTTCACGGCTTCACCCAGACCTTGCTGGCTGGCCAAGTGAAGGGGCGTGTAGCCCCCCAAGCGCGTGGTCGCTTCCGCATTCGCTCCGGCGTACAAGAGCACGCGCAACATGGGAGCGTCGCCGTTCTGAGCGGCCCAGTGCAATGCCGTCATTCCGTCGCCCTGGGCGGCGTTGACGTCAGCGCCCTGTCGCAACAACGTCCGCACCGCCTCCAGGTCGCCACTCCGCGCGGCATCGGCGACCGGAGAGTCGGGGATGGGCGCCGCCAAGATCAGCGCCCCGAAGGACAGTGCGCCCAGCAGGCTCACGCGTTGGCCGAGCATGGTCTCACCTATCATCGCCTGGGTCTAGACGGAGTACGGCTTGGTGCTGTCCCCAAACTCCTGCACGTCCGTCCGCCCCACCTTGTGCAGCAGGTCCAGCATCACGTCCGCCATCGCGGTGCCATCGGGCGCCTTGATGTGCTGGTTCCCTCTGAGCTGGCCGTTCGCGCGACCCGCCAGGAACAGCGGGCACCGCTTGTGGTTGTGCAAGTTCGAGTCGCCCATGGGAGACCCGTAGATCAGCAGGGTCTTCTCCAACAGGTTGGCGTCCCCCTCCATGGTGCTCTCCAGCTTCTCCAGGAAGTAGGGGAGCATGCTCACATGATAGGTGTTGATCTTGGCGAAATCATGGACCCGCTCCTCCCGCCCCCCGTGGTGGGACGCGGGATGGAACGCCGTGCCCACACCGCTCTCGGGATACACCCGGCCGGAGCCGTCGCGGCCCATCTTGAACGAGAACACGCGGGTGGCATCCGACATGAACGCCAGCGCCTGGATATCGAACATCAGCTTCACGTGCTCCTCGAACGAGTCGGGCACCCCGGCAGGCGCTTCGGGTAGGTCGCGCGGCTCGCCGCTGGTGTTGCGGGCCTCGATCCGCTGGATCCGCCGCTCGATCTCGCGAATGTTCTCCAGATACTGATCCAGACGGTGCCGGTCGGTGGGCCCCACGCGACGCTTGAGCCCATCCACCTCATCCATGAACCAGTCAAGAATGCTGCGATCGGTTTGCCGGCGGGCGGCCCGTTGTTCCGGGGTACCTCCGGACCCGAAGATCTGCTCGAACGCGACGCGCGGGTCCCGAATCATGGGCAGCGGCTCGGTAGGCGAGGCCCAGCTGATCGTGTCGGTGTACACACAGGCATAGCCGTACGCGCAACCACCCGCTTGGTCCACGTTCTCGACGCAGAGCTGCATGGACGGGATGGGCGTGTCCTGGCCGAACCGCTGCGCGTAGAGCTGGTCCAGCGACGTGCCCACGTACACATCCGACCCTTCCGTCTGCTTGGGGTGCGCCTGGGTGAGGAAGGTGGCACTGGAGCGGAAATGGTCGCCCCCGATCTCCTGGGGGCTCACCGCCTCGGCCGCGCGCACGTCGGTATTGCTCACGATCGTGAGATACTCCCGGAACCGCTCGAGCGGCTTCAGGCTGCTGGGACCGAGGTCGAAATCCCGACCGACCGCCGCCGGCGCCCAGAGGTTCTGGCTCGCGCCCAACTGGTTACTGCCGGCCGCCCCATGCACCATTTCGACGCAGACCAGGCGCGTCGGATCGGTCACCCGCCGGCCGCGGCCCAGCAACCGCACTGGGAGCATGGCGTCCAGGAGTGGAAGACCAATCATGGCGGAGGCGTCCCGGAGGAACGTGCGCCGCGGAAGGTACCTGCCGGTAATGAACTGCATGGTCGCTACCTCTACCTGAGGTTCGTGGTCACGGCTGTCGCCCGCCGTCGCTGACCGTCGTTTCCGTCCGGACCATCTGGAATGGAGCGCTGTTCACCACCCCCAGAATGAACGCGGACATCCGATTGCCGTCGGCCGCCGCCTGACGCGCGATGGTCCGCACCGTCGGCATGTCGTACCACTCCACGCGCCGACCCACGGCATACGCCAGCAGATTGGCGGTGAAGTTCCGAATGAGCGATTCCGGACGCTTGAGCAGGGCCGCCTGGAGCTCCGCCGGATTGGTGAGCGGCGTGCCGTCGTACAACTGCCCGCGGGTGTCCAGCGGCATCCCGTTTTCCTTGATCCGCCACTTTCCAGTGACGTCGAAATTGTCCAGCGCCAGGCCAATCGGGTCCATGAACTGGTGGCACGAGTGGCAGACGGCGTTGGACCGGTGCATTTCCATGCGCTCGCGGGTGGTGAGCAACCGGCCCTCACTCGCGCCTTCGGTAGCGTCCAGATCGGGCACGTTGGGCGGCGGCGGCGGTGGCGGTGTGCCGAGGAGCACCTCCATCACCCATTTCCCCCGGAGCACGGGCGACGTGCGATCAGCGTGCGAGGTCAACGTGAGAATGCTGCCGTGGCCCAGCAGCCCCTGCCGACCGCGGTCGGGATAGGCGACCTTGCGGAACTCCGGTCCGGTCACGTCGGCGATCCCGTAATGCCGGGCCAAGCGCTCGTTCACGAAGGTGTAATCGGCCGTCAACAACTCCAGCACGCTCCGGTCTTGCCGGACCAGGTGGTTGAAGAACAGCTCGGTCTCGCGATGCATCGCGGCGGCCAGCGTCTGGTCGAAGTACGGATACGAGAGCGCGTCGGGGTGGACCTTTTCCAGATCCTGCAGCCGCAACCACTGCGACGCGAAGCGGGCGGCCAGCGCGTCCGAGCGCGGGTCGGCCAGCATCCGGCGCACCTGGGCGTTGAGCTTCTCCGGGGCAGCGAGCTCTCGGCGTTCCGCCGCCGCGATCAACTCGGCGTCGGGCGGGGCGCCCCACAAGAAAAAGGAAAGACGAGATGCCAGATCAACGTCGCGGATTCGGTAGCTGGTGCCCGGCCTGACACGGGACGGCGCTTCTTCCAGGCGGAACACAAAGTGCGGACTGGCCAGGATGGCCTGAACCGCGGTGCGGACACCGCCCTCGAACCCGCCATCGGTGGCGCCGTGGTCATAGAACGTCATCAAGGCGCTCAGGTCACGCGCCGCCAGCGGTCGCCGGTACGCCTGCGCGGCCAATCGGGCGATGATGCCCTCGGCGCACGGGCGCGCTTCGTCCGGGTCGGTGGGGCGACAGCTGAAGATCCTCCGCCGGCTGGGCGTGTCGGACACGCCGGTGGCCCCGAACGGGCCCACGATGGCGAGGTCCCTGAGGTGGGGCAGCGTGGTGACGCCATACCCCAGTCCGATCTGGGTGTCGGCCAGCGTGTGATCCACCGGCGTGATCAAGTCGTCCACCGCGCCCTCGAACCGGCGGACGAACGCGGCCGTCACCCGCCGCGCCCCGGCACGCAGGTGAATCGAGTCCGTGGTCAGCGTCATCCCGTTGGGATCCGATTCCGACAGCCACCGGTCAATGGCCAGCACCGCCACCCGCTCGCCATCAATCGAGATTTCCATCTGCTCGTTCAGGGCCGTGCGTCCGTACAGCTCCCCTTCCGGTGCCGAGTGGAGCATCACCCGGAAGAGGTAGGCGCCGTCGGCCGGGAAGTGGTGCACCACGGAGACGCCACCGCGGGTCCCCAACGGGGCTCCCTCCACCCGATCCACCTGCGAGGCGGTGCGCGGGACCTTGTAGGTCGCCGACGTGGGACCGACCCGTGGGTCGCCCACAGCCATCCGGCTGATGTGGGCAGCCGCGCGGAGGTAGCCCTCCACCAGCGTGGCGGAGGGCATCTGGACGTCCGCGATGTTGTCGAAGTTGGCGCTCTTGGTGTCGAGCGGCAGGTAGTCTCCCGCGTCAATCTCCAGCGCCAGCAGGTCGCGCACGGAGACCCGATACTCATCACGATTGAGGCGCTGGAACGTCCGACTCCCTGGATTGGGAGTCGCCGCCGCCGCCTGGTCAATGCGCCGTTCGAGAGCTTCCACCAGCGCCGTCAGCGTGTCGCCGCCGGGCCGGGGGACGCCGGGGGGTGGCATCATACCGGCACGCAGCTTCCGAATCACCTTCTCCGCGACCTCCGGGTGCCGCTCCGGGCTGCCGACGTCAAACCCGGCCAGAGACAGGTTCCCCGTCATGGCCTGGGGATTGTGGCACAGCATGCAGAGACCCTGCACGACGCGGTTGAGGGCCGCCGTAGCGACGGTGTCGGACGCGGGGAGATTGGTGGAGGTCGGGTGGAGACTGACGGCGGCGAGAGAGAAGCTCGGGTCCGATGCCGGTATCGATCGGCGGTCTGTGGCGACTAGGCCGACACAGAACACCGCGGCGCCGAGCACAGGGAAGGTGAGCTTGGTCATTCTCGCCTCATCATCGCGGCCCGATGTCATCGGCGCGCTTGTGTGTCACGGAGCCGTTCCGGGTGAACCGGGTGCAATCTCGCCCCCCGAACGCAGGAGCTGACACCGGCGTAAGATGTGCTGAAAGCTGGTAGTTAGCCAGCCCCGGGGACGGCCTCCGCCCATTGCGCCGGGTCCCGCACGGAGAGATTCTCAAGTCGACACCAAAGCAAAGGAAGTCCGGTGGCCGAGTTGAAGACGCAGCGGACCGGCAAGAGCGTACGGGCCTTTGTGGATTCCATCACCAGTGACGTCACGCGGCGGGACTGCCGTACGCTTCTGCGCCTGATGAAGCAAGCGTCGGGGACCACGCCGCGCATGTGGGGCCCGAACATCGTGGGGTTCGGGAGCTACCATTACAAGTATCCCAGCGGCCGGGAAGGCGACTGGTTCCGCCTGGGCTTTTCACCCCGGAAGCAGAATCTGACGCTGTACCTCATGGGCGGACTGCACACCCACCAGTCGCTGCTGGCCCACCTTGGCAAGTTCAAGACCGGGAAGGCGTGCCTGTACCTGAAGACGCTCGATGACATCAACCTCGACGTTTTGACAACGCTGATCCGGGCGGCCTCAGGTCGCTCGAGCCCCTGACCAACCGCGTTCCCCCACGCCGGCAGGAGTAACCATGACCGATCCCGCCCCCAGCGGTGCCCCAGCGACGCAGGTCTCGGTATGGGAAGACCTGGTCGACATCTGGTACACGCCAGCCGCCGTCTTCGCGCGACGGCAGCAGGGGGCATTCTGGGTCCCCCTCGTGGTGGTTACGGTGGTGCTCGGCGGCCTGTTTCTGCTCAATTCCCGGTTATTGGCGCCGATGATGGATGCCGAGTTCGATCGGGGAATGGCCGCGGCCATGCGGGCCAACCCGCAGCTCACGCCCGAGATGGCGGAGCGGGGTCGCGCCTTCGGCACCATGTTCGCCCGGATCGGCGCGTTCGTCTTCGTGCCTATCGCCGTCTTTTGCACCGGGCTTGCCCTATGGCTCCTGGGGAAGCTGGTCGAGGCAAAGGAGTCGTTTGGCACCGCTCTCGCCGTGGCCGCCTACGCCTACGTCCCCCGGGTCCTGGAGGCGTTGCTCGCCGGCATCCAGGGCCTCCTGCTCGACCCCGATTCCCTGGACGGGCGGTACCGGGTGAGCCTCGGGATAGGGCGGTTCCTGGATCCGGACACGGTGTCACCGGTGTTGCTTGCGGTGGTGGGCCGCGTGGATGTGTTTACCCTGTGGATCACGGTGCTGCTGGCGGTCGGTCTCAGCGTGACGGGCAAGATCAGTCGATCCAACGCGGCCGTGGCGGCGGGCCTGGTCTGGGTGGTGGGCGCGCTACCCACGCTCCTGCCGGCGCTGCGTGCGGCCTGACGGCCTCAGACGGCTCCGGGACGGCGCGCTATTCCGCCCGCAGGGCTTCCGTGGGTTGAAGCCCGGAGGCCCTTCGGGCCGGCACCCAGCAGGCCACCGCGACCGTCGCGATAAGCACCGCAGGCACCACCAGAAACGTGATGGGATCGGCCGGGGCCAGCCCGAGCAAGAACGCGCGCAGGAGCCGGCTGAGCCCGAACCCGGCTACCAGCCCCACCACCAGGCCCGGCACGGCGAGCCGCAAGCCACCACGCAGTACGAACCAGGCGACCTGGCGCGCGCGCGCGCCGAGGGCCACGCGGACGCCGATCTCTCGGGTGCGTTGAGCGACGGTTACCGCGACCACGCCATACACTCCCATGGCCGACAGGAAGAGGGCGACGCCGCCGAGAATCGTGGTGATCGCTGCTGCGAATCGCTGAGGCAGCAGCCCCAGGGCCGTAATGGCGCTCAGTGACTGCGCCGGCGTGCGCGACAGCGCCGGATCCGCCTGCCGCAATGCGGCCTGGAGCGCGGCCGCGGGATCAGCGCCGGGAGCGCCCCTCGCTATTACCGTCAAGTCGGGGGCGTACCGCTGGCTCAGTGGCAGGTAGATCATGCGAGCCGGCGCCTCCATCAACATGCTGTTCTTTACATCTTCGACCACTCCCACGATGGTGCGCGGTCTCCCGTTCGCGCCGTCGAATCGAACGGTCTTTCCCAACGCGGATTCGCCGGGCCACGTCCGCTCCACGAAGGTGCGGCTCACAACGACGACCGCCTCGGATCCCGCCACATCGCGCCGGTCGAAGGCGCGCCCTTCCAGCACGGCGATGCGAAGGGCTTCGAAATACCCCGCGGTAACGATGCCGAACTCGGTGTCCACCCAGCCTTCCGCCGTGGCCATCGGGGAACTCACGAATGCGGGGTCCCCGCTGCGTGAAAGATCGAGTGGCAGATCGGTGCCGGCGGCCGCTCCTAGGACTCCGGGCGTGCTGCCGATCCGTGCCACCAGATCAGCCACGAACCGTTGTCCGCGTGGCTCATCATAACCGTCAATAGAGAGGTCGACGCTCGCCACGCTCACGCCCGTAGGGTCAAAACCCACGGGAACCGCGGCGGCACGTTGGAGTGAGCGCAGGAAAAGGCCGGCGGCCAGCAGTAGCAAGAGCGACAGTCCCACCTGTCCCATGACGAACGTGCTGCGCAGCCGTCCGCCTCGGCCAGAGGCGAATCCGCTCGCCTTCATCATGGCCGCGAGGTCCGGTCGCGTTACCTGAAGGGCCGGCGCCAGCCCGAAGATGAACCCGGTCACCAGGGCCAGCGCCAACCCCAGTGCGAGGACGCGCACGTCGGTGGGGAAGCTCAGCTCGAACGGGACGGGCGCCGGCAGGGGGATGGCGCCCAGCAGCCGCGCGGACCAGACGCCAAGCAGCACGCCGGCGGTGCCCCCGACCGCGAAGAGGGTCAAGGACTCCACCAGGAGCTGTCGCACCAATCGCTTTCGGCCTGAGCCCAGCGCGAGCCGCACCGCGATCTCCCGCTCCCGCGCAGTGGCTCGGGCCAGCAGCATGCCCGCGACGTTAGCGCAGGTCACCAGGAGGATGATCCCCACCAGCGCCACCAGCACGGCAAAGAAGGCAGTCACCGGTGCGCGCCCGGGCGCCGGCAAGACGCCGAGTTGCTCGACCGCCGCGCTCCGCTGGTTCTCCGGCTCCGTGCGGCGCTGCGGCATTTGCCGGAACGCCGCGTGCGCCATGGCTTGCGCCTGCTCCACCGTCACTCCGGGCCGCAGGCGACCGACCATGGTGAACCAGCTGGCCCACCGGTTCTCGAACTGGTCGAATCCGGGGCGCACCACGCCCATCATCATCATGGGGACCCAGACATCCGTCTTGAAGCCGAAGACGTGACCCCGGAACGGCGCGGGCGCGACTCCCACGATGGTGAAGGGCCGGCGATTGAGCACGAGGGTGCGGCCGAGCACGTCGGCGGTGGCGCCCAGGCGGTCGCGCCAGAACGCTTCGCTTACCACGGCTACGGGGTGGGTGAGCCGAGTGCGGTCTTCCTCCTCCACGAAGAACCGGCCTCGCAGCGCTTCGACCCCCAGGGCCGAAAAGTAATTGTGAGATACCACCATCCCGGACAGCCGCTCGCCCTCACCGCCGCTGGTATAGCTGAAGGTCGCGCCCCGCCATCCCGCGAGATGCTCGAAGGCGTCCGCCGCCATGGTGCGCAGATCGAGGAACTCGGGGTAGGAGAACGAGTCGCGGCCCCGGCCGCCAACCGTGCGAGTGACCTCCACCGCGCGGTCCATTCCGCTTACCCCCGCGGGAGGCCGGAACAACACGGCATTCACCACGCTGAAGATGGTGGTGTTGGCCCCGATCCCGATGGCGATGGACAGAGTGGTGACGGCGGCGAAAAGGGGGCGGGCGCGCAGGAGCCGGATGGCGTGGCGCAAATCGTAGATCAGTGTTGCCACGGGGACTCGCGGGGAGAGTTGCCGACCGTACGGCGGAGGATGACGCCCGGTTTCTACAGCGTGGCAGCGGCCCCCAGGGAACGTGCCCCGCCCGTCCGCCCTAGTGATGCCACTTGGCCGCTTCGTCCGCCAACCTCGGACTGATCATCGGAAAGGATCGAGCAAAGAGCCCGTACGCCAGCAGGAACAGTCCCAGGAACCCGGCCGTCACGCCGAGCTCCGGCAGGCCGAACGCCGGCCCTTGCTCGGTGAGGGAGGGCTGCACCAGGAGGTAGCGCTCCAACCACACGCCCGCCAAGCTCACAGCCACGAAAATCGCGAAGGTGAGCGGCGTGATCTTGGCTTTCACCCAGATCAAACCCCAGAACGGAATCATAAAGACCATGAGGCCCACGAGCACCGCGATCGGTCGCCACTCGCCCCACATCCGATAGAACGGGAAGGCCGTCTCGTCCGGCAGATTACCGTACCATTGCACCAGGAACTGGCTGAACATGAGATACGCCCAGAACACGGACAGCCCGAAGACCAGTTTCCCCAGGTCGTGGAACTGCTGGCGGCCGATCAGGCTCTGGAGCCCGAGCCGTCCCCGCCAGTACACGGTCATCAGTCCCAGCGTGGTGAGGCCGGTGAGGAACGCGCTCATGAAGAACCACCAGCCGAACAGCGTGCTGTACCAGTACGGCGCGAGTGACATGACCAGGTCGAACGCGATCAAGGTCACCAGATACGCGTACACCATGAGAAAGGCGGGCGCCAGCCGGTCCAGCCGTCGCTCGTTGGCCGCCGTCTGTTCCGGAGTACCGCTGAACCCGGCGGCGAACTTCTGGTACACGGCGCGGCGCGCTTCCGGCACGTGGTCCCGGAGGGCCGCGAGATCGGGTCGCAGGTTGTGATAGACGTAGGCGATCGCCAGGCCGAAGACGGCGAGTAGCGCCGCCAGGTCCCGCCAGAATACCCAGGAAACGGTCAGCCAGGATCCGCGGGCCGGTGTGGGGTGGTCAATCCAGGGGAACAGATACTGACGCCCCAGGAACAGCACCAGGAAACACACCAGCGCGACGGGCAGGAACGCCGCTCCGGCTTCCGCGAACCGCACGATGGGGCCGGCCCACGCCCCCTTGGTCACCCGGAACGCCGCGGAGAACGCCACCCCACCCAGCGAGACACCGGTGAAGAACAGGAAGTTGACGTGATAGGCGCGCCAGGCGCGGCCGGGATCGTCGCCCATGAGGAGAAGAGCAAACAAGGCCAGGCCCGCCACGGCCAGGACCGCGCCGCCGGTCACCAAGGGACGGGCCGGTGCCTCCGCCGCACGGCGGTACGCGTCCTGGTGGCCCGATGCCGTCATGGCGTGACCCCGGCGGTACCCTGGAGGACGCGCACGTAGTTCACGATGTGCCAGCGATCCTCAGCGGTGATCTTGCTCCGATACTCCGGCATCAGCGCGCCGAACCCGTTCGAGATGACGGCGTACATCCAGCCGTCGCTGCGGGCCCGCATGCGGGCCTCGGTCAGGTTCCGCACCGTGTTGGCCAGCGCCGGCGCTACCGGACCGTTGCCTAGGCCCTCGGGCCCATGGCAGACCAGGCAGTAGATGTCGTAGCGGTCGCGCCCGCGCTCCAGTGACGCGGCGGTCCGCTGCGCGGGGTTGGCCAGGCGGCTCAGCGCCGGTTCGTTGGCGGGAAACGCGGGCAGCACCACGTCGTGCCCGGTGATCGGGACGGTCCCGGGCACGGGCCCGCGATGAGCGATGCGGTAGGGCTCGATGGCGATGCTCCGCTTCATGACCGAGAACCACGGCACGGCGGCGACCGCGTCGTCGGGCGAGGGGAAGCGTTGCCACTGGTCCCGCGTACAGGCGCAGACCAGCACGGCTGCCGACGCCCAAGCCAGCCTCCGCGCTCCCAGCCCGCTGGCAATCCGGCGACGGCCCCTCTGATCGCCCTTAGCTTTCAAGTCGCACCTCCACCGCCCCTTCGCTCTGGAGCAGTTGCTGGACCGCCCCACGCCGCTCCGCCAGGCACGGCACAAAAATGCCGATCTGGTCGTTGGTGAACTTCGGGTCGTAGGCCGCCGCACGGTGGGACCGCCAGGCGTGGAACACCAGCCCGGCCAGCGTGGCCAACGCCCCGAACAGGATGGTGAGTTCGAACGCGATGATCACATACGGCGGAATGGACCCCAGCGGCTTGCCGCCCACCACAATGGGGTAGTCGTAGGACATCCACAGCGTCATGGCGAAGCCGGACACGCATCCCGTGAGCCCGCCCACCAACGTCCACAGCCGCACCGGGCTCACCCGGTGGCCCACGGCGTCGGCGATTTCGTGGTTGGGGACGGGGGTGTAGACCGTGAAGTCGCGGTAGCCCATCTCCTTCAGCGACCGGATGGCCTGCGCCGCCGCATCCACCTGGCGAAATCCTGCCAGGACGCCTCCCGGAGCCGCGCTCATGCGTGCGCCCTCTCCTTCCGCGGCATGGGGATGATCTCCTTCACCTCGGCGATGGACACCATGGGGAAGTTCTTGGCGAAAAGCAGGAACCACATGAAGAACCACCCGAAGCTGCCGGCCAGAATGGACCAGTCCACCCACGACGGAGTGTAGTGGCCGAACGCGTAGGGCTCGTACTCATACGACAGCGACACCACGATGATGACAAACCGCTCAAACCACATGCCCAGATTGATGAACAGCGACAGCACCAGCATGGCCGGGATGCTGCGACGCACCTTCTTGAACCACAGGAAGAGTGGCAGGAACCCGTTGCAGATGATCATGGTCCAGGTGGCCCACCAGTAGTCACCGAACGCCCGGTTCCAGAACGCCGCGCGCTCGTAGGGATTGCCGGAATACCAGGCCATGAAGTACTCCACCGCGTACGCGTACCCCACGATCATGCCGGTGAGGAGCAGCAGCTTGGCCAGGTTCTCGAAATGATCCGGCGTGACGTAACGCTCCAGCTTGAATGCCTTCCGAATGGGCACCAGCAACGTCACCACCAGGGCGCACCCCGAGTAGATGGCGCCGGCCACGAAGTAGGGCGCGAAGATGGTGGTGTGCCAGCCGGGCACGATGGACATGGCGAAGTCCCAGGACACCACGCTGTGCACCGACAGCACCAGCGGGGTGGCCAGGGCGGCGAGGTAGAGATAGGCGCGGGTGTAATGCCGCCACTGCTGGTCCGTGCCACGCCATCCCAGCGATGTGATGGCATAGAGCTTTTTCCGCCAGCCGGTGACGGTGTCCCGGGCCGCGGCGATGTCCGGTACCAGTCCCACGATCAGGAAACACGTGCTCACGATGAGGTACGTGGTCACTGCGAAGACGTCCCAGAGGAGCGGCGACTTGAAGTTGACCCAGAGTTGCCGCTGGTTGGGATACGGAATCAGCCAATAAGCGTACCAGATGCGACCGACGTGGATCAGGGGGAACAGGCCGGCTGTCATCACGGCGAAGACCGTCATGACCTCCGCCGTGCGATACACGGCCGTGCGCCACGCCGACCGGAACAGGAACAGAATGGCTGACACCAGCGTGCCGGAGTGGGCAATACCCACCCAGAACACGAACGTGGTGATGTACACACCCCACATGACGGGCGGCGCGTACCCGGCGACGCCCAGGCCGTAGCGGACCTGATAGAGCAGCGCGCCGGCGCCCCAGGCCAGGATGACCAGGACCAGGGCAAAGACGATGTACCAGGTGCGCCCGGGGTTGCCGAGCGTCGCGACGATATCGCGCGTGACCTCGGCGTAGGTGGGCCGGGCGGCGGGACGCTCAGGTTGGGCCAGCGTCGCCATGCCCTCTAGGCCTCCACCACATTGCGCACCTTGCTGAGATACACCACGCCAGGTTTGGTGTTGAGGGTCTCCAGCACATGGTAGGCCCGGGCGTCCGTGGCGAGCTGCGAGGCCCGCGAATCCGGATCTTTGAGATCGCCGAACACAATGGCGTCCGCCGGACAGGTCTGCTGACACGCGGTCTGGATCTCTCCGTCCCGGACCGGCCGGCCATCCAGCCGCGCCTGGTGCTGGGCCCCGCGGATCCGCTGCACGCAGAAGGTGCACTTCTCCATGACGCCCTTGGAGCGCATGGTGACATCCGGATTCAATGAGAGATGCAGCGGCTCGGGCCAGGCGAAGGTTCGGGGATCCTCGGGCGCCTGATAATCGAACCAGTTGAAGTAGCGCACCTTGTAGGGGCAGTTATTGGAGCAGTACCGGGTGCCGACGCAGCGGTTGTAGATCTGCCCATTCAAGCCGTCCGGCGT
>DASWGV010000199.1:0-9157 GCA_036393515.1 Gemmatimonadales bacterium | reverse complement strand
GAGGTGCATCGGCCCAGGACGCCCTGGACCGGGAACCGCGGGGCGAGCGCCAGGGATTCGGCCGGCGTGCACGGTGCCGGGATCTGGAGCATGTGCTCGATGCTCGACACTCCGGAATCCGAAGCCTCTTGCGGGGTGATGCTCCGAGGCACGTGCCCCGCCACCAGGAGCCCGCGCGCGCGTGCCGCGCTGGCGGCGGCCAGATACACCTCCCGCCTGAACTGGCTGTGCAGCTTCACAAAGTCCACGCCCAAACGCACCAGCGAGTCCACCGCAACCACCGCCTCACCCGGTGTGCGCGCCAGGAGGTGCGTAATGGGTACGTCGCCGCCCTCGATGTAGGGTCCTGCCGCCACAATGCGGGGACCGAGCAGCCGACCACCGGCGATCTCACGGCGCCATTCGTTGACCTGGGCCCAGTCACCGGCCATGTCGCGGACCCCGGTCACGCCGTTCACCACGTAGAGGGCGAGAACCGCTCGCCCGCCCGGCATTGCGGTGTGCACGTGCATGTCCCACAGTCCGGGCACCAGGAACTTGCCGCGACCGTCAATCACACGAGCGCCGGCAGGTGCCGGCGTGATCCCGGTGGGGCCGACCAGGGCAATGCGATTGCCGCGGATGATGACGGTCTGGTCGAGCCGAGGCGACGGGTCGGTCCCGTCGATCACGGTGACGTGGATGAAGGCCACCGTCTGTTGGGCCGGTAGCGCCGCCGGCCACGGCGTGGCCAGGGTCGCCATCACCAACGCGAGGGACCCACGCATTACGGCAGGTACTGGCGAGCGAACCGGACGCCGGCGTACATCCCCGCCCCCGTGCCCACCATGCTGAGCAGGAAGGCGGTCATGAGTCCGACCCGGTCACCCAACCACCAGCCCAACGCTCCACCAAACGTGGCGCCGATGAACGCGAGAACCTTGCCCATGCTTCGCCCGAAGGAGGTCCGGGCAAGATGGGGCCGGGCCGGCGAGAGCGCCATTGAGAGGCCCTTGACGGTGTGGCGGCGGGCGGCAACGTCGCCCGAGGGGCATCTCCAATCGGCAGGACAATTGCGTTTTGGAGTACCGTTCGCCAGGTGACCTGTGTCACCGGCTCCCGGCCGCCGCCGGGAGCGGGTGCAGCGTGGCCACCCGGCGCTTCTCCTTATCCTGTAGCTCGAACGCAACCCCCGCGTTGATCCAGACTGGGGCGGGCTCGCCCTTCAGATAGTGGCCGAACCACTCCAGGATTCTGCGGTGGTAGTCAATCTGGTTCGCCTTCTTGGTGAAGCTGTGGTTTTCCCCCTCGTACACCAGCAGCACCATCTGCTTCCCGGCGCGGCGCGCGAAGTTGTAGAACTCGGTCGCCTGAAAGAACTCCACCACCCCGTCCTTGTCGCCGTGCGCCATCAGGAGCGGCGTCTCCATCTCCTGGACTTTGTGGATGGGCGAGTTCCGGTGGTGCGCTTCGGGGTCCTCCCAGTAGGGCACCTCCATCCGGGCCTGCCCGGTCTCCCAGTGGTCCGCCTCGGCGTTCCCCGGCGTCCAGTGGATCTGGCCCATGAAACTCACAAAGTCCGTGAGCGGCGCCCCCGCAACCGAAGCGGCGAACAACTTGGTCCGCGTCGGAATGAAAGTCGCGGTGTACCCACCCCAGGAGTGCCCGATCAAGCCCACCCGCGCCGAGTCCACCAGGCCCATCGCCACCACCCGCGCCACCGCCGGCCGCAACGTCTCCAGCACGCTGACGCCCGGGTCCCGCGCCCGGAAGACGATGTCCGGGAGCAGCACGAAGTAGCCGGCTTGCGTCCAGGCGGCAAAGCTGTAATAGCGCCGCTCGCTGGGCACGTCGAACTGGTGCGCGCCGGAGGAGAGGATCTCATAGGTGTAGACGATCATGGGGTACTTGCGTGACGGATCGTGATTGGCCGGATAGAGCAGCACGCCCTGGAGCGGACGGTCCCGCTCGTTCCGGAACTCGATCAGCTCCATCCGGGTCCACGCATAGTCAGCCAGGAACGGATTGGTGGCGGACAGTTGACGCGGATTCCTCAGGTCAGGACCCGCCGCAAACCAATCCGGCGAATCATTCTTGGCCTCGGCCCGATAGATCAGCACGTTGGCACTGTCCGCCTTGGCCAGGCCGGACACCAGGCGATCCACCAGGAGCAATCGCTCGGGCGATTTGCCCGGGAGGATTCGGGCGTAGCCTCGCTGCTCACTCCACTCGCCGTGGAGCGAGAGGAAGAGCGGCGCCGCAGGATCGAACGCGTCCCGCTCGCGATCGAGATCAACTACACGGTGCACCAGTTTCTCACCAGCGCCATCCGTGAGGCGCGTGGCGCCGGAACCGTCGGGCGCCGCCCGCCACACGTCGAACTCGTCGTACAGGAACACACCTCGATCATCGTCCAGCCAGCCTCCCACACCATGAGGTGGCAACTGATCGGTCGGCGTGTCGTACGCCGTGTCGGCAAACGCGGCGGGAAGCGTGCCGGTGAGATTCGCCCGCGCACCGGAGCGAAGGTCGTGGCTCCAGTAGTCCTTGCCGTCGAACGAGAGGAGGTAGCGGCCACCCGGGCTCTCCCAGCTGTAGCGCACCTTCTCCAACACCCGGGACCGGCGGCCGTTGGCCAGGTCAATGGTCCAGAGATCGTAGTACGGCCGGCCAAACTTGGTGCCCCAGGCGTAGGAGGCGCGGACGCGCTCCGTGCCGGTCCTCCAGTCATCCAGCACGGACGCTTCCTCGCCCAGGTCGCTGCTCACCTGGACCAGTCGCCGGGCATCGGGCTCCCACACCGCGAGCAGGGTGCGCCGCGCGGTGGCCTGCGCTCGCGCTTTCTGCTGGGGAACGATGTAGACGTCGGCGGTGTGCCAGATCTGCATCGCCGCCAGGTCCTCCTCCGACTTGCCCTGGCGGGCGGAGTCGGCCCCGGTGGAGTCGGCGGCGGCCGTACGGGTCGAGTCAGGCACCGGCCGCAGGCCCACCGCCAGGCGACGGCCGTCGTCCGACCACGCGGGCCGGCGGTGCTCCACTACTTCGAGCGTGTCGGCCAGGCCGAGTGCATTGGGATCCAGCTCGAGCCCAGTGGGCTCGCCGGTGAGCCCTCGCCACGCAAGCAGGGTGTGTTTGCTGCCCGGCTTGCTCGCCGGACCGTGCGACCGCAGGGCGGCCAGATCGGCGGCCTTCTCTCGCCAGGCAAGCTGGCGATAGACCGACGCGGATGCGTCCAGGCTCTGGAGCCGGCCGGACACGGCATCCAGTACCTGCACGCCGTTTCCTCCATCGGCACCGGTGGCAATGGTCACCGCGAGCAGCGAGCCCTGGTCGCTCCAGGCCAACTCACCCACGTTCCCCACCGTCAGCTCGGTGCCTCGGGATAGATCGAGGATTCTGAGGTCGGCCCCCTTCCCCTTGGGCTCCTCTGGTGGATAGCCGTGAAGCGCCAGGAAGCGTCCCGTGGCGTCGAACGCCCGCAATTGGATGTCGGCAAAGGTTCGCTCTGCCTCGGCGGAGAGATCGAGCAGAGCCGCTCGGTCTCGCACCGGCTTCTTTTCCTTTTCCAGTTTTTGCCGCTCGTCCGGCGGCATGCCGACGGACCAGCTGAGCCAGCGGCTATTGGCAGCGTAGACCGGGTCCGACCCCCACGCCGCGGTACGGGTCGAGTCGCGATCCATGCGACGGATCCGCAGCTCGGCCTTTTCGTCCACCCTGGTTACGGTGTACGCGATCCAGCGGCCGTCCGGCGAGACCCGAGCCGGTCCCAGGGTCTCGAAGCGGCCGTAGTCCTTGGGTTCGACGATCGGCCTGGTTTGCGCGGTAAGGGTTCCCGCCGAAACCACAGAGACCGCAAGGCAAGTAACCAGTTTCACCGTGGGGGTCAGGCGAGCGGTGGCCATGGGAAAATCCAGGCAAGGGGTAGACATGCCGGCGGCTGGCGACCGCGGCGCGCAGGCGTTCAACGGAGTCCGAGATTGTCAGTGGAATCTATTCCCGGCCCCCCGCGGCAGCGAGCGGCGCCGCGGTGAATGGGAACGCGGTGGCGCGGACCTACCCGTCCGTCCCCCGGTACGTCTCTGTACGTCGTCGGTTACCGCCGAATCAGCCCCTCCAACACCCGCACCGCCCTCGGATCGTCGCTCTCCCCCAGCTGCTGAATGGCCTCGAGCCGCACCTCGCGGTCGGGATGGGAGCGCGCGATCTCAATCATCGCGGGAATCCCCGCTCCTTCATTTAGCTCGGCCAGCGTTTCCAGCGCCTCCAGCTGCACCTCACGAGATGACGCCGTGCGCACCAGCTCCGCCAGGAACGTCGCGGCCGCTTCCGGCTCGGCGTGCTCACCGTAGGTCTCCACCGCCTCAACCCGGACTTCGGTACGTGGGTGTGACCGCGCCACCTGGGCCAGGCGCTCCAGCGCCGCCGGCACGTGATCGTGCATTTCGCCCAGCGTCTCCACTGCTGCGATCTGCACCTCGGTCCGCGCCTGCCCATTGATCAGGCGCTCCAGCACGGCCACAGCCCGCTCGACCTGCTCCACCTCACCCAGGGTCTGCACGGCTTCCATCTGCACGTCAGAGCGCGGGTGCCGTTCGGCAATCTCGATCAGCGCATTGACCGCCCGCTCATCCGCCAATTCGCCCAGCGTCTCGACCGCCTCGATCATGACGTCACCGCGCGGATGGCTGCCGGCAAAGTCCCGCAGGGCCTCGAGAATGGCGTCAGCCGTCCCGGTCATTCCCTGCTCCACGGCGTCGTGGTGCACCTCGCCCAGCGTCTCCACCGCCTCGCGCTGCACGTCCACATGCGGATCCTCGCGCGCCACGCCCTGAAGCAGGTGGAACGCTTCGTCCGGCGGCGCGGCTTCATGCAGGGTTTCCACCGCCTCCACCCGCACCTCGGACCGCGGGTGGGTTCGGGCGATCTCCATCAACAACCGCCGGGCCGCGGGATCGTCCAGCTGGCCCAGTGCCTCGACCGCGGCGCGCTGTACGTCCGTATCCGGATCCCCCTGCGCCACCCGGGACAGCACCTCCAATGCTTGCGCGGGCGCGGCGACGTCGGCCAGGGTCTCCAACGCCTCGCTGCGCGCCTCGCGACGGACATGCGAGTCGGCGATGTCCACCAGAGCGGGTACGCCCCGCTGGTCTGTGAGGTCCCCCAGCGTCTCCACCGCTTCCAGCTGGATATCAGCGGAGGGGTCGTCCCGCGCGATCCCGACCAGCGCGTCGAGCGCCAGATTCTCAGAGCGGGCGCCAAGTGCCTCGACGGCCTCCGCCCGCGCGTTCCGGTCGGTGAGCGTGCGCGCCAGCACGACCAGCGTGTCCGCGGCGGCCGGAAGCTCCATGTCACCCACCGCTTCCGCGGCCTCCGCCCGGACAGTGCTCGCCCGATCGGTGCGGGCCGCCCGCGCCAGCGCCGCCAGCGCCTGCGGGTCCGGGTGGGCACTGAGCCACTCGGCGGCTTCGGTACGGGTGTCGGGAGGTTCGTTCCCCTGGAGCCACCCGATCAGCGCCGGGAGCACCACCGGAGAGTCGGCGTGTACTCCCACCATCGCCACCAGGTCACGCTTCAGCTCAGCCGGCGCTGTCTCCGCGTAGAGCCGGCGCACCAGCGCCACGCTGGCCTCATCGGCCGCGTCCCCCAGCCACAGCACCGCACGCCGGTCGAACCGCACCGGAAAGATCACGTTACCGGCATGCACCCGGTCCAGCGCCGCCCCACCGTTTCGCACCACGAAGCCAAACAGGAGCGCCATGTCATCCGGTGGCCGATCTCCTGCCAGCCGACTCAGTGACAGGCCGCCGAACACCAGACCTTCAGGCTCGCCGCGGAAGCGGAGGTGCCCCGTGATGGTCGAGCCGTCCGCTGTGACGATGGGCGAGTGCCGGTCGAAGTAGAGCCAGCCAAAGCGGTCCGCGTCACCGGAAACCGTATAGCCCATCCAGAACCCGGCGAACCCCTGTCGCCGGGCGAGCGCCGCGGCGCGGTCCCAGCGCTCCTGGAGTGCGCCGCCGCCGGTATCAATGATGACGGTGTCCGGCTCCGCCGCCGGCAATGACCTCGGCCCCTGCTGCACGGAGACGCCGGCCTCCGCCTCCAGCTTGGGCGTTGCCGGCCCCGCCAGGTCCGCCGCGCGGGAGAACGTCGTGCTGCCCGCGAATGCCAGCAGGAGAGCGACCACGACCACGCCCGCCATCCATTGACGTCCGCCATCTGCATGCGGCCGCTCCGGACGCAAGAGCCGCGTGATTCTGTGGACCAGCGATCCGCCCGTGGCCGCGGCAGCCAGGCCCAGGTCCGGCGCGCGGAGCTTCTCCAGCTCCAGCAGGGCGCCGGCGTACGCGCGCGGGTCGGCGCACACCGCTACCGCCATGTCGTCGCAGCAATCTTCTCGTTCCTCGCGCACCCGTCGCGACACCCACCACACGGCAGGGTGGTAGAACAGCAACGTTTCAACGACCGACTGAAGCAAGTTGACGGCATAGTCGTGGCGCCTGATGTGCGCCAGCTCGTGGGCCAGCAACACCTCGAGCTGCTGGGGCGACAGACCGGTGGCGGCGCTCACCGGAACCAGAAGGGCTGGGCGAAGCCAGCCCACCACGGCGGGCACCTGCACCATGACGGATTCCAGGAGGCGCACCTTTTGATCCGCTCCGAGAGCGGTTTGCAGCCGGTGGAGCGTCGCGTGCAAGGCCTGCGACGCCGGCCGAGTCCCCACGCGCGTGAGTCGCCGCGCCCAGGCCCAGCCGCCCAGCAGGCGGAGCGAAAGAAGGACCACGCCGGCGAGCCAGGCCAGGACCAGCCACGGCAGGGCCCGGTCCAGGCCACGCTGTACCAGCGCGCTCCATGACTCACCCAGCGGAGTGCCGGTGGTGACGTCCGATGCCCGCCCGCCCGGCCTCGTAACGCCCGGTGCCGGACGGATCACGCCTCCGGCGGCATCCGCGCCCTCCGCGGTCGCTCCCTCCACGCTCTCCGTGGCGATGGAAACGGAACCGGCGCTCAGGGCGGGCGCCCCGCCGGTGCGCCAGAGCCGCGCGCCGGTGACGATCGGCAACGCCGCCATCATCAGCAGGGCGACCAGCCCCAACCCGTACCGTATGGAGGGGGACCGCCTTCCCGTCACGGCGAGCGCCAGGGCCAGGCCGGCCGCGACCACTGCGCCTTGCCACACAAAGTGGATCAGGGCCCAACCGACAATCGAGATGGCCGTCATGAGCGCCCTCCTGTATTTCCTTGATCGAGGATCTGCTTGATCCGTTGCAGGTCTTCCCGGGACGCCGGGCGCGCCGCCAGGGCCTGCATCACCAGCCCCAGCGCGGACCCCTCAAACGCGCGATCCAGTAGGTCGGAGACCAGCCGCCGCTTGGTCACGTCTTCCGATACCGCGGCCTGATACACATGGGATCGCGACGCTTCGTCCCGCGTCACCAGTCCCTTCTCGATCATGATCTGAAGCAGCTTGAGCACCGTGGTGTAGCCCACCGGCGGCTCGCGGTCCAGCGCCTGGTGCACGTAGCGCACAGTGCTGGGTCCCCGTCGCCACAGGACGCGCAGGATCTCCAGCTCGGCGTTGGTGGGATTGGGAGCGGGAGGCTTTTGGGACACGGCGCTTCTCCGGCCGGATATCGGGAAGCGCAGTATATACGAAGTGCTTCGTAGTGTCAATACGAAGTGTGTCGTATGATGCCCCGGGGTTGACCGGCTGGACCAGCGTGGTGCAGGTTCGTCCAGTCGTCGCCGGCCCTGGAGGTTTGATATGAAGCACAAGGTGGTTGCCCATTTCATTGACCATGCCATGGTCAAGGGCACGTCCATGGACGTGGACCCGGGCCGGATCCTGTGTCACATCGAGACGGCCGACCGCGGCACGGTTGAGGTCGATCTCCGGCAGGTCAAGGCGCTGTACTTCGTCAAGGACTTTGGCGGCCAGCCCAAGTACGACGAAACCAGGCAGGTCAGCGCGGGGGATCAACGCCTGGTGGGAAGTCGGCGCGTGCGGGTGCGATTCCGGGACGGAGAAGAACAGGGCGGCCTGATGAACCGGTATCCGCCCAATCGGCCGTTTTACTTCTTACTGCCCATTGATCCGGCCAGCAACAACATCCGGATTCTGATCAATCGGGACGCGGTGGCGGAGGTGACCCCGGTCGAAGATGAGCAGCCGCCGGGGAGCCCACCGTCCGAGACCGAGGCGAACCCGGCGGCGCAACGGCCTCGGCGGACGACCTGGGTGTTCGACGGCAAGGGTATCAAGAATCTCGACGTAGGCTAGGCCCGAAACCCGGGCAGCGGTGATCCGTCGCTGCCGACCGGCAAGTGGGGGCCGTGTTCCTCCAGGTTGCCGAACGTGAGCACAAAGACCGCTCGCTCACGGTCCAGCGCATCAATGTCCGTGTAGCTCAGCTCCTCCAGCTGCAAGACGCTAGGGTCGCGCTCACCGGCCGGCCGGCTTGCGGGCGCGCACGCCGCCGCGCCGATGGCGATGGTCAAGAAGGCGTGATATCGCTGGGAGAACATGGGTTTTCCTCCCCCAAAGGTGGGGCCGAAGGCGCCGGCCTGCGCGCGACAATAATCCCCCGCAGTCCTGACCCCCGCCAGCCCCTCCGCGCTTGATCGGTGACGTCGACGCCGTTCGGTCGCCCGAAGGGTCGCACCGAACCGCGGCTCCCCAGAGGCAGGCAACAGGCGACTACGGGCAGGGTTCGCCCGGGCGGAGCTTGCGCAGCATGGCGCACGGGACGGTCCATCGCGGGGCGACGATCAGGGCTTGCCGTAACGCCGTCACCGCCGACACCGTGTCCCCGCGGTCGGCGTCCAGCGTCGCCCGCGAGACCAGCGTGACCGCCTCGTCCGGCACGGAATCCGCTCGCGCCGCGCGGGGCCGCCTGGCGTGAGCGTGCAGGGCGGCCACCACCCGGCGCGCGATGCGCGGCGCCCGGTCGGCCTCCTCACCCAACCTGCCCGGCGCACTGTCCCGCAGGACCAAATCCATGGTCTGCACCGCCACCAACTGCACCCGAACCCACACACTGTCTTCCGGCCCACCCCGCACGGCACCAATCACGCTGTACAGTGGAGCGACCACAAATCCCGTCCGGGGGTCCTGCGGCCGCTGTCGCGATCGGTACACCAACCATCGCACGGTGGAATCCGCCCACAGGAGCTTGTTGAG
>DASWGV010000198.1:0-17774 GCA_036393515.1 Gemmatimonadales bacterium | reverse complement strand
CGAAATCCACCTCAAGCTGGAAAACCTTCAGCCCATCGGCTCATTCAAACTGCGCGGCGCCGGGAACGCCATGCTCATCGCCGGACGCGAGCGTCTCCAGGACGGCGTCTACACCGCGAGTGCCGGCAACATGGCGCAGGGTGTGGCGTGGAACGCTCGACGGCTCGGCGTCCCCTGCACGGCGATCGTACCGGACCGCGCGCCGGAGACCAAGCTCCGCGCCATCGAGCGGTTGGGGGCCAGGATTGTCAACGTGCCGTTCGATCGCTGGTGGCGCGTCATCACGGATCACCACTATCCCGAGATGCGGGGCGTCTTCATCCACCCGGTGGCCGATGCCGCGGTGATTGCCGGCAACGGGACTGTTGGGCTCGAGATCCTGGAAGACTTGCCGGATGTGGATGCCGTGGTGGTGCCGTTTGGGGGTGGGGGATTGAGCTGTGGCATCGCCTCGGCTATCCGTGCCCGTGCGCCCGGGGTCAAGGTGTTCGCGTGCGAGGTCGAGACGGCTGCACCGTTGGCCGCATCCTTAGCCGCCGGTGCGCCGCAGACCATCGCGCACACGGCGAGCTTTGTGGATGGGATTGGCGGCAAGAGCATGCTGCCCGAAATGTGGCCGCTGGCGCGGCGGCTGCTGGCTGGCTCGCTTGTGGTTTCGCTGCGTCAGGTGGCCGACGCCGTCCGGCTGCTGGTCGCGCGCGCGCGGGTCGTCGCCGAAGGGGCGGGCGCCGCATCCGTCGCGGCGGCCCTGGCCGGCCGGGCGGGCGCCGGCAAGGTGGTGTGCGTGGTGTCCGGCGGGAACCTGGACGCGTCGACGCTCACGACCATCCTGGAGGGCGGGATTCCCTCCTGAGACAAGAGGCCGATTCGGCCCGGCGCCAGTTCCGCCGCCCTGCGGCGTCAGCCATCCAAACGATCGATGCGCGCTCGCCCCAGCGACGGGATCGCGCGGTCGGTGCCGGCGTGTAAGTTGGTCGGCCGTGTGGGGAAAGGGAGCATCAGCGTGAACAATCACTATGGCGTGGTGGCTGCGGCCGTTGTCGTGTCACTCGCTTTGGCTGCGGGGCCCGGGCATGCGCAGAAGGACCGCCTGGTTGTGCTGGTGCGTCACGCCGAACGGGCCGCGGAGCCGGCGGACGATCCCGGCCTCACGATGGCGGGGGAAGCGCGGGCCGACGCTCTGCGCGAGGTGCTTGCCGCCGCGGGTATCAACGCGGTGATCACCACCCAGCTCCGCCGGACACAGCGCACGGCCGCTCCGCTGGCCGACCAGCTGCGCCTGACGCCGATGGTGATCCGCACCGGCGGCGGCGTTGGGGCCCACGCCCGGGCCGTGGCGGACGCCGTCCGGTCTCGCGCGGCAGGTGAGGCCGTCCTGGTTGTGGGGCACAGCAACACGGTTCCGGCGATCATCGGCGCCCTCGGCGGACCCGGGATGCCGGACCTGTGCGACGCGGAGTACGCGACGCTGTTCACCCTGGTACTGCCGGCGGAGGGAACGCCACGATTGATCCGGTCCATCTATGGAGCCCCGGATCCACCGCAGGCGAGCGATTGCCGCCGGACCATGCGCTGAGTGTCGGGCGCGATGAGCCAGCCGACTCGCAGTCAGCCCAGCCTGGCCCGCAATCTTGGACTCCTGGGCCTCGTGGCCACTGGGATTTGCTCCATGATCGGGGCGGCGATCAACGTGATCCCCTTCATGATCCAGCGGAACGTTCCGGGCATTGGGCCCTACGTGCTGCCGGCCTTCGCGTTCGCCGCTCTGCCCGCCGTCCTCGCGGCCCTGGCCTACGCCATTCTGGCGTCCGCCATGCCGCGTGCGGGCGGCAGTTACGTCTATGCCAGCCGGGCGCTGAGTCCGTACCTCGGTTTCGTAGCGAGCTTCTCACAGTGGTTCGGACTGTGCATCGCGATCGGCGTGGTGGCCTACGTGCTGATCCCCTTCTTACGGGACATTGCCGCCGCGGTCGGCTGGGATGGGCTCGCGTCCACCCTCAACGCGGGCGCCGCGCGGATGGGCCTGGCGCTGGCTTTCCTGTGGACTTTCGTGGGGGTGAATCTGCGCGGGGTGCGCTCGTATGAACGCACGCTGGTACCGCTCATGTTCCTCATGTTTGCCCTGGGTGCTGTGGTCATCGTGGCGGGCTTCCGTTTCGATCAGTCGGCGTTCGCGGCCGCGGTGCTCGCCCGGGATGGGCACGTGATGGTGCCGGTGGGAGACCCGCCGTTTGACTGGAGGACGTTTCTGCCGGCATCCGCGCTCTTGTTCTCCAGCTTCATCGGCTTCGACTCCATCGCCCAGGCCGGCGGCGAAGCGAGAAACCCCGGCCGGGCGCTCCCGCTGGCCATCGGCATCGCCGTCGTCGTGGTCGGGACGTTCTACCTGCTGTTCACCGCAGCGGTGTATCACGCCGTCCCGTGGTCCTACGTTGCGGAGCAGGCGGCATCGCGCGACCTGACGGCTCCGGGGCTGTTAGGTTACCTGTTACCGCCTGCGTGGACTGTGTTGATCGTGGCCGGCGCCGCGGTGGCGCTGATCAACGACCTCCCGGCCATGCTGCTCGCGGTTTCCCGTCTCGTGTTCGCCTGGGCGGAAGACGGCATCTTCCCGCGTGCGGTGGCACGGGTGCACCCGCGGTGGCACACGCCGCACGTTGCCTTGCTCGCGAGCGGGCTGATGGCGTCGGCCGGTGTGGTCGGCAGCCACCTGGCGGGAGATTTCTTCCTCGGGGTGGATCTCCTGGTCACGTCCATGCTGGTGAACTTCCTAGTCATGTGCCTCGCGGTGCTGGCGCTGCCCCGGCGGAACCCGGCACTCGCGCGCCAGGTGCGCGTGGTTTCCTCACGCCGGGTTCAGGCGCCGCTGGCGGGACTCGGAGCGATCGTCCTGGGCGCTTTCCTGGTGGTCCATGTGGAGAAGGACCTTTCGGCGTCGGTCGCGGCCTGGTATTTCCACTCCACGGCGGTGTGGCTGGCCGTGATGGCGGTGGCCACGGCGGTGTACGGGTGGAAGGTGCGTGCTCTCAGACGGAGAGGTGTGGACGTGGATGCCGTTTTCGCGGCGCTGCCGCCGGAATGAACTCAACCACGCGTTCGGGAGTCCTGCGGGCGACCCGTGAATACCGTCGTCGAGCGCGCTGAGCTGGCGCCGGGACTCGCGATCTCACGGGTCGTGACCGGGCTCTGGCAAATCGCGGACATGGAGCGTGATGGCCGCGCGCTCAAGCTTAACGCGGCGGCCTCCGCCATGGCGCCATACGTGTCGGCGGGACTGACATCGTTCGACATGGCCGACCACTATGGATCCGCCGAAGACATCGCCGGCTGGTTTGTGACCCGGTTGGCCGACGGCCAGCACCCCGAATTCTTGACCAAATGGGTGCCCCAACCGGGGCCGGTCTCGCGGGAGGACGTGCGCGCGGCGGTGGCCCGGTCGCTGGAGCGGTTACGGGCGGCGAGTATCGCGTTGTTGCAATTCCACGCGTGGAACTACGCCGATCCCCGCTGGCTGGATTGCCTGTTCTGGCTACAAGAACTGAAGCAGGAGGGGCTGATCCGGCACCTCGCCCTCACCAATTTCGACGCCGCGCACCTCCGGGTCGCGGTGCGAAGCGGCATCGAGGTCGTGTCCAACCAGGTGTGCTTCTCGCTGGTGGATCGGCGCCCGTTGGCCGGCATGACGGCGCTGTGTGAGGAGCTGGGTGTCAAGCTCCTGGCCTACGGAACTCTGGCCGGCGGATTTCTCTCGGAGCGGTGGCTGGGCCAACCGGAGCCCGACTGGGATCGCCTGGAGACCTGGTCCCAGATGAAATACGGCCGGTTCATCCGCTCCGCCGGAGGGTGGGATGGCTACCAGGGAGTGCTTCGGGCGGCGGCGGCTGTGGCGCGAAGGCAGGGGGTGTCGCTCGCGGCTGTGGCGTGTCGCTATGTGCTGGAACAGCCCGCCGTCGCGGGGATCATCGTCGGCGCGCGGTTGGGAGAGCGGGAGCACATTGCGGATACGCTGCGCGTGTTCGAGTTCCGGCTGGAAGAGGGTGATCAGCAGGAGCTGGACGCGGCCGTTTCGCGGCTCCGGCCCATTCCGGGTGATTGCGGCGACGAGTACCGGAAGCCGCCCTACCTTACGGCATCCGGCGATCTCAGCCATCACCTCCAGGCCGTGCCGCCGCCCTACGACGTGCGGCCCGGTCCGGGGCGCAGCCTGGTGCTCAGCGGAACGCCGTGGGAGATCTTGGCGGGCTACTGCCGCGCCACGCGCATGGGCGGGAGGATTCTGGTGTCGGGCACCACTGCGACGCACGGCGACCGTCTGATCGGTGGGCGCGACCCGGCAGCGCAGACCCATTTCGTGATTGACAAGATCGCCGGCGCCATCCAGTCGCTGGGCGGGAGGCTCGATCACGTGGTGCGCACCCGCGTGTACGTGCGCGACATCGCCGATTGGGAGCCCGTGGCGCGGGCGCATGGCGAGCGGTTCGCGGGCATCCTGCCGGCGAATACGCTGGTGCAGGCCCAGCTGGTGGGCGACGAGTACCTGGTGGAAATGGAAGCCGAAGCGGTGGTGGCAGGCGCATGAGGTGGCCAGCGCCGCGGATCACGGGCCGGCATGCAGCTTCTCGCCGTGGGTTCGTCAAAGCCATGGTATCGGTGGGACTCGCGGTGTCGTGTACTCGGACGCGGCCACGCCCGCGGGTGATCGTGGTCGGCGCGGGCGCGTTCGGGGGATGGACGGCCCTGCATCTGGTGCGGCGCGGGGCGCGCGTGACGCTGCTGGATGGGTGGGGTCCCGGGAACGCGCGCGCCAGCTCGGGTGGCGAGACGCGGATTATCCGGGCCACCTACGGGCCGGACCGGCCCTATGTCGAGCTGGTCGCCCGAGCGCTGGCGTTGTGGCGCGAACACGAGCAATCCACGGCGCGGCGGCTCTTCTATCCGGTCGGCATGCTGTGGCTGGTCGGGCCGGACGACGCCTACGAGCGCGCGGCGCTGCCGATGGTGCGCGATGCCGGCCTCAGGATTGACGAGTGGACCGTCGCCGACGCGGCCCGGCGTTACCCTCAGATGGAGTTCGGCGGAGTCGCCTGGGTAATTCACGAGCCGGACAGCGGTTATCTCACCGCACGGCTCGCCTGCGAGTCCGTGCTGGAGGCGTTTCTCGCCGAAGGCGGAGAGTATCGGCAGTCGCACGTGCGGGTGGAGCGGGCTGATGGTGGCGTACGGGTCGTGACGCTGGACGACGGAAGCCGCCTGGCGGCCGACCACTACGTGTTTGCTTGCGGGCCCTGGCTCCCGACCGTGTTGCCCGAAGCCGTGGGAGACCGCATTCGCCCCACTCGGCAGGAGGTCTTCTACTTCGGCACGCCCGCGGGCGACCGGCGATTCGACGAGGATCGGCTGCCCGTCTGGATCGACAACGGCCGCCCGTTGTTCTACGGGATCCCCGGCAATCGGTGGCGCGGGTTCAAGCTGGCCGACGACGCTCGGGGGCCCGACTTCGACCCGACGGCGGGTGATCGCACGCCGTCGGCGGCCGGTATTCGGGCAGCACGCGCCTATCTGGCCAAACGATTTCCTGCCCTGGCACAGGCTCCGCTGCTCGAAGCGCGGGTGTGCCAGTACGAGAATAGTCCGGACGGGCACTATATCATTGACCGGGTCCCAGCGGCGCCCAACGCATGGATCGCGGGCGGCGGATCGGGGCATGGATTCAAGGTCGGGCCGGCGCTGGGGGAGATGGTGGCCGACCTGGTGCTGGGAGATCGTGACCCGCCGCCGTTCTTCCGTCTCAACCGCCTCTAGCGCGATCTTTGCGAACCTTCGACATGAAACTTCTCTCATGAAGCCTGCCCTCTCTGTGGCATTTGCCACGGTGGTGCTGTTCCAGCCGCTCGTGGCTCAGACCGCCCGGTACGACCTCATCCTCAAGAACGGCCGGGTGGTGGACGGGACCGGGAGCCCCTGGTACCGCGCGGACGTGGCGATTCGCGGCGAGGTGATTGCCCGCATCGCTCCATCCATTACCGAGCCGGCGACGCGCGTTATAGACGTGGAGGGACGGGTGATCGCGCCGGGCTTCATCGATATTCACACCCACGCCAGGCGCGGGATTTTCCAGCATCCCACCGCCGACAACTATGTCCGTCAGGGCGTCACCACCCTGATCGAGGGTCCCGACGGCGGATCCGCCGTCCCGCTGGCGCCGTTTTTGGCGCGGCTGGATTCCCTGCCCAAGTCGGTGAACATCGCGAGCTTCATTGGGCAGGGATCGGTCCGCTCAGCCGTGATGGGCGAGGTGGACCGGCCGGCCACACCGCTGGAAATCGACCGCATGAAGAGCCTGGTGGAGCAAGGGATGCGCGAGGGTGCGTTCGGGCTGTCATCCGGCCTGTTCTACGTGCCCGGCAACTTCACGCCGACCGAGGAGGTGATCGAGCTGGCCCGCGTCGCCGGGCGCTTGGGGGGCATCTACATCTCGCACATGCGGGACGAGGCCTCCGCCGTGGTGGAGAGTGTGCTGGAGACCATCCGGATCGGCGAAGAAGGCGGCCTGCCCACGCAGGTGACCCATCACAAGGTGGTCGGTCCGGGTTACTGGGGTCGCAGCGTCGAGACACTTCGGGCGATTGACGTGGCGCGGGCGCGGGGAGTGGACGCCACCATGGACCAGTATCCGTACACCGCGTCCAGTACCAGCATCCAGGCGGCGTTGCTCCCGGCGTGGGCCCAGGAGGGCGGCCGCGAGGCCCTGATGAACCGTCTCAAGGATCCGGCAACCCGGGCGCGCATCAAGGCGGAAAGTGCCCGCATCATCCGGTTGGAGCGTGGCGGCGGCGATCCCAAGAACGTGGTGATCGCCCGCTGCGAATGGGACGCGACGCTCTCCGGGAAGAGTTTGGCCGATGTGGCCCGGCTGCGTGGTCTGGAGCCGACCATCGAAAACGGGGCCGAGGTCGCGTTGTGGATTGTGGAGCAGGGTGGCTGCCAGGGTGTCTTTCACGCCATCAACGAGCAGGATCTGGTCCGTATCCTCCGGCACCCGGCGACCATGGTGGGTTCGGACGGGGAGATCCCGACGTTTGGCCGCGGATCGCCGCACCCCCGGAGCTACGGCACATTCGCGCGGGTACTGGCGGTCTACGTTCGGGAGCAGGGCGTTCTCACCCTGGAGGAAGCGGTCCGCAAGATGAGCTCGTTTCCGGCGCAGCGGCTGGGCCTGGCGGACCGGGGCGTGCTGCGGCCGGGCCTCCAGGCGGACATCGCGATCTTCGATCCGGCTCGGGTGCGTGATGCGGCGACGTTTGAGCGGCCGCATCAGTATGCCGAGGGGTTTTCCCACGTGGTGGTGAGCGGTCAGGTGGTGTTCGAGGGCGGGGCGATGACGGCGGCCCGGCCCGGACGGGTGCTGTACGGGCCATCGTGGGGAACCAGGGAGTAACGGCGGTGGCCCACACCCGTCGGTTTCGCGCCACCCTGATCCGGGTCATGGTGGTGCAGGTGATGACGCTGCTGCTGCTCTGGCTCCTCCAGGCTCGCTACGCCGGCTGAAGCAGTCCCATGCATCCGCTGAACTGGATCATCGTGGTCGTCTATCTGACGTACGTCGTGGTGGATGGCATCCGGCGGTCCAAGGGCACCACAGGAATCGAAGGGTACTTCCTGGCGAACCGCAGCCTGCCCTGGTGGGCCGTGGGCCTCTCCGTCATGGCGACCCAGCTCTCCGCGGTCACCATGATCGGGGCCACGGGGCAGGGTGCGACGGACGGCATGCGGTTTGTCCAGTTCTACTTTGGCCTGCCGATCGCCATGGTGATTCTCGGCGTCACGCTGGTGCCGTTTCTGCACGGCGCCAAGGTGTTTACCGCCTACGAGTATCTGGAGCGCCGGTTTGACGCCAAAACCCGTTCTCTGACGTCGCTGCTGTTCCTGCTCTCCCGCGGCATGTCCTGCGGCGTGATTATTTCAGCGCCCGCGGTGGTCTTCTCCGCCGTCTTTGGATGGCCGGTGGCGTGGTCCGTGGCCCTGATGGGCATTCCCACCGTGATCTACACCATGATCGGCGGCGTGCAGGCGGTGACCTGGGCCGACGTGAAACAGATGGTGCTGATTGTGGCCGCACTGGTGGCCATCGTGGTGGTGCTCCTGGTGCAGATCCCCGCGAGCCCGGACGACGCGTTGCGGCTGGCGGGGGCGGTGGGGCGCACCCGGGTGTTCGACTTCTCGTTCAACGTGAACGAAACCTACACCTTCTGGTCCGGCCTGATCGGCGGGACCTTCCTGGCGATGTCCTACTTCGGAACGGATCAGAGCCAGGCGCAGCGGTACTTCACGGCGCGGTCGGTCGACGAGGCGCGCAGCTCGCTGCTCATAAGTGCCTACTGGAAGATCCCGCTGCAAGCGCTGGTGCTGCTGGTCGGCGTGCTGGTGTTCGTGTACTACCTGTTCCAGGCGCCGCCCCTGCTGTTCAATCCTGCCGACGACCGGGGCGTGCGGACCGCCCAACCGGCTGAGTACGCCGCGCTCGAGACCCGCTACGGCGCGGCCCTCCAGGGCCGGACCGAGGCGGCGCGCCGTCTGGCAGCGGCCGATGACGTGGCCGCGCGGGAGCGCTTCCGCGCCAGCGACGCCGCAGCGCGCGCGATCCGGCAGGAGGCGCTGCTCCTCGCCGGCCAGGTGCCGGGAGCGCCGCCACGCGACGTCAACTACATCATTCCGCACTTCGTGCTCCACAAACTACCGCTTGGGTTTGCGGGGATCTTCATCGCAGCGGTGATGGCGGCGGCCATGTCCAGCATCGCCGCCGAGCTGAACTCCCTGTCCACCGCCACGGTGATTGATTTCTACCGGCGATGGTTCAAGCCCCAGGCGAGCGACGCGCATTATCTCGCCGTGTCGAAAGGAGCCACCGCGTTCTGGGGTCTCTTCGCCTGCGTGGTGGCGACGTTCGCGGCCACGTTGGGCTCGCTCATTGAAGTGGTGAACCGGTTCGGGTCGTTCTTCTATGGCTCGATCCTCGGTGTCTTCCTGCTCGCTATGGTGCCGGGCGCCCGCGCCGCGGGAGCGTTCTTCGGGTTGATCGCGGGGATGGGAACCGTGGCCGCCGTGAACTTCGGTGCGCCATCCGTCTCGTTTCTCTGGCACAACGTCATTGGGGCGGTGGCGGTCGTGGTGGTGGGCGTGCTGCTGAGCGGGCCTATCGCATGGCGTCGCGGTCCCGAAGCCCCAGCCTCACGCGCAGGGTGATGGCCGACAACTGCTCCAGGCGCCGCGCCCCGCCGGTTGGCGGGAACGTGTAGCGTTCCCGTCCATAGAGGAGCTCTGCCCCGAACGGTCCCGGAGTGTACTCGACGCCGACCGCCGCCTTGATCGCGGGGTCAGGATGCACTCCACCGCTCACCCGCACCGCGGGTTGGAAGGTCACGCGCCCCAGGCCGAACAGGCCCGGCACCGCGAACGGCACGCGACCCAGCGTTGCTACCTCGACGAAAGACCACCGCTGGCGCCCGATCGGCGAGGCGTACGCCCGCCAGCGCCCTCCGGCTTCCAGCCAGAGCCAATCGAGTACGCGCCCGCTGCCGCGCACACCGACCTCCGCGAGATCCCGGTCCTCCGCGGCTCCTGCCTCGGCCTGGAGAGCACCGGCCTGGGCAAGCCCCGTCAGGCTGAACCGGCCCAGACTCCCGCTGACGGTGCCGCCGAGCACGGTCCCCGAGGTCACCTCGACGCCGAACCCGGCATCCACGCGGTGTTCGACCACGGCGACCACAGCGGACGCGCCGGCCGTCACCTGCGCGGCAATGGGTGTGGCCCAGGCGAGCCCCAGCAAAGCTCCGCGGAATCGCCGGATCAGCGGGTGACTCCGGCTGCCGGAGTCACCACCAGAATGGTGGCGGCCACGCGCGCCGCATTGCGGCGCCGGATGGCGTCGTTGGTGCCGCGCCGCTCCGCCTCGCGGCGCTGGTTTGCCGCAACGTTGTCCGGGATCTCACCGCGCCGGGCCCGGGCCAGCAAGGCCACCACACCGGCCGTGACGCCGGTGACGGCGACGACCGCGGCCGCGGCCCCCTGTCCGGCGCCGAGGGCGTCGTGGGTGAGAACCTGCCCCACCACCAGGACGCCGACGGCTACGCCCACCCCCTTGCCCAGCTCCATCGCGGAGCGGGAGCCTGCCTCGTATTCGGGCAAGAGGGCGGTGGGGTCGAGGGAGGGGAGGGTGTCCTCCCCGGCAGCCACGTCGTGAGCCAGGTCGAAGAACGCGCGGGCCGAGTCCGTGCCTGCCAGTAGCCTGCTCCGGCCGGTTACGACCAGCTCATATCGTCCGGGTGTGGCGACCTGTCTGTCCGCCGAAAGACCGTCCCAGAAGATCTCGCGCACACCGTCACTCCCGCCCGCGAACACGGTGAGTGGCTCGCCGCCGCCCACCGGCCTGAGGCGCGCCGTGAGATCGGCCGCGTGCGTGGTCACGACGGTGAATACCACGCGATCCGTGCGTGCATCCACGCGGGTCGCGGCCACGGGACGGGTAGCCACGACGAAGACCCGGGCCCGCGCGGCCGTGAACGCGGTGATCTGCGCGGGAGTGAACTCCAGCGCGTCCAGGTCAGTGAACGGGTCCCGGGCAAGGGCGGCCTGGAACTGGAGCGCGGCCGAGTCGGACCGGCCGGCGATCACCAGGGCGGCCCCGAGGTACTTGTAGGCCTCAGCCCGCTGCGCGCCGGTGATGTCGAACTGCCACTGGGGCGAGACCACCAGGCGAAGCAGCGGGAGCGCCCGCTCCACCTCGAGTTGCTCGTACAGGCGGCGCGCCCGTTGGAGAACCGCTGCGGTGCTGTCCTGGCCGTCGGCGGCGCTCGGGAGCACCAGCAATGATCCCGTAAGCACGGCGAGCCACCTCACGGGCGATCGTCCGGAGTCCGGAGCGCCACGCGTCCCAGGTTGACGGTGCCCTCGGGGGCCACGGTGACGACGGTGTCGTATGGCAGATAGCCGGATGCCCGCGCTTGAATTCGCCGGGCGCCGGCGGTCACCAGGAGGTCGAACACGCTGCCGATGCCCACCGGGCGCCCGTCCACCAGGATCTGGGCGTCCGGCGGCGCTGTGAGCAGGCGCAGGCGCCCGGTGGCTGCCGGTATCTGTGCCGGGGCGGGCGACTCGGTTGCCGCCAGGGTAGAAACCGAAGTCGCCGCCACGACCCGGTCAGTCGACATCGGGCCGGAGTCCGCGGCGGGCGCGGCCGCGCCTGGCGCCGACGCCGGCGGTGTGGAGGGCGCCAGCCGAAAGGCGATCGCGGTCCCGAGCGTCAAGACCGCGGCGGTTGAGAGCGCGACGACCCACAGGCGAGCGGGCCGGCGCCGCGGTCGCGGCAGCACGAGCGTCGCGGCGCCTTGCACCGGCGGAATGAAACGGGCGCTCACCCGGGCCAGCGCCGCTCCCCGGCTCAGCTGGCGTAGGGTCTCCTGTGCGTCGCGCCGCTCCGCCGGGGATTGCGGAATGGCGTCAATCGCTGCGACCATTTGGCGCGTGGTGTCGAAGCGGTCTCGCAGGTCCTTTGCCAGGGCGCGATTCACCACGGCCACCAGACCCTCCGGCAGATCGTCACGCACCGGCCGGATATCGGGTACTGGCGTGGTGAGATGATGCTGGATGTAGCCCGCGATGGTCTCGGAAGCGAACGGAGCCGAGCCGGCCAGCATATAGAAAGCGACCACACCGAGCGAATATTGGTCGCTCTGCGGGCCGGCCCGCGTTCCGGCACATTGTTCGGGACTCATGAACGCGGGCGTGCCGACCACCGCGCCATCCACGGTCAGGGTGACATCGGCGGCCCTGAGCGCTACGCCAAAATCCGTCATCAGCGCGTGACCGTCGCTATCCACCAGGATGTTGTCACCTTTCACGTCGCGATGGACAATGCCCCGCTCGTGCGCGTAGGCCAGCGCCAGCGCCGACGATCGCAGCACGTGAATGACGACGGGTACGGGTAGGGCGCCCTGCGCCTCGATGAGTTTTCCCAGCGGCCGGCCCTCGATGAACTTCATAGCGATGTACAGCACGTCGCCGGCCTGACCCACCCGGTACACCGGCACGATGTTGGGATGGTCCAGGTCGGTGACCGTTCGGGCCTCGCGTTTGAATCGCTCGGCAGCGCGCTCGTGCAGAGCCAACTCCGGTGCCAGCACCTTGAGGGCCACCAGGCGCCCCTGCCCGAGCTCACGCGCCTTGAACACCACCCCCATGCCGCCGCGCGCCAGCTCCTGCTCGACCTGGTATTCGCCGGACAGCGCCAAGCCAATGCGGTCGATCAGGCTGCCACGGTCCGGCGTCGCGGGCGAACTGCCCCCGACCGGGTCCTGCACCGACGTTCCGCAATACCCGCAGTAGCGCAGGCCGTCCGCGACCGGGGCGCCGCAGTGGTGACACGTCACGGGGGCGGGCCCCCGCCGCCGGTTACGTGCAGACGGACGGTGGTGTCGGGATACTCGCCGATGAGAAGAGACTGCTCCAGCCGGATGTAGAGGTCGGCCTGCCCCGGTTTCTTGGCGACCAGGGAGTCGCCGGTGGGCGTCAGTGCTACCGCGGCACTGTCCACCACCTCCACGAGAAGGCGGGGCGCTGCTAACTCCACGCCGTCTACCTGCACCGTGACCGCGAACGCGGCCCGATCTCCGGTGCGGAGGTCCGTCTGACCCGCATACTGGAAGGTGACCGCCCCTGGCCCCGGAGTCTCGAACACGTCCAGGACACCGCAAGTGGTGAAGAGCGCGCACAAAGGCGCCGCGATGATCCACCGCAGGCGCTGGTATCGCACCATGGTGCGTCGTAATCTGGACAGGGGTCAACAAGATGCCGGGTGCGGCCATCACGGGCAATGGACCCGCCGGTGGGGCCAGGAATGTACTAGGCTCTTAATCCGTTATGTGGCAGCAACTTAACGTCCGAAATGGTAACGGAGGCCAGCCCGGAACCGCCATCGAAATACTCGCTGTTTTCCCTCGGCGACGCGCCGAAGGAAACGTCCAACCCTGGGCGAACCGGGAGCTCGATCTCGCCGAACACGCCCCCTCCGCCATGCTCGTCCAGGTAGGGACCCAGGTTGGCGCCGACGAACCAGCGCGTCCCCCTGCGCAGCCCCCGGTTGTATCCCACCCCAAAGCGGAAAACGTCCCCGGTCATTCCGATCGCTGTGGTGGGCGGGAACGTCTCGGCGCGCCCATGGAAGCGGTCGCGGCTCCCCAAACGGAGGTACGACGAAGGCACGGTCTGCATGTCCTGAAACGGGGCGTGTGCCACGCCGAATCCCGCTCCCATCCAGCGACCCTCCACGGCGGCCTGGACGCCGCCCCAGACATCGTCCGCCCCTCCGGAAGCAAATCCGCCGAATGCCGAGACGCGGGTTCCTGCGGTGGGCCACGCGTCGAGTTGAGCGCCGCCCGCACGAAACGGCACCGGATCCACCGAGAGGATGTCGCCCGTGTGCCGGTCAAGTGGGGGACAAGTGGCGAAGTGGTGAACCTCACTCTCTCAACGTTTCCACCGGATCAATCCGGGCCGCCCGCCGCGCCGGAATCCAGCCCGCGAGCAGTCCGACGGCGACGAGCAGGCTCGCGGCGACACCCAGCGTAAGCGGGTCGCGCGGCTCCAGGTCGTAGAGCAACGCTCGCACCAGCGGTGCGACCAGCCAGGTCACGAGCGTGCCCAGCAGCACACCGAGCCCCACCAGCCAGCCGACGCGACGAAGCACCAGTTGGACCACGCCGCTGGGGGCGGCGCCGAGCGCCAGGCGAATCCCCAGCTCTCCGCGCCGCCGGTTCACGGCATAGGCAGTGACGCCGTACAGCCCGACGCCCGCCAGCACCAGGGCCAGCGCGCCAAAGAAGCCCGAGAGCATGGCCACCAGGCGTTCCTGGACCAGCGCGGCGTTGACCTGTTCCGCCAGCGGGCGGAAGGTGAGCGTGAGGTTGGAGTTCACGTCGCCCAACGCGCGGCTGATGCTGCGGGACAAGGACGCCGGCGGGCCCCCTGAGGCGCGCACGCTGAGGCTGATGCTCGAGGGTAAGTCTCGCTGGGCCAGCGCCCAGTACACCGTGGGCGGAACCGGGTCACGGAGCGAGCGATACACCGCGTCCGCCACCAGACCCACGATCTCAGCCGGCGGCGGATCCTCGCCGGCAAATACGTGAATCTCTCGCATGACCCGGCCAATGGGGTTGCCGCCTTTGAGGTACTTCCGCGTGAAGGCCTGGTTGACCAGGGCCACACGCGGCGCTCCGGTGGCATCGCGCAGGTCAAAGTCGCGACCGGCCAGCAGAGAGGTGCCATACGTGGCAAACCAGTTGGGACTCACGAGATTCACGTACACCCCACGGGTGTCCGCGGGGCGTTCCTCGCCCACCACCTCCACGTCGTATTGCCAAGTGGAGCCACTCACCGGCGTGACCGCCGAAGCGGCGACGCTCCTGACGCCGGGAACCGCGCTCACGGCGTCCACCAGGCGCTGGTAGAACTGCGCTCGGTCCGCCGCCGCCACCGCGGTCCGCTGCGCGCCGACGCTGACCACCAGCACCGGATCGCGGTCAAAGCCCAGGTCGAGCGTGGCCAGCGACTGGAAGGTGCGCACGAACAACCCGGCGGCCACGGCCAGGATCAACGACAGGCTGACCTGGGCCACGACCAGCGTGCCGCCCATCCGCATCCGGTGTCCGCCGGCGCCCCGTCCCTGTTCCTTCAGGACGTCCGCGGGCTGGACCCTGGTGCCCAGGAGGGCGGGGGCGGTGCCAAAGAGCACAGCCGTGGCGGCGGCGGCGGCGGCGGTAAAGGCCAACACCCGCCAGTCGAGCGAGAGATCCAGGAACACCGCGTTGGCGGTCGTGGAGATCTGGCGCACCATGAGGCGGCTACCCCAATGCGCGAACGCCAGGCCGAGCACTGCGCCCGCCGCCGACAGCAGCAGGCTCTCAGCCAGGAGTTGACGGGCCAGGACCAGGCGTGAGGCGCCCAACGCCTGGCGCACGCTCAGCTCGTGCCGGCGGGCGGTGGCGCGGGCCAGTTGGAGGTTGGCGATGTTGGCGCAGGCGATCAGCAGGACCAAGGCCACCACCACCTGGAGCGTCACCAGGGGCCGCCAGTACCGCGTGCGGAGGAAGGAGTTCCCCGTGGCGGCTGGTACCAGTGAGAAGCCCTCGTCCAGATACTGGGCACGGTCTTCGGCGCGCCAGTCCTGCGGCATGGTGGCTTCCCGGATGCCAGGGTGCGCGGCGTCCAGCGCGGCCTCCGCCGCGGCCACTGTCTGGCCCGGCTTCAGGCGCGCCATCACGTTGAGCCACCAGGTGGAGCGCCGGTCCAGAGTGCTTTCGCTCCCCCGCATGACCGGCTCCGTGCCGATCGGCACCACGATATCCACCGTGCGTCCCACGTCGGTGCCAAAGAACTCGGGCGGCGCCACGCCCACAATGGTGTACGCGGTCCGGTTGAGCGAAAGCGGCCGGCCAATGACGTCCTCCGCGCCGCCAAAACGCCGGTGCCAGAACCCGTAACTGATCACCGCCACCGGGCCATCCGGCCCGCCACCGCGGGCGTCGTCCTGGTCCGTGAAGGTCCGGCCCAGGACGGCGGGAACCCCCAGCACCCGGAAGAACCCGCCACTGGCCCAGGCGCCGTTGACCAGCTCGGTCTCGCCACCCTGCGCCAGATCAAACCGGGCGCTTCCCCAAGCCAAGGCCCCCTCAAACAGCTCGGGCCGAGCGCGGATCTCCTCCCAGATGGGGTTGGTCCAGGACCCTGACCTGCCGTCCCCCCCGAACGTCACCATGACCAGGCGGTCCGGCTCGCGGACGGGCAGGGACCGGAGCAGCAAGCTGTTGACCAGGGAAAAGATCGCGGTGTTCGCGCCGATGCCGAATGCCAGGGACAGCAACGCGACTGCGGATACCAGCGGCGTGGCGCGGAGGGCGCGGATGGCGTCGCGCAGGGTGTGACTCACGTGAGCCCCGGGGAGGATTCCCTCGTTAGATGTGGGGATTCTGTAAAGCGTTGCACGCCCGCTTGAATAAAGCGTCCCGCCTGATGATTCTCAAACCCCATGTCCGGGCCCTCCCGACCAGCCAGGCAGTTCGACCGCTCGATTGTGGAAGGCCCAATCGCTTCCGCGGTCTGGAAGATCGCCTGGCCCACCATGCTCCAGAACCTGATTGCCGGGTTGCAGGGCGTGATCGACCACATCATGGTGGGTCACTTCGTGGGTTACACCGGAAACGCGGCCATCGGTGTGGCCTGGCAGATCTTTCTGGTGGTCATTGTGTTCATCGTCTCGGTCTTCACCGGTATGGGCGTGCTGGTGGCGCGCTTTGCCGGGGCCAACGATCCGGCGAAGGTGAACCGCACGGTCTACCAGGCTTTTCTCACGCTGGTAGGGATGTCGTTCGGTCTCCTGGCTCCGCTGGGGTACCTGCTGTCACCCACGCTCCTGGGCATGGTGCACGCCGAGCCTGCGGTGCAGGCGCAGGCCCTGCCGTATCTCCGCATCATGTTCGTGGCCAGCTTCGGCATGATGATGTTCTTCATGGTCGGCGGCGCGCTGCGGTCTGCCGGCGACGCGCGGACCCCGCTGAACCTGGGGATCGGGCTCACGGTGCTGAACATCGTGCTGAACGTGATCCTCATCCCCGGCCTGGGACCCATACCCCGGCTCGGGGCCGCGGGGGCGGCGTTGGGGACAGTGATCGCCGGCTGGGTGGTGAGTTTGATCGCGATCTACCTGCTGTTCTCCGGCCGCCTGGTCGTGGTCCTGCAACGCACCATGGACTGGAAGCCGGATTGGGCCATCATCCGCGCCCTGTTCCGGTTTGGATTGCCGACCGGCCTTCAAGGGATCGCCATGAACATCGGGGGCGTGTTCCTGCTCCGGTTTATCGGCTCGCTGGAGCGGAGCGCCGAAGCGCAGGCAGCCTACGCGGTGGGGTATACCGAGCTCTTTTCCTTTATTACCTGGACCTCGGTGGGGTTGATGGGAGCGGCGGCCGCGGTGGCCGGACAGAACCTGGGGGCGGGCCATCCGGATCGCTCGGCGCAAGCGGTGCACGCGGCGTCCCGGATTGGACTGTCGGTCGCGGCGGTGATCGGAGCGTTGTTCCTGCTGATCCCACGGCAACTCCTCGCGGTGTTCGGGATGAATGACCCCGCGGTCACCGGGATCGGCGTGCAACTGCTCGGGTTCCTGAGCGTGTCCGGCCTGTTTATCACGGTGGCTCTCACGTACACCGGTGGGCTCCAGGGGACCGGAGACACCAAGAGTCCGCTCTACATCTCCATCTTGTCGCAGATTGTGGTGCCGCTGGGCATGTGCGCGGTCTTGCAGGCAACGCGGGGCTTACGGCCGGCGGATATCTGGCTGGCGATTCTGATCGGGCATGCGACGCGGTGCGCGCTAAGCGTCTTGCGGTTCCGGCAGGGGAAGTGGCGAGGGATCCGTGTGGGGATAGAGCCGGCGGGGGGATAAGGGAAGCCTTCGCTATCACGGCGCAATAGAGCAAATCGTTGCTGATCACGCGCCTTCATGCCGTCCGCCACCCAGCTCCACCCAGGTTCCCACTCCCTGCTCTGCGGCCTTGGTGTAGATGAGTTGCACGGCGCCGAGATCCTCCACGGCGAGCCCCAAGGACTTGAACAAGGTGATCTCCTCGGGTTGTTCCCTGCCGGTCACCTTGCCCAGCAATACCTCGCCCAGCTCACCCACGATGTGGTCGTCCCCGATAGCGCCCTCGGCCTTGGGGATCAAG
>DASWGV010000197.1:0-7478 GCA_036393515.1 Gemmatimonadales bacterium | reverse complement strand
GTTTGATTGGTACAGCCTGCGATGAAACGATGCCCGCCTGGCGTTGGCACCACCTAGGATTGCCCGTGCATCCCGCTTGCCGCCCCGGCCAAGGAGTACTCATACTATGGGCATGCCCGACACGGCCCGGCGCTACACCGTGGAGGAGGTCCTGGCGTTCCCCAACGACGGGAACCGGTACGAGCTGGTTCACGGCGAGCTGCTGGTGAGCCCGGTCCCCCGCGTCTGGCATCAGGTCGTCGCCGGTCGCCTGCACGTGCGGTTGTCGCTGTACCTGGACGGGCACAAAAACCTCGCGCTGGTCCTCTTCTCCCCCGCCGACATCACCTGGGGTACCGAGGAGCGGATCATGTGGAAGGTGGCGCCGGACGCGCCGGAGATGGGAATCGAGCTCGAGGAGTTGTTTGCCGGAGCGCCCGGCTTATCCCCTCGATGCCGCCCTAAGCTCGGGCCTATTCCCGAGGTGGCTCCAGCCGTTGCCCCTCGCGCTGCTTGGCGAGAAGGCGCTCGGTAAAGTCGACCCGCTCTTCCAGTTCGCCGACCCGCTGAGTCAACTGATCGAACTCGCCGAGACGGAGCTGAATGTCCTCCAGCATCTGGGTCCGCTCGGCGTCCTCCAGGCGGGACTTCGCGTCGGGGTGGGGGATCTTGGATGTGAAGAATCGCACCATCACGATCCCGGCAGACACGAACATGATGATCGAGCCGAACCCGATGACCGGCCCGACGATTTCCATGGGAAGGCCGAACATTCGCCACCGCCGCGGTTTCTTTTTGCCTATGCCTTTTCGCCGGCCTACATTGAGAATGCGTCCGACAAATCTACCCATGGAATGACGGCTGCCCATGGCCGCAGATTCTCGGAGGCGTTCTATCAGAGGAACGGCCGCAGCAACTCGCGGAACGCCTCCCGGTCCACCGGCTTTTCGGCATATTGGTCGAACCCGGCGGCGCGCGCGCGCTCCCGTTGCTCCTCATCCCAGATCCGGTCTGCCGTCAGACCCACCACCGGGATATGCCGGGTCCGTGCGTCCCGCTTCAACTCCCGGACGGCGCCAAACCCGTCCATGCCGGGCAGGTTGGTGTCCATCACGATCATGTCGGGTGGCGCCTCGCGCGCTAACCGGAGACCCTCCTCGGCCGTGGGCGCCTCGATCACGGTGTGACCGCCGGCTTCCAGCAGCAGGGTCGCCAGCTCCCGATAGGTGGGGCTGTCCTCCACCAGCAGAATCCTGGCGCCCCGCGCGGCGCGACCGCCTCGCGCCCGCGCCGCTCGGGGTTTCTTCTCAGCCATCCTGCACGTCCGTGGGCACGCCGGCTCCGGGCGCGAGCGCCAGCAGACGCCCGGCGATCTCCTCCACCGGGAGCACCGCGTCCACCACCCCCGCGCCGACCGCCTCGCGGGGCATGCCATAGACCACCGACGTGGCCTCGTCCTGCGCCAGCACGACGCCGCCGGCGGCCTTCACGTCCTTGAGCCCTGCCACGCCGTCCGCGCCCATGCCCGTGAGAATCACGGCTGCCACCGCGCTCCCCGCGGCCCGCGCGGCCGACTGAAAGAGATAGGTGGCGGATGGGCGGAACCCGCCAACCGCCGGTTCATCCACCACGACGATCCGGCCCTCCGCGGTGACGCCCAGCTGCCGGTCGTCCGGCGCCAGGTAGACCGTCCGGGGCGCCAGTCGCTCACCGTGCCGGGCTACCGTCACGCGGAGGTTGCAGTTCCCGCCCAGCCAGTCGGCCAGCCCCTGGATGAATCCTGCTGCCATGTGCTGGACCACCAGGATCGGCAGGCCAAAGTCCCGCGGAAGACTCGAGAGAATCTGCTGGAGTGCGGCGGGCCCCCCGGTGGATGCGGCGATGGCCACCAGGCGCGCAGATGCGCGCGGGCCCGGCCGGCTCACCCGAGCGCCCGGCGCGGCCGCCGCCGCGGTGGCGCGCACGGGCCAGCGGCGCACCACCTTCACCTGCGCCATGGCCTTCACCATGGCCAGCAGCTCCGCCCGGCGCCCGTCGAACCGCGCCGAGCGGGGATCGTCCGGCTTGGCCATCACCATCAGCGCCCCGGCGCGCATGGCGTTGAGGGACAGCTCTACCTCGCGGCCGCTCACGCTGGACGAGACGATGACGATGGGCGTGGGAGCCTTCACCATGATTTCCTTGGTGGCCTCCAGGCCGTCGAGCTGCGGCATGTGGACGTCCATGGCCACCAGGTCCGGCCGGAGCCGCGCGGTGAGGTCCACCGCCTCCACGCCGTTCGCCGCCTGGCCAACCACCCGGATCTCCGGGTCGCTCTCCAAGATTTCCACCAGCAGCTGGCGCGCGGTGTGTGAATCTTCGGCGACCACGACGCGGATCATGGCAAGGCGTCTATCCCAACAGCCGGGTGATGGTGTCCAGTAAATGCTCCTGGTCAAAGCTGGACTTGCCGAGGTAGGCGTCCGCGCCGACTTCGAGCCCGCGCGCCCGGTGCTCCGGCGACTCCAGGGCCGTCACCAGCAGCACCGGCAGCTCCTTGAAACGCTTGGACGTCCGGATGGCCTCACACAGTTGGAACCCGTCCATCCGCGGCATCTCCACGTCCGCCACCACCAGGTCACAGCCGTGCTCCTGGAGCACTTTCCATCCGTCCGCCCCGTCCACCGCTGTCAGCACGTCATAGCCCGCGGCCTCAAGCAAGCTCTGCTCCAGCGTGCGGGTGGTGATGGAATCGTCCACCACCAGGATCCGCCGCCTCACCGGTCCCGTCGCTTGAGGTTCCGCCACGGTGAGTCCCGGCCCGGCGCCGGCGCCCAGGCCTGCGTCGAGTATGGCCACCGGGTTGAGCACCAGCACCACGCGGCCGCTGGGAAGGACCGCGGCGCCGCTCAAGTGCGGGTACGCCTCGCGGCGGCGCCCCACGGCGCGTAGCACCACTTCCTGCTCGGCCACCAGCTCGTCCACCGCCACGGCCAGACGCCGCGCGCCGGCTCGCAGCAGCACGGCGCTGATGGGACCGGCCACCGGCCGCTCCACCAGCGGGGGAAGGAGCCCCGCCAGCGCCACCAGGGGCACCGGTCCGTCCGGCGTGGCGATTACGGCTCGACGATCCGCGTGCTTGATCTCTTCCGGCGCCAGACGCAGGCAGCGCTCGACATGGGTGGTGGGCAGGGCCACCAACTGCGCCCCCACGGCGGCCAGCAGCGCGCGGATGGTGGCCAGCGTGGGCGGGCACGCCAGCGTGAAGGTGGAGCCTTGGTCCGGCACCCAGGTCACGTCCACGCTTCCGCGCACCTGCTCCACCGCCTCGCGCACCGTGTCCAGGCCCACGCCCCGGCCGGACAGGGCCGTCACCTCCGCGCGGGTGGAGATGCCGCCCTGGAACAGGGCGCGCACCGCCTCGTGATCCTCCGGCGGGACCGGCACGCCCCCGCGCTCCAGCTGGGTCCTGATGCCTCTGACGTCGAGCCCCGCGCCGTCATCCGACACGCGCACGCTCACCCGATCCCCCCGGAGCGCCGCCGCAACCGTGACCCGCCCGCGACGGGATTTTCCTTTCCGCGCCCGCTCCGCCGGCGGCTCGACGCCGTGATCCACCGCGTTCCGCACCAGGTGCAGCAGGGCGGGGCGCAGCGCGTCCAGCACCGCCCGGTCCAGCGCCACGTCGCCGCCCAGGATTTCCAGGTCCACTTCCTTGCGCGCCGTGACCGCGAGGTCCCGGACCGCCCGCGGCAGGGCCTCACACGCCTCGGCGAACGGGCGCATGCGCAGCCGGCGCACCCGGTCGGCCAGTTCGGCGGTGGCGTAGGTGACCGCGCGCGCGTCCCCCGCCGCGGCTGCCGCCAACCGGCTGGTTTCCCGAACCAGCTGGCGGAGGTCCTTCTCCATCTCCGTTGCCGCCTCGCCCAGTGCCGGCGGCGCGCCCGCCCGCTCCAGGGCGACCCGCAACCGCCGGCCGGTGCGGCTCCACACCGTGGCTCCACGTACCACCGCCGCATGCAGGGCTTCCAGCTCCTCCGGCCGGTTTGCCACCCGTCCCCCGGCCAACAGCAGCTGCGCCGTCGAGGCGAGGAGCTGGTCGAGCTGTTCGGCGTCCACCCGCACCTGGCTGTCCGCGCGCTCGCTGGTGAACGAGGGTTCCGTGGGTGGCGGCCCGGGGGCGACCGCTGCCTTGCGACGGCGGGGTGTCGCCGGCGACGCGTTCAAGCGGTCGCGCAGCGCCGAGAGCGGCGATTCCGTGAGGTCCTCACCCTTCCGCAGCCGGGCGCCGGCGTCCGCCAACGCGTCGGCCGCCGCGAAGAGCAGGGGGAACTCCCGCGGCCCCAGCGCCAGCTTCCCGTCGCGGGCTGGAGCGAGCCTGGTCTCCAGGGCGTGACAGGCTTCCTCGATTATGGCGACGCCAGCCGCTCGCGCGGCGCCCTTCAGGGTGTGGACCGCACGGAACAAGGCCTTGAGATGCTCCGGCTGCCCGGGCCCCGCCTCCAGCGCCAGGAGACTCGCGTTGGTGGCGCGGACGTGGTCGTCCAACTCGAGGAGAAATGTGGCTCGGAGCCGCGCGGCCAGCTGGTCCTTGTTCACGACGACACGCCGCGCGCCGGCTGGTGCCGGTCGCCGCCCACGAGGTGGAGCAGCTTGCCGCCCAGCGCGTTCAGGTCCTGCGCGGCGCGTTCGGCCTGTTTGGTGGAGGCCAGGTTCTGCTGGGTCGCCTCGCGGATGTTCCCAATGGCCAGCCGGATCTGCGTCATTCCGGCCGCCTGTTGACCCGCCGACGCCACGATCTGCGCGGCCGCTTGCGCGGTCCCGCCTACCGCCTCGGTGACCTGCCGGGTGGTGGCGGCGACCTGCTTGGTGCCTTGCTCCGTGGTCATCACGGCTGCGCTGGTGGCCCGCTGGATCTCGCCCAGGATGCGCCGCACCTCGCCGGTGGCTTTCTTGGATTGTTCGGCCAGGCTCTTCACCTCCCCGGCCACCACCGCGAACCCGCGGCCCTGCTCGCCGGCCCGGGCTGCTTCCACCGCCGCGTTGAGCGCCAGCAGATTGGTCTGCTCCGCGATGTCCGTCACCGAGGCGATGATGTCCCCGATGGCCTGACCCTGCTCGGCCAGCGCCAGGATGCTCTCGGCTACGGATTCCACCTGCTGCTTCACGTCGTTCATGGCGGCCACCGACGCGTCCAGGGCCGTCCGGCTGGATCGCTCGATCTCCCTGGCGCGCTGGGCGGCCTGCTCCGCCGTGGCCGTCACCTGGTCCACCGTGGCCACGGTCTCCGCCACCGCCGCCGAGGTCTCGCTAGCGCCCGACGCCTGCTGCGTGGTCGCCGCCAGGATCTCCGCCGCGCTGGAGGCCAGCACGCCGGTGGTCTCCTTGAGGGGCGCGCTCACCGCGCGGTTGAGCAGCGCGCCCGCCACGACACCCACGGCCACGGCCAACACGGCGGTTAGGAGCAGCGTGCTCCGCAGCCCCGCCACGGTGGCCTGGCTTTCCCGCACGATCGCGGCCGCCCGGTTCTCCACCTGCTCCTGCTGCTGGCGCAGGGCCCGTGCCGCGGCGGTGCGAGCGGGCACGGCGCGCCCATCCCGAATGCTCAGCGCCTCCGCCCGGCGTCCGGCGCGCGCGGCGTTGATGGCGGCGCGGGAGGCCTCGTCCCATTGGGTCATGTCGGTGAGCACGGCCCTCCACGCCTCCCCGGCCTGGGGTGTCTCTGCCGCCGCCCCCAGTTGCTCCACGTACCCGCGCGCGATGGCGTAGGAGCTGTCGCGGCTCCGGAGGATCTCCTCGTGCGGCTCGGCCAGAAAGCCGACGAATTCCGTGACCGCGCGCCGGAAATCCACCTCCGACCGCACGGCGGGGAGAAGCTGCCGTTGCTCGTAGTCCAGCGCCGTTTCGTACGCCTGCGTGGCGTCGCGCAACGCGATAGTCGCGATCACGCCGACCGCGACCACCAGGGCCAGTCCGGCCGCGACCCCAGCCGCGATCCGCCGACTCACCGTCCAATGCATGGCGCCTCTCCCATCCTGTTGGACCGCGCTAGCGTGCCTCCGGCCGGCGGTCGCCGCCCACCAGCTCCAGCAGTTTGCCGCCCAGCGCGTTCAGGTCCTGCGCGGCGCGCTCGGCCTGTTTGGTGGAGGCCAGGCTCTGTTGGGTTGCTTGGTGGATGTTGCCCATGGCTTGCCGCACCTGCCCGATGCCGGCCGCCTGCTGTCCCGCCGAGGCGACGATTTGCGCCGCGGCCTGGGCCGCTTCCGCCACCGCTTCGGCCAGGGCGCGAATGGTCTCTCCGGCCGCCGTCACCTGCTGCGCGGTGGAGGCCACCTGCTTGGTGCCTTGCTCCGTAGCCATCACGGCGGCGCTGGTGGCCCGCTGGATATCGCCCAGGATCCGCCGCACTTCCACCGTGGCCTTCTTGGACTGCTCGGCCAGGCTCTTGACCTCCCCAGCCACCACGGCAAAGCCGCGACCCTGCTCCCCCGCACGCGCCGCCTCCACCGCGGCGTTGAGCGCCAGCAGGTTGGTCTGCTCCGCAATGTCCGTGACCGAGGCGATGATCTCGCCGATGGCCTGGGCCTGCTCGGCCAACGCCAGGATGCTCTCGGCAATGGACTCTACCTGCTCCTTCACCGCCGCCATGGCCGCGGTGGAATCGTCCACCGCTCGCCGCCCGGCCTTGCCGATCTCCGCTGCGCGCTGGGCCGAATCGGCCACGGAACGGGCGCGTTGGGACGCCTGCTCGGAGGTCTGCGCCACCTGGTCCACCGTCGCCACGGTCTCGGCCACCGCCGCCGAGGTCTCGCTGGCGCCCGACGCCTGCTGGGTCGTGGCGGCGAGAATTTCTGCCGCGCTCGACGCCAGGACCCCCGTGGTCTCCTGCAACGGCCCGCTCACCGCCCGGTTCAGGACCACCGCCGAGATGGCACCGGTCAAGAGCGCCAGCACGCCGCCGGCAACCAGGACCCACTGCATCCGCGTCTCGGTGCGCGCCGCGGCGAGGGCCACGCTGTCGGTGTGGGCTTCGGCCAGCGCGATGCCGCGCCGGATCACAGAGGCCGCCGATTCTCGCCCCGGAATGACCTGACTGTCCCGCAGGCGCACCGCCTCGGCGTCCCGGCCGGCACGTAGGGCGGCGATGGAGGCTCGGGCATCCGCGTCCCACTGCGACAACTGCGCCAGAGCATCGGTCCAAATGCTCCGCGCCTCCGCGGTGGGGGCCGCGTCTCGCAGTCCCTCCAGCGCCGCGCGGCTGGCCGCCATGGTGCTGTCCCGGTCGCGGAGCTCCTCATCCTGGCGCAGGGCCAGGTAGACGAAGTATGCGCCGGCCGAGCGCCGGAGATCCGACAGGGCGGTGAGCGCGGGCACCAGGGTCCGCCGTTCCTGGTCCAGGGCTGCCCGCTGCGCGCTCGCCGCGCCGCGCAGCGCCAGAACGCCCAGGATCGCCACCAGCACCACCAGTCCCAGGCCGATGGTGAAGCCGGCCCCGATACGACGGCCTACGGTCCAGTGCA
>DASWGV010000196.1:0-7820 GCA_036393515.1 Gemmatimonadales bacterium | reverse complement strand
CTGCGCCGGCGACTCGGCCAGCGCAAACACCGTGGCATACCACTCCGGGCCATACGCCTCGCGCGTAATGGGCCCCCAGTATTCCTCCACCTGGGGATTGGTGTAGCTGGGCGTGGTCTCCAGCGTCCGGGGATCGTGCCGGGTGAGATCGGGACTGATCACCTCCCAGCTCATGCCCTCGTTCCGAGTCCGATGCACCACCTGCGATCCCGCGTACAGGACGTTGGGATCGTGTGGCGAGGTCATGACGGGATAGGTCCACCAGAAGCGGTAGTTGATGTTCGCCGAACCCCAGCCGTAATGGGTCTCCGGGTTGGGCGAGATGTCCCGCACCTGCTTGGTCCTATGGTCGTAGCGGAAGAGCCAGTGGTGATCCGCCGCATATACGATGTCCGGATTGTCCGTCCGCACCGCGATGTAGCCGTCCTCGCCGCCGCCAACCGTGTACCAGTCCTCGATGGTGATGCTCCCGAAGTCGGACCGGCTGGGCACGGAGATGGAGGTGTTGTCCTGCTGCGAGGCGTACAGGCGATAAGGCGTCCTGCTGTCCGTCACCACGTGGTAGAGCTGCGCCGTGGGCTGGTTCAGGATGTCCGACCACGACGCGCCGCCGTTCATGCTCACCGACGCGCCGCCGTCATGCCCCAGCACCATCCGGCGCGGGTCGTCCCGGTCAATCCATAGATCGTGATTGTCGCCGTGCGGCGCGGTCACCCCGCGGAACGTGGTGCCGCCGTCGGTGGACTTCCAAAACCGCACGTTGAGCACGTAGACCGTGTTGCGGTCTTTCGGGTCCGCCACAATGTGGTGGTAATACCAGGGACGCTGGGTGAGATTGGCGTCCTCGTTGGTCCGGGTCCAGGTGGCCCCGGCGTCATCCGAGCGGAACACACCCTTCTTCCCCAGCTCGGCGTCAATGATGGCCCACACCCGGTTGGGATCGGCGGGAGAGACAGTGATGCCGATCCTTCCCTTGAGACCATCGGGCAGGCCGGGATTGGCGGTGATCTCGGTCCAATTGTCCCCGCCGTCCGTGGTCTTGAAGAGTCCGGTGCCGGGCCCGGCGCTGGTGAATCCCCAGGGGAAACGCCTGAGCTGGAGCAGGGAGGCGTAGAGCACCAGCGGGTTCGAGGGATCGAACACGATGTCAATGGCGCCGGTGTTCTCGTCCCCGTAGAGAATCTTCTCCCAGGTCCCGCCGCCGTCCCTGCTGCGATAGACCCCGCGCTCAGCGCTGGGTCCCCAGGCATCCCCCAGCGCCGCCACATACACCAGGTTGGGATCCGTGGGATGCACCACCACCCGGCCAATCTGCCGCGTGGGTGCCAGCCCCACGTGGGTCCACGTGGCGCCCCCATCGCCTGAGCGGTACATGCCGTCTCCGTGGGTGGAGTTCCCGCGGAAACAGGCCTCGCCCATGCCGACGTACACCACACGCGGATCGGAGGCGGATACCGCGATCGCTCCCACCGAGCCGGTTTGGAAGTAGCCGTCCGAGACGTTGTCCCAGTTGATCCCGCCGTCCTCGGTCTTCCACACGCCGCCGCCGGTGGTGCCCTGGTAGAACGTCATCCGGTCGCGCGGGTCGCCCGCCACCGCCACCACTCGGCCGCCGCGGGAGGGGCCCACGTTGCGCCACTCCAGCAGGCTGAAATACGTGGAATCCACCGTCTGGGCAGAGGCCACGGAAAGAAGGCCGGCGGAAAGCAGGAAGAGCAGGGTAGTGCCGGGGGTCATGGAGGTCCTCGGGGCTTAGCGTGCCGTTACGATTGTGGAGCGCCAAGTTACGGCGGGAGGTACCGGGCCGCGAGGGAGCGAGGGACCATGGGCCCGTCTACCCGCGTACTGCAGGCCGCGGACCTTTCCCCGCATCCTGCTAGTCAGTCACCAGTTCCTTGAACGCCCCCTGCAATTCGGCCAGCGCCGCCTCTAGCTCACCTGCCTCGTTGCCAAAACCCAGCCGCAAATATCCCGGCATGTCGAAGTGCTCGCCGGGAACCAGCAGAATGTCGTGCTGAGCGCGCACCCGCTCGACCAGATCGAGCGCGGCCAGACGGTGCCGGTAGCGGACGAAACAAATCGCCCCCGCTTCCGGGGGGTCCCACTCGAACAGTGGGCCGAAGGCGCGGAGCCAACGCTCTAGAATCGGATAATTGGCGTTCAGGATCCCGCGCGTCCGCGCCAGGATCCGGTCGCGGATCCGCAGGGCCTCACGGGCCAGGAAGTCGGACAACGGGCTGGGCCCGATCACCGTGTAGTCGTGCCGGCGCCAGAGCGCCTCGACGGTCTCGGGCGGCCCCACCATCCAGCCGATACGCAGGCCGGGCAGGCCGTACGCCTTCGAGAGCCCGTTCACCACCAGCAACTTGTCGTAGTGGCCCCAGAAGGACAGTGTGGTCTGTCCGTTCCGCTCCGCGCCCTGGTAGACCTCGTCGGCGAGCAACCAGGCGTCCGCTGCGCGCACCTGCGCCAGAATGGCCTGGCGGGCGGCCGGTGAGAGGATATGGCCCGATGGGTTGTTCGGGTTGGTCACCACCACCAGCTGCGTACCCGGCGTGACCGCCCGCCGCAGCGCCTCGAGGTCCGGCTCCCATCCCCGCGCGGGATCGAGCGGGACCGAAACCACATCTGCTCCAGTGTTCCGGGCCAGCCCCCAGGTCTGCATGTACGTGGGCGTCAGGATCGCCACCCGGTCGCCCGGCTGGAGCAGGGCCCAGCACGCGATGAAGTTGGCCTCGGCGCTTCCCGTGGTGACCAGCACGTGGTCGCGGGTGGCCCCCGGATACAGCGCGGCGATCGCGTCGCGCAGCTCGTCCGTCCCGTTCCCCTGGCTGTAGCCCAGCGGCACCCTCGCCATCCGGCTGAGGTCGCCGCCCGACAGGTCCAGCAGGTCCTTCACGGAAAGGGGATGCACTCCGCTCTCGGCGAGGTTGAACCGGACGCGGTTCTCCCACCTGCTTTGCCAACGTTCCAGCTCAAAGGGGATGAACGGCACTGACTGGCTGATCACCGTCCCGGCACGCGTGACCAAATCGCGATCACACCGCACAGCGCGGTACCACGGTTGAACTCCGGCGGAATGCTGGCGGAGCCCCGGTAGATCTCGATGCCTTCCACTTGATCCGGCGTCATGTCGTCAATGTCGCCGAGGAAGGGGAGGCCGTCGAGGAAATACTGGATGGGGCACCCGCCCATGATCCGGCGGGCCTCCTGAAAGGACTGGGCCGTGCACTTGCCGAAATCGCAACTGATCCGGAGGCCCGGGACCAGACGCAGCAGGTCCGTCAGGATGCGCGGGGCTCGCTTCTCGATGTCATCGCGCGTGACAAAATAGCCCTGGCCGGAACTCTTGCGCTGGAAAAACGAGGTCATCTTGACCGCGGGCTGGTTGCGCCCTTCCACCAACAGCTCGGGCAGGGCCACGGAGCCGGTTTCCAGGCGGACCGAGAGTTCCACGTTCTTCCCGGGCTCAAAGAGCAACGGGAACGCCAGTGGAGCGCGTTCGGCGTGTTTAACCTCGACGACATGGCGGCCGGGCGGCAGGCCGACGAGGCTGAACTGCCCCTCCGTATTCGACAGCGTCCAGAGCCTGGTTCCGGTGACGATGATCTGGACGCCGAGCAAGGGCTCGCCCGTGGTGGCCGCGGTCACTCGGCCGGACAGCGTCGCTGTCCCCTGGGCCACTGCTGGCCTGCTGATCCAGGCCGCGGCGAGCAGGGCGACAGCCGGCACGAGACAACGGCGTAAGCGCATGAGGTTGACCGGGGACGAGCCCGCCTCAATCCTAACGCTTGCCGATCCCGAGGGCCAGCGGCCCGGGGCCAGTGGCCGGGGGTCGGGGGCCGAGCGCCGGGTGCACCCCGGAACGGCGAAAGTGGCATATTGTCCCTGCCCGTCCCACGAGGGAGTTCATCTCCATGTACCTGATCGTCTGGCTGTGCCTCATCACCCTGGCCGCCCCCGCCGCCGGCCAGGAGCGTTTCGACGTCTTGATCCGGGGCGGGCAGGTCCTGGATGGGACGGGGAACCCGTGGTTCCGGGCCGATGTGGGGATTCGCGGCGACCGGATCGTGGCGGTGGGCCGGCTGGACGGGGCCTCGGCCGCCCGGGTCATCGAGGCGCGCGGCAAGGCGGTCGTCCCGGGGTTCGTCGATCTCCACTCCCATGCGGACGACGGCGCCCGCAGTTCAGGTGGTCTCCGAGACGCCAACGCGCAGCGTCGGGCGGCCCCGAACCTGGTCACGCAGGGCATCACCACCGTCGTGGTCAATCAGGACGGACGGTCCCCCTGGCCCATCGCGCAGCAGCGCTCGGACCTTGAGCGCGGCAGCATCGGTCCCAATGCGATGTTGCTGGTGGGACACGGGAGCGTGCGCCAGCGCGTCATGGGCACCGACTTCCGCCGCGTGGCCACCGCCGACGAAATCGCCCGGATGCGCGACCTGGTGCGCCAGGGCATGGGCGAGGGTGCCTGGGGTCTGTCGGCCGGGCTGGAGTATGTGCCGGGGCGCTGGAGCACCACCGACGAAGTCGTCGCCTTGGCCGAAGAGATCGTCCCGTTCAACGGCGTCTACATCTCGCACGAGCGGAGTGAAGGGTCCGACCCGATGTGGTACTGGCCCAGTCAGGACCCACCCGGCCCTCCCACGCTGCTCGACGCGGTGTCTGAGACCATCGAGATCGGGGAGCGGACCGGTGCCACTGTGGTGGCGAGCCACATCAAGGCCAAGGGCGCCCACTACTGGGGGAGCAGTGCCACGGTCATCCGCTTGATCGAGGAAGCCCGTGCGCGCGGCGTGCGGGTGTGGGCGGACCAGTATCCCTACGAGACGACCGGCAGCGACGGGAGCACGGTGCTGATTCCCGGTTGGGTATTCGCCGAGGTGAGTGGAGGCGAGGGGGGACGCGGAGGGACCAGAGACTACGCTGGGGCGCTCCGGCGCGCCCTGGCCGATTCCGCCGGCGCGCGGAAGGTGCGCCAGGACATCGCGCACGAGATTCGCCGGCGCGGCGGGGCGGAGCGGGTCCTCATTCTCGAGTATCGTGACTCCACCATGGCGGGCAAGTATCTGCGCGATGTGGCGTCGGCCTGGCAACTGACGCCGGTGGAGGCCGCCATCCAGGTCCAGCTCCGCGGGTCGGCGGATCGCGCCGGCGGCGCGCGGCTGCGTGGGCTTTCGTTGTCCGAGTACGATATCGAGCCGTACGCCGGGCGGCCCTGGGTGGCCACGGCCACGGACGGCGGGATCGCCCTGCCGGAGGACGGGTTTACCCATCCTCGGTTCTACGGAACATTCCCGCGCAAGATCCGGCGCTATGCCCTCGACCGTGGGGCGCTGAGCGTCGAGAGCGCCATCCGCTCGTCCACCTCGCTCCCGGCGCAGATTCTGGGGCTCAAGGAACGCGGCATGGTCCACGAGGGCTATTTCGCGGACGTCCTGGTGATTGATCTCGAGCGCATCCGTGACCGCTCCACCTTCTTCGAGCCGCACCTGTACTCGGAGGGCGTTGACTATGTGTGGATCAACGGCCAGCTGGTGGTGGAGGAGGGGAAGCCCACGTGGGCGTTACCGGGTCGGGTGCTGACCAAGGACGCGCAGAGACGACCGGCCACGGACGGGCGATGACAGGCGACGCGGAGGGGCGTTGGCTGCCAGGAAACGGGGACACCTGGTCGGTTACCGCCCCCGCTTCAACGCGTTCGTGAATTCCCCGACCTCCCGGGTATTCGCCACTTGTTCCTGGTTGAGCCCCGCCCTTCGCGCGATGTCCACGGCGTACTTCATGTACGCCAGATGGTGCACGGCGTGGCTGTCGGTGGAGCAGACCAGAAGAATGCCCCGCTCGGCGGCGGCGATGGCCAGATGGTCCGGCAGGTCCATGCGCTCCGGGCTCCCGTTCAGCTCCAGCAAGCACCCTTCGCCCGCGCAGGCCGCGAGGAGCTCGTCGGTGTCCAGGGGATACGGGTCCCGCCGGTTGAGCAGCCGGCCGGTGGGGTGACCCAGGGCGTCCACCTGAGGATGCTGCGCGGCGCGGACCAAGCGTCGGGTGTTGTCGGCCGCGTGGTTGCTCGCTCCATAGTGGAGTGAGGCCACCACGTAATCCGCTCCGGACAGCACGTCGTTGGGCAAGTCCAGCTGGCCGTCGTCCAGAATATCCAGCTCGATGGACTTGAGGACCGTGAAGCCCTTGTGGCGCGCGTTCAGCGCGTCAATGCTGCGCCATTGGTCTCGCAGCCGTTTGGCGTCGAGGCCGAGCGCCATGGTGACCCGCTGGGAGTGATCGGTAATGGCGAGATACTGGTAGCCCAACCGCTTGGCGCCGTCCACCATATCCTCGAGTGAGGCCTTGCCGTCCGTGGCGTCGGTGTGGGCGTGCAGTTCGCCGCGGATGTCGCTGGTCTGGACCAGCACCGGGAGCCGATCGTCTCGGGCCCAGGCGATCTCGTTTCTCGCTTCTCGCAGCTCGGGCGGAATCCAGCGCAGCCCGAGCTTTCGGTACACCTCCTCCTCGGTTCGGCCCGCCACCCGTCGCTCGCCCTTGAAGACGCCGTACTCGGAGAGCTTGAGGTCCTTCTCTTGCGCGATGCGCCGGAGCTCGATGTTGTGGGCCTTGGAGCCGGTGAAATAACACAGCGCGGCGCCCCACTCCTCGGGGCGCACCACCCGGAGATCTACCTGGGGCCCCCGCTTGAGTCGCACGGAGGCCTTGGTGTCACCGCGTGCCAGGATTTCATCGACCTCGGAATACTCCACGAACCGCCGCACGGCCTTGGCTGCCTTTCCCGCGTCATCGGCGGCGACCAGGATGTCCAGATCGCCCACGGTCTCCTTGCGTCGCCGGAAACTGCCCGCGGCCTCCACCTTCGCCAGCCCTTTTCCCTGGCGCAGGTGGGCCAGCACGCCGTTGGCCCATTGCTCCGCGTCGGCCAGGAGCAAGCGGCGCTCGGTGCTGCCCATCTTGGCGAGCTGCTCGGTGAGCTTCGCCACCGACTTGGCCCCGAAGCCGCGGACGGCGGCCAGGCGGTCCTGCGCGATGGCCGTCCGGAGATCATCCAGCGAGCCGATGCTCAACTCGTCATACAGCAGCTTGACCCGCTTGGGGCCCAGGCCCGGCAGCCGGAGCAAGTCCAGCAGCCCGGGTGGGAACTTGGCCTTCAGCGTCCGGTGCGCCTCGAAGCCGCCCGTCTCGATGATCTCGCCAATCTTGCCGGCCAGGTCCTTCCCGATCCCCGGCAGCTCTACCAGCGCTTCGGGCGTCTCCGTCATGAGGTCCCGGAGCGGCTGGCTCAGGTCCTGGATGACCCGGGCCGCGTTCCGGTAGGCGCGAACCCGAAACACATTGGCCCCCTCCAGCTCAAGGAGGTCGGCCATCTCGTCGAACAGTGCGGCGACGCCGGGGTTTTCCATGAATGGGCAATGTGGCACCCTGGGCCGTCCGCACGGTAGTCACGCGGTCGTGTCCGCCTTCCCCGTACCGGGACCCCGACGCTATTGTCCTCGCGGATCAACCACACTCCATCCTGGAACCTGCATGACGCTCATGCCCATCCGCTGGCTGACCGGACTGGCCCCGCTGCTCATGGGAGCCGCCCACCTGGCGGCCCAAACGGCTCCCGCGTGGCCGGAGCGCGCCATTCGTCGGGACATCCCGCTCACCAACTCCATCCGCCGCGCCTTTGCGGCCGGCACACGGGATTCCACCGGCCGGCCGGGCCGGGCGTACTGGCAGCTCCGAACCGACTACACCATCGCTGTCCGTCTCGATCCGGCCACGTCACGGATCGCCGGCCGAGCGACGGTGGTGCTGCACAACACCAG
>DASWGV010000195.1:0-10822 GCA_036393515.1 Gemmatimonadales bacterium | reverse complement strand
ATCAACCCCGGCGACGACCGGTTTCCAGGTTCCTGCCATGATTACCTCCCAGCAAGACTTGGAGGAACCATAGGTGGAGGCGGGTGAATCCATGCTGAACCGTTTCGTACGCGCCTCTTCATGATGGGTTCATGCCGGCGGCGAGACTCTTCAAGGTGCCATGACCCGAAGCGCTGGGTTACCCGTAAGGTGGGCCCTTCTGGCGGTCGCCGTGGCCTGCACGCACCGTGGTGCGACGCCCGCGGCCGCACCGATCGGGCCCGAGGCGATGGTGGCGGACCCGGCATCGCCCTCGATGGCCGACCAGCCGATCGCCGCCGCGCCGGTGAGCGGATTGCACCTTGAGCTCAACGTGGCCGCGCTCCGTCTCGACGTGTATGACGGAACCGCGGTGGTGCGCCGATACCGGGTGGCCGTGGGAGGCGCAGATCATCCGACACCGCTGGGCACCTACCACATCCGGCGCGTGGAGTGGAATCCGGTATGGGTGCCGCCGCCTTCGGAGTGGGCCCAAGCCGACACCGTCATGCGGCCCGGGCCGACCAACCCCATGGGCCGGGTGAAGCTCGAATTCCGCGACCGGTATTTCCTGCACGGGACTCCTGATCCGACCAGCGTCGGGACGGCGGGCTCGCACGGGTGTGTGCGCCTGGCCAACCAGGATGCCTTGGAATTGGCCGAACGGGTCCACGCGTACGCCTCACCGGACCTCCGAAGCGGAGATGTCACGGCGCTCGCCAGCGGCTGGGGGACCACCCGCAGCATCACCCTGGTGCGGGACGTTCCCCTGGTGATCCGCTACGCCCCCATCGAAGTGGTCGGATCTTACCTGGTGGCCCATCCGGATGTGTATGGTCGGCGATCCGGTTCCGGCGTCCCGGATGCTCTCGCCGGTCTGGCGGCGGCCGGATTGGACGCGTGGAGAGCGGATACGGCGACCATCCGTGCGCTGCTGGCGGAGTCACCCACCAGAACCGTCTCGGTCTCCCTGGCGTCCTTGCTTAAGCCACGATAGAAGCGCGCCTTCGCCGTTGACCGAGCAGCGCCACTGTGCTGGCCTGGGGCCCCCGGTCCCCCGGTTCCTCGACAAATCGAACGCGGCTGCCGATCTCCAGGCGGTCGAACCCGCCCTTCAGCACGCTGTTACGGTGGAAGTAGATCTCCAGCCCGTCCTCGGCCTCGAGGAAGCCGTACCCTTCCAACGGGAAGAGCTTGGTCACGCGACCCGCCGGGCGTCCCGCCGGGCGCTTGATATCACCCCGCTGCAGCCGGGCGTAGTCCTCCACCCGGCGCTGCGCCGCATCGAATGCTTCCTGGACGGCGGTGAGCAGATCCCGGTGAGACTGATGGGTAATGACCAGCTCGGTCCCGGGCAGCGTCACGTCGACGCGTACGGCGTAGGACACGTCGCGGCCGGACGGGTACCTGTGCTCCGCCTCGACGACCACTCGGCACCCCACGATGCGGTCGTAGAACCTCTCGAGCTTCCGCGCGGCTCGGAGAATCGCCGCTTCATCGGTCGCCGCGAGCGTTAGGTTGCGGGCGCTGACTTTGATGGGCGCTGCCATTACCGCCTCCCAGGGAGGGTACGCCTGCAATACCGCCGCGGAGGCGTGAAGGCTGGCTGATATCGCCCTGAAGCGCGCTTGAACCGGGCGTCAATCTGGTTTCACGGAGCATTCACGCGGGTTGGGCTAGGATAGGGACGACCTGAAAAGGAGGAGATATGAAGCTGATGAAAGCCCCGCCGACGCTGGCGCCGTTCCGGACCGAGATTGACCGGGTGTTCGATCGGTTCTTCAAACCGACGGACTGGATGCGTCCGTTCGAGTTCCCGGAGATCAAGGTCTTCGAGACGGCCTGGGCACCGTCGGTGGACCTCTCCGAGACGGACAAGGAGTACGTCGTGCGCCTCGAGGCCCCGGGCGTCCACAAGGAGAATATGGACGTCTCGCTTGAGAACAACGTGCTCACGCTGTCCGGCACGCGAGAGATCCGCAAGGAGGAGGAGGGTGAGGAGTACATCTGGAAGGAGCGCGAGGAAGGGAAGTTCGTCCGCTCGCTCCGGCTCCCCAAGGTCGTGGTCGAGGGCAAGGTCCTGGCGACGTTTGAGGATGGCGTCCTGGTGATCCGCCTGCCCAAGGCCGAGCCGACCGTGAAGAGCAAGATCGCCATCAAATAGGCGCTCCTCGTCCCTTTCCCGGGGCCCCGGCGTACAGGCCGGGGCCCCATCGTGCGTGATACCTTCACACCCGGTTCACCCTGGTTTTCCCGGGGAGGGTGTTTCGTAGAATCGGACTCCAGCGGAGGGTAGCGCCGTGAGATGGTCAGGCGAATACGCAGCGGACGAACACTACCCCCTCTTCCGCGATCGGCAGGAGGCCGGCCGTGAGTTGGCGACCCACCTGCGCCGGTACCAGGGGTCCGCGCCGGTGGTTCTCGGCATCCCGCGCGGGGGTGTTGTCGTGGCGGCCGAGGTGGCGCACGCCTTGGACGGCGAGCTGGACGTGGTCATCGCCCGGAAACTCGGGGCGCCGGGTGCGCCCGAGCTGGCCATCGGCGCGGTAACGGCCGACGGCGGCCAGTATCTCAACCACGAGATCATCAAGAGCCTGGGGGTCCGACCTGACTGGATCGAGTGGGTCACCTCCAGAGAGATGGCCGAAGCACGGCGCCGCGAAGGTCTGTTCCGGGGCGGGCGGCCGAGCCCTGCGCTGGAGGGTCGGACGGTGATCATTGTCGACGACGGCCTGGCAACCGGCGCCACCGTGCATGCCGCGGTAAATGCGGTGCGGAACAGGAAGCCGGCCCGGGTAGTGGTAGCGGCGCCCGTGGGAGCCCCGGAGGCGTGCACCGCCCTGTGGCAGGTGGCGGACGACGTCGTCTGTCCCTACGTCCCGGACCCGTTCGGCGCGATCGGCCGCTTCTACCAGCATTTCGACGCCGTTGACGAGGCCGACGTGGAACGGCTCCTGTACAACGCCGCCACCATCCCTGTTTGATGATAAGTAATATCGTAATACTGTAGCACATTCTTGTGCAGTTGGTGCGTCATTCCCGCACCATACTGCACATTGATGGCACAAGTGGCACATGTGTCTATATCGTCGTGCACATGCTGCACGATTTGGTTGACACTTTGCTTCCGTGGCCCTATAATTGCCACCCGTTCCGCCCAGCCAATCGCATCACTGACCTCAGTACCCTGACCCCCAGGGAGGTAGTCAGATGACCGCCACCATGCCCGATCCCGCGACGGCGCGCGCGGGCGCACCATCCCATGTCCCCTCCGCCGGCCCGGACGATGTCATACGCATGGCTGACAAGGCCGGCGCACGGGTGGTGGACGTGCGGTTCACCGATCTGCCGGGAACCTGGCAGCACTTTTCCCTGCCCGTGAAAGAACTGCGATCCGGCATGTTCACGGACGGGCTGGGCTTTGACGGCTCCAGCATCCGCGGGTTCCAGGCGATCAATGAGAGTGACATGCTGCTGCACCCGGACCCGGCGTCGGCGTTCATGGACCCGTGCCTGGAGGTCCCCACGCTCGCCCTGGTGTGCGACATCGCCGATCCGGTCACCGGCGAGTCATACAACCGCGATCCGCGGTTCATCGCCCGGAAGGCAGAGGAGCATGTGGTGCAGAGCGGCGTCGCCACTACCACGTACTGGGGACCGGAGGCCGAGTTTTACATCTTCAACTCGGTCCGCTTCGATCAAAACGCGCACGAGGGCTACTACCACATTGACGCCGAGGAGGGGATCTGGAACTCGGGGCGGAACGGCGGGTCGCCCAACCTGGCGCACCGGCCGCGGCACAAAGAGGGCTACTTCCCGGTACCTCCGGTGGACAAGCTCCAGGACCTGCGCTCCCGCATCATGCTGGCGCTGGAGCAAGCGGGCATCGATGTCGAGGTGCACCATCACGAGGTCGGCACGGCGGGGCAGACGGAGATCGATATGCGCTTCGGCACCCTGGTGCGTATGGCCGACCAGATGATGATGTACAAGTACGTCGTCAAGAACGTCTGCGCCGCGCACGGGTATACGGCCACGTTCATGCCCAAGCCCCTGTTCGGGGACAACGGATCGGGGATGCACGTCCACCAGAGCCTGTGGAAGGACGACCGCAACCTGTTCTACTCGCAGGACGGGTACGGCCTGTTGTCTGAGATGGCGCGGTTCTACATTGGCGGGTTGCTCAAGCACGCCCCGGCGCTGCTGGCGCTGTGTGCCCCGACCACCAACTCCTACCGGCGCCTGGTACCCGGGTACGAAGCGCCCATCAACCTGATCTATTCGCAGCGCAACCGGAGCGCCATCTGCCGGATTCCGGTGTACTCGCGCTCGCCCAAGGCCAAGCGCATCGAGTTCCGGGCGCCGGACGCGTCCTGCAATCCGTACCTGGCCTTCGCGGCCATGCTGATGGCGGGACTCGACGGCATTCGGAACCGCATCGAACCGCCCGCGCCGATTGACAAGGACCTCTATGAGTTGGAGCCCCATGAGCGGCGGTTCGTGAAGAACACGCCCGGCGGGTTGGCCGAGGTCCTGGACGCGTTGGAGCAGGACCACGCGTTCCTGCTGGAAGGCGACGTCTTCACGCCGGACGTGATCGAAACGTGGATCCGCTACAAGCGCCAGCGGGAGGTGGAGCCGATGGCGTTGCGGCCCCACCCGTACGAGTTCTTCCTGTACTACGACGTGTAGCGAGCGACCGTCGTAGAGTCCCAGGGGCCCGGCGCACAGCCGGGCCCTTCTTGTTTCCCGGTTGGCGGAGCGATAGCGTGCCCCCTACGATGGACGGCAGCGAGCAGCCCGTAACCCCCCAGGCGGCCCAGCCGTGGCACGCTCTTGGGGCAGGCGATGTGGCGCGGATGCTCGGCACCGGCCCGCACGGGATCACGCAAGCAGAAGCAGCACTGCGGCTGGCGCGCTACGGGCCGAACCAGCTGGCCTCGGTTCCCCGGCTCAAGCGTCTGGCCACCCTGCTGCATCAGTTCTCCAGCCCGCTGATCTACCTCTTACTGTTCGCCGCCGTGGTCAGCCTGGCGATCGGCGAAGCCATGGACGCGGCGGTGATCGGTCTGGTGCTCTTGCTCAACGCCCTGATCGGCTTCGTACAGGAGCACCGGGCCGAGGTTTCCGTGCGCGCGCTGATGAGTCTCGCCGCCCCGCACGCCCGGGTTCTGCGAGAGGGACACGAGTGGGATGTCGAAAGTCGCGAGCTGGTCCCCGGGGATCTGGTCCTGCTCGAGTCGGGGGCGCGAGTGCCGGCGGACCTTCGCCTGATCGGCGTGACGGCCCTCTTGGTAGACGAATCCCTCCTCACCGGTGAAGTCGACGCAGTCACCAAGCACACCGATCCGCTGGACTCCGGCGTCGCGACGCCTGACCGGGGAAACCTGGTGTATGCCGGGACCCTGGTACGAAGCGGCCGAGGCCGCGGTTACGTGGTTGCGACCGGCGCGGCGACCCAGCTGGGCGGCATTGCCGAGCACATGCGGGCCGAGGAGCGGAGCGCGACACCGCTCCAGGTGCGCATGGGACGCTTCGGGAAGGTCGTCGGCATCGTGGTGGCCGTATCGGCCGCGTTGGCATTCGCCCTCGGGAGTCTGGCCGGTCGAGGCATGGGCGACATGTTCCTGGTGGCCGTCGCTCTGGCGGTCTCCGCGGTCCCCGAGGGGCTGCCGGTGGCCTTCACCATCACGCTGGCGCGCGGGGTGCGACGGATGGCGAAGCGCAACGCCATCGTGCGGCGGCTGGCTTCGGTCGAGACGCTGGGAAGCACCACCGTCATCGGGGCGGACAAGACCGGAACATTGACCGAGAACCTCATGACGGTGCAGCGAATCTGGGCGGGCGGGCGGCTGTGGGTGCTACCGGCCGGCGACCAGACCGGCCCGCCGGACTCCGCGGTCGCAACCGCGAGCGCGGTGGCCGAGCACCATGCACTCTACCGGACGCTGCTGGCCGGCGTGTTGAGCAGCGAGGCAGACCTTTACCGCACGGCCGACGGATCGTACCAGGGCGTCGGCGACCCCACCGAAACGGCGCTCCTCGCCGCCGCGGCCCGGCTGGAGATCGAACCTGGGGACGTCCGGGGGAGGTACGCCTGCGAGGCCGCGCTGCCGTTCGAGCCGGACCTTCAATACTCAGCCTCCATCTGCCGCTGGGATGGCCAGCCGGCCCTGTTCGTCAAAGGCGCTCCGGAGCGGGTCCTGGCCATGTGCAGCGAGATGATGCGCGACAACCAGGTCGCCGCCATCGCCCCGGATGAGGTGTTGCGAGCGGCGCAGGACATGGCCGCGAGCGGGCTCCGGGTCCTGGCGATGGCCTACAGCCGGCGTTCGCCGCTCGATCCCGTTCCCGTCAGGCTGGACGACCCGCAGGGGCTGGTGTTCCTGGGCCTTCAGGGGATGCGAGATCCCCCGCGCGCGGGTGTCCGTGAGGCCATCGCCGGGTGCCGCGACGCCGGCATCCGCGTGCTGATGATCACGGGCGATCACGCGGCTACGGCCCGCACCGTCGGCACGGAGCTGGGCATCGCGGCGCCAGCGGATCCAGTACTCACCGGGGCGGACCTCGAGGGCATGAGCGACGATGACCTGCGGGAGCGGGTGAGCCGGGTCTCCATCTACGCGCGGGTCTCGCCGGAACATAAGCATCGCGTGGTGCGAACCCTGCGGAGCCTGGGCCACGTGGTGGCCGTGACCGGGGACGGCATCAACGATGCGCCCGCGTTGCGGACCGCCGACGTGGGCGTGGCCATGGGAAAGAGCGGGACCGACGTGGCCCGAGAAGCGGCCGACATCATCCTGGCCGACGACAATTTCGTCAGCGTGTACGGCGCGGTCCACGAGGGGCGCATCACGTTTGACAACATTCGCAAGGTCACGTTCTTCCTGGTCTCCACCAACGTGGCCGAAATCATCACCATCCTCGCGGCACTGATGCTCGGCTGGCCCCTGCCCCTGCTGGCGGTGCAGCTGCTGTGGCTCAACCTGGTCACCGAAGGACTCCAGGACGTGGCGCTGGCGTTCGAGCCGGGAGAACCCGATGTGCTGGCGCGCCCGCCTCGGCCCATACGCGAGGGGATCATTTCAGGCGTGCTCTGGGAACGCACGGCGCTGGCCGGCGCCGTCCAGGCAACCGGTACGCTCCTGCTCTTCGCGTGGGAGCTGGCAGAAACGGGCTCGCTGATCCGCGCTCAAACCGCGGCGCTCACCACCCTGGTGATCTTCCAGATGCTCCACGTGGGCAACTCGCGCTCCGAACGTGAATCGGTTTTCCGAATGAGCCCCTTTTCCAATCCCTTCCTGTTTCTCGCGACGGCGGCGGCGCTGGCGGTCCACCTTGGGGCACTGTATCTGCCGCCCATGCAGCGGGCCCTGCGATTGGCCCCGATCGGTGGATCCACCTGGCTGGCGATCCTCGCCGTGGCATCGAGCATCATCGTCGCGATGGAACTGCATAAGAAGTTCCGACCCGGCGGTCTCACCAACCAACGTCGGTCGGCGCGGCGTTGAAGCCGCCGGTCGGCCACTGAGCCCTCACCCCGCCGACACGGGTAAAGACAGTTTCACCCACCTGGATGTGACGGAACCGTGACGTGGCCGACTTCGCGGAATGGCTGCGGGTACACCATGCGGGCGCACGCGACCCGGAGCGCCGAACGGGTTCTTCGGCCTGGACCGGTACAGCCGCTACGCTTCGGCCCGTTCGGGGTATAGCGACTCGCGGCAACATCGCGACGACCGTGGCCGCAGCCAAGACCGCGCCAGAGCGGCCCGCCTCCGTTGCTGAGTGCTCAGCGGCCCTCCACCCATGGCGGGGGGCCGTCACCGCCGCCGTGACGCCCTCGCCGGCCGCTCGCCGGCCCTACGCGGGGATGCGGGGCCGCTGCTTCTGGAGCAGGCGGCCGATGGAGCCGGCCTCCTCAGCGAGCAAGTCCACGATGTCGTCCAGACTCAGGATGCCGACCAATCGTCGCCCCTCACCCGTCACCACCAGGCGCCGCGTCGCCGTGTTGGCCATGCGTGCCACGGCCGTCTCGATCGGTGTGTCCTGATCAATGGTTTGCGCTGGGGAGGTCATCACACCAGTGACCGGCGTGTGTTCCGGATCCAAGCCGGCCGCGACACATCGGATGGCGATGTCGCGATCCGTCGTGACGCCAATGGCCTGATTGTTCCGGTCCGGGTTCACCACGACCAGCGTTCCCACCCCGTGCTCGGCCATGCGTTGCGCTGCCACTCGCACGGTCTCCACCGGCGATGCCGTCGCCACCACGCGACTGCATACTCTGCCCGCTGACATTGGTACCTCCTTCCGCGATGCCGGCCCCGAGGCTGACTCCGGCGACTGCGCCGACGACTCGCCTGAGGCCCCACCGCCTGGGATCCATCATGGGGGCAAGGGGCTGAAGCCACCATGAACGGCCGGTGAGGCGGGCGACAGATGGTGAGGGGACCCCCTTCACCCGCGATTCAGCAGGGCAAGCGGGTACGTGCTTGCCGCGGATCCATAGTGATGAGTATGCCCACCGGGCGGCCGGCGCTCGTCACCAGCAGCCGATGCACCCCCGCACGAGCGGACCCGCAAGCCGGGTCACGTCTGGGCATCACTTTCCCTCTCTGGTTCTGGCTCTGCTTCACCCTCGTATACACCGTGGCGGTAAGCGATCGCGTGCAGCGTGGCCTCGTCCAGCGCACGAAAAAACTCGGCCAGCTTGACCGTAGGACCGGTGGTACCCACGGTCGTAAAGCTCCGCTCCAGGACACCGAGGATCGCCTGCACCAGGACTTCCCGGGCCTCGTCCTCCGTTGGGCCGCGCCGCGACACCGTTCTCGCAACGGCACGCCTCTTACGCATGTCCGTCAACCACGAACGCAACCTTGGCGTCGTCGAAGCTCTTCTCCGACTGCGCAACGACCTCGACCACCTTCACAATGCTGCTCATAACACTCTCCTTAGAGGGTCCATACGTCCGGGGCCGCGCCCGGTACGGTTAAACACGGTGATCGCTTCTGCCAGACGGGTCCCTCAGAACCGGAAAACCGCAGCCAGTGCGCGGCCGTCGGGAACCTGGCTGTCGTCCATTACATAGACCACGCCGCCCGTTCTCAGAACACGCATCGCCACCAGGTCAACGAGATCTCGGTCACCGGGTCGATGCACGTCGTGGACCTCCACCCGTCGCGAGAGCGGGTCGAACGAGCCCCACATGTGTGCCCGGAGGCCGATGAGCACCAACTCCACGCGCCCGTCCTCCGCCGCCTGCGCCACCCGACGAACGTCGTTGGATGCGCGACCCTCGCCCTTCAGGGCCTCATACCGTTCTACGGCCCGCCGCTGCTCGGCGGCGAAGCGGGGAGCCACGACTTTCCACGCCTTCGCTCGGAGCTCCTCGCCGCTCATGTGATCCGGATTGCCCCTCACGCCGGCCCGCAAGACCAGAGGATGCTTGGTGAGCTTGCGGTACATGGAAGTGATGTAATCCACGCCGGCCAGCACCAGCGGCGCGGGGTTGGCCTGGAGCAGCCGGGTCACGCCCTCGTCCACCAGGCGCAGGAACGTTGTGATCTCGCCCTTGAGGTCGTCCTTGGACCCGCCTTCGCCGTGGTAGATGGCGGTGCGAACGCCACCCACCGCTCGGGGCGCCGCGGTGTGGAACTGGAGTGAGCGCTCCTCAAAATCGTAGCCGACCGCGTCTCTCAACGTGGCGGGAATGTCGTGGAGGTCGTCCTCCCGAATCGTGTCGCGCGTAGCCTCCCATAGGCGGACTCGATTCAGGCTCAGAGCCAAGACAAAGAAACGCCCGTTCCCGCTCAGGACCGCAAGGAGCGGCTTCAGGTGGTACTGGGGCCCCACCACCACCAATTCCTCGACGCGAAGGGGAAGCCGCAAGACGCGCATGCCGTCAGCCGATAGGAAGACTCCGAGACCCGCTCCCTGGATCCGCCAGAACCCGTGCTCGGCAGAGAGCGACCTGGCCGGCGCAAGCAGTTCCTCACGGCCCGCGGCGCGAACTCCTTGCGCCGCTAGCTCGTGGTCGGCGCGAGCCAGGAGGTTCTTCCACCGAATCAAATCCTCGGCAGCTCCGCCCCCGACGCGGTGGGTGGGGAGGTACAGCGACACCTTGGGCCCGTCAGGTTGCGAAGCAAGTTCCTCAAGCTCGTCGCGTCGCACCATCGGATCCACCTCCTGCCCATGGCGTACGTCACTTCGGTACCCGGCCTTGGGGACCACGATAGCGGCGGGAGTTGAATGGCGGCCTGAAGCTCTCATGAAGCGCGTGCGGGGACGCTGAGGGGTCTCTGAGCGCCGTTTCACCAGCGCTTCACGGACTCTCCCGGCCGATGGTGGCAGTCTCCAGGTGTGCCCACCGGAGGACACCCGTGCTCGGTATCTCCATCGCACGCCACAACGCAGCCGCTCAGCCCCTCCCGAGGACCGTTCTGCCACCGTCCCATGTGTTCTTGGAACACCCTGGCGAAGTGCGCCTGCCGGTGCAGCTCGTCTTCATTCCGGGAAGCATGGGCACCGCCTCCTATGTGCTGGCCGGCGCTGACGCGGCGCTCCAGCTCAGCTTCGGAAGCGCGTGTCACGGTGCGGGCCGCGCCATGAGCCGGGGCGCCGCCAGGCGCGTCAAACCCGGGCACGAGGTGGCAGGAGAGCTGGAAGCCCAAGGGGTCGTGGTGCGGTGCCCGTCCAATGCGGAGTTGGCCGAGGAGGCGCCCCACGCCTACAAGGACGTCGAGCGGGTGGTCGACGTCGTCCACCAGGCCGGCTTGGCCCGCAACGTGGCCCGGCTGCGCTC
>DASWGV010000194.1:0-1860 GCA_036393515.1 Gemmatimonadales bacterium | reverse complement strand
CCCCCATTCCGCGGCAGCGCGGGATTCCACCGCCGCCTGCGTATTGGCCGCGAGCCGGATCAGCTCGTCCACCACCACTCGCTGCACCGCGCGGGCCAGTGTGCCGGTAGCGCCGTCCGGCGCCGGGGCCCACGTCCGGTCCACCAGGGTGCCAATCACATCCTCCAGCGTCGGCAAGGACGCGTCCCGCGCCGAGAAGGCCACCACCCGCGCGGTGCGCTCGGGGTGGAGCAGGTTCTGCACGGCGTAGGTTGCCAACGACCGGGCGGCGCCGACCTGATCGAACGCGGGCCCGGCCTGGGACCCAAAGGCCCAGCGGTCCGACGTGGAGCCGAATGGCCGGGGCGCAAACAGGCGGAGCAACCGCTCCGGAATGGCCAGCTCCTCAGGACTCACGGCCCGCAGCACCAGGTCCAGCGCCTGGCGCTGGCGGGCGCCGTCGACCAGTCGCGTGGGTGGAATGGGATCGCCCCGGCGCGCATAGTGATACTCCATGCCGCCGACGGCCTTGATGGCCGCTTCCAGCGTCCAGCGATGGTGCAGGTAGACGAACCCGAACCGCCGGCCCAGGAGGTACATCGGTGCGCCCGGCTTGATGGCCCGCTCGTCGAACTGCTCCAGGAGATAGCGCCGCACCTCCATCACGCGTGCCAGCTCGGCGACCACGTCGTTCCCGTTGTCCCAGGCCGAGGCTTCGGGGTAGGAGCCTGACGCCGCGTTGTCCGGATTGGTGATGAACTCCGCGTTCCGGGCGAACATCTCGTCGGCGATCGCGGCGAGACCGGCGTCCTCCCGTCCCTCGGGGAACGGGGTGTAGGCGTACCGGATGGCCAGGGTGTCCCACAGGCCGGGTCCAGCGCGATACGCCTGCGTGAGATCCAGCCGCCCGTTCACCAGGCGGATGATCGGCGCCGGGTAGTCCATCACCGATCCGCGGCCGTACTTGCTGGCGGCGAAGTTGTGCGGCAGCCCCAGGGTGTGGCCCACCTCGTGCGCCGCGTGCTGGCGCCGGCGGGCGATGATGACGTCGTCCACGGACCCTTGAGGCGCCAACGCCGCAAGCCAATCACTCAGCTCCTCCAGCCCCGAACCGTCGGCCTCGCCCAGTGTACCGGAAAAGAGGTCGTAGTTGGTGAGCGAGCGGTGAGAGTCCATGCGCACCGCCGCCTTGATGATTTCCCCGGTGCGGGGATCCACGAAGCTCGGCCCCACGGAGGCGCCGATGTTGCTCCGGTGCATCCATTGAATCACGTGGTAGCGGGCATCGAGGGGATCCATATCCGGCGGCATGTCCTCGACGCGAAACGCATGGCTGAACCCCGCGGCACGGAAGACCTGTTCGTACCAGGCGAGCCCTTGCTTGAACGCCGTGCGATAGGGCTCCTGAATGCCGGGATCCATGTAGTACACGATGGGCTCCACCGGGTCGCTCACGGCGGCGGCGGGATTGAGTTTTACCAGCCGATGCCGCCGGATGTAGGCGGACTCGTAGGGCTCCTCGTAGCCCTTGGAGAAATCGTAGAAGGCGACCCCGTTCACGCCGGCGCGGGTGTTGAACCGCCGCGGCGTGTAGCCCAGCGGGGGCAGTTTCACCAGCGAGTGGTGCTGCCGCACGGTCACCGCCCGGCCGTCGGGTGCGTGGCGGTCGATCTCGCCGCCCGGCGCGTCGCTACTGAACGTGAGGCTCGCCTCGATCTCGGTGTTTTCCGGGAAGGCCCAGGTGCGGGCCAGATGATACGCGCTGCGTTCCCGATCCAGCTGGTAGATGCCCGCGTTGCCGCGCCGCAGCGTGCCCCGCACGTCCATCACATCGGTGAGAAAGTACGCCGTGGCGTCAATGAGGACGCGGCCCGCTTCCTC
>DASWGV010000193.1:0-1543 GCA_036393515.1 Gemmatimonadales bacterium | reverse complement strand
CGGGTACTACCTGTCGACCGGCGAGGAGCCACGCCGGTGGGGGACTGGACACCCCGACATCGTCCCGTACCAGGTCTTTGCGGCCCGCGACGGGCACCTGGTAGTGGCGGTCGGCAACGACGGCCAGTTCGCCCGGTTGTGCGCGGTGCTGGGGGTGGAGCCCCGGCCCGAGTGGGCCACCAACCCGGGCCGCATTCCGCGCCGAGACGAGGTCCTTGCGGTCCTCGCGCCGCGCATCGCCGACTGGCGCCGCGACGACCTGGTCGCGGCCATGATCGCGTCCGACGTCCCGGGCGGTCCGGTCCACAGCGTGGGCGAGGCGGCGACGGCCATGCTGGCGATCGAACCGGGCTGGGTCACGACCCTGGACGGCGTACGGCTGCCCGCCTCGCCCATCCGGGTTGACGGTGCGCGTCTCCCCATCCGCCGACCGCCGCCGCGCCTGGGCGAGCACACCGACGAAATCCTGGGTGAGATCGGCGTCAGTGTGAGTGATATCGCGGCGCTGCGCGCCGCGGGAGCTGTCGCCTAGCTCAAGCGCCACGCAGGGCGCGCGCCGACGATACCGACGCGTATCGCCGAAAGGGCCATTGCCGCATCCGCGCCGAATGCGGTTTGCTATCCTGCCTCGCAGGATCGTCTCCGACCGCGCCGGGTCCGCGTGAGGTGGAGATGGAGGAGGATCCGCGGCCCCCGGGGGGTTAAGGCAGGCGGAGTGGATCCATAAGCATCCCAGTGCAGCGTCAACTGAGCCGCGCCGCGCCACGGCGGACCGTCATCGGTCTCGCCCGTGCGCTGGCCCCCGGGGTGCTCGCCATCGTGGTGTTCGTGGTCGCGGCCGGCACGCCGTCACCCGTACGCGGCGCCATCCGCACCTGGGATGGCGGAGGCCTGACCGACCTGTGGTCCGACCCGCTGAACTGGTCGTCGGACCTGATACCGGGCGCTGCCGATACGGCCGTGTTCGACGGCACCAGCGTCAAGAATGCGACGATCGCGATCAATACATCCGTCCAGGGCGTCGCCATCAACGCGGGCTACACCGGGACGATCACCCAGTCCGTGGGTGTCACCTTTACCGTCGGCTCAGCAGCCTTTGCGCAGGCGGCCGGGACCTTCGTCGGTGGAACGGCGGCGATGACGGTGAACGGCGCATTCACGTTGAGCGGTGGGTCCTTCACCAGCACGAGCGCGACTCTGACCATCACCCGCGCGGTCACCAAGACCGGTGGGTCCTTCACCCACAACGGCGGGACAGTCGCCTTCTCCACGAGCAATGCGACAATCGACGTAGGCGGGTCCGAGACGTTCAACAATGTGTCATTCCTGTCGGGTACCAAGACCGTAGCTGCCGGGAATACGCTGGTCGTGACGGGAACGCTCAACCTCGTGGGCGGTGGAGTCAGCACCGGCACCCTGGCCGCCCAGGGATCCATCGACGCCCAGGTCACCTACACCGGGGGCGGCACCGCCACCCTGCTCATCAACGGCGCCGCCGACCAGACCTTCACCGGGTTCCACACCACCGCCACCGGGTCGCTGC
>DASWGV010000192.1:0-3463 GCA_036393515.1 Gemmatimonadales bacterium | reverse complement strand
TCTGAAACGGGTATGGCGGGGCTGGGGGAATCCCCGAACAGCGCCTGTACCACGGCCACCGACAGCGCTCCCGTGACCGCCGCTCGCCGCGCCCGGGCCGCCGCGGCCCGCTCACCCCAGCCGCGCTTGACCGTGAAGAAGCCCGGATCACGTGCGATCAACGCGTAGTACTCGGCGGGAAGAGTGCGCCCCGTCATGTGCGCGGTCAGTTCGAGATCCTGTGCGTGGACGGTTGAGGCGAGGCCGACCGCGCTCCAGCCGACGAGCCAGGCCGTCGTGGTTCGAGCGCGGTGCCGCATCAGAGAGGCCGTTCCCCGGCGGAAACGATGCGCGCGCGGTACCCCGCCAGGCTGCGCGCGTTGTCCTGTTCGTCGGCCACCTGGAGCACGGCGACTCCCGGGTACGTGCGTCCCGAAACCTGTACGGTGAACTCGATGGTGCCGGCCTGGTCAAGCAGGATCACCACCCGTGTGGTGTCGCCGGCCACGTGGGAGAACATGATCCCGGCCGGGGCCGTCACCTCGCCCAGGCCCGGCCCGACCAACTCGATCACGGCCGCGCCCTCCGGACCGTTGGGAGAGTCGAGGACCACGCGGAGATCCCGGACCGGCTCCGCCACGTCGCCCAAACAGCCGGCCAGGAGGGCACCGGCCACCGCCGCAACAACGGGACCGGGCAATAGGGCGTGGTACCAGGGGGACATAGAGCGGCCGGTCGGGATGTTGGTAGATTCTACCCGCGGAATGACATGACGGAAGAGCGCGTGATCCTGGTGAACGCCGCCGATCAGGAGATCGGGGCGGCGGAGAAGGTGGCGGCGCACCGCGATGGCTTGCTGCATCGGGCGTTCTCCGTCTTCCTGGACGACCGCGACGGCCAGCTCTTGCTCCAGCGCCGCGCGTTGCACAAGTACCACTCAGGTGGCCTGTGGTCCAACGCGTGCTGCGGACATCCGCGGCCGGGGGAGTCCACCGCGGATGCGGCTCGGCGGCGACTTCGCGAGGAGCTGGGCGTCGAGACCACGCTCACCCCCGCGGGCACCTTCACCTATCGGGCGGAGTTCGCGAATGGTTTGGTGGAGCACGAAGTGGATCACGTGTTCATGGGACGTCTGGACGGCGAGCCCAGGCCTGACTCGCGAGAGGTCGCACAATGGCAATGGATGGCCGTTTCGGCGCTCATTGCGGACCTGGAAGTCCATCCCGGGCGCTACAGCGCCTGGCTGAAGCCGGCCCTCGTCGCGCTGCTGAAATCTCCCCTGCGAAACAACCCAGGCCCGCCGTCGTAGGGTTGCTTAGCCTCGTAATTACGGAGTCACCATGTTGCGTCCGGTCGTAACGCTCGCCGCGCTTGGCGTAGTTGGAGTGGTCGCCTGGAAGTTGTTGTGGGGTTTAGTCTTACCGTTCGTCGCCATCGCGCTCGGTCTGGTGTTCACGGTTCTGAAGTTGGCGCTGGTCGCGTTTCTCATCTATCTGGCGTACCGACTGTTTCAAAGGGTCATAAACCACCGGCCGGAGCCCGGCACCTAAGCCGGGATCAGTTCCAGAGGCGAGTGAGGGGGCCATGCGTTCGTCGCGTGGCCCCTCGTTGTTGTCGCCCCAGGCGGCGGCTAGTGCTTGCCCCCGGCAGACCCGCGGCGGCATCTTCGCCGAGCGTTGATCCCCCGAGGCACGACCATGCGCAGCGCGCTCCTACTCGCCGCCACCTTCCTTTGCGGTCCGGTGCTGGGACAGGCCCAGACTCGGTCCCTGACTCTGGAGGACTACTACCGGATCGAAACCCCCGGCAGTCCGGTCATCTCGCCCGACGGCCGCTGGGTGGCATTCGTGCGGTCATCCCTAGTCGAGTCTGAGAATGCGCGCCAGAGCGAGATCTGGCAGGCGCCAGCGGACGGGTCCGCGCCACCGACCCGCTTGACCCATCCGTCGTTCAACTCGACCTCACCGCGGTGGAGCCCGGACGGGCGGCTCCTGGCCTTCACGTCACCCCGTGGCCTACCGGGCGAGCCCGCGACGCGGCCCTCCGTCTGGTTCCTCCGGATGGATCAACCGGGAGAGGCCTTCAGGATCCCCGGCGTGGACGGAACGCCGGTTTTCAGCCCTGATAACCAATGGATCGCCATCACCAGGCCCACGGCGCCGCCGGCCCAGCCGGAACGTGTCGCGACGCCCTTTGAGCGTCGCCTGGCCGAACGATTCAGGGGCCGGGCTTACGATTGGATGAACTACCGGTTCGACGGCCGCGGGTATCTGAGCGACCCCCGGGATCCCCAGGCGACGCCGCCGCAGGAGCTTCACCTGGTACCGCGCGCCGGGGGGACGGCGCGGCAGCTCACCCTCCTCGGGGTGAACGTGCTGGATGCCGTCTGGCGGCCGGATGGCCGGGCCCTGGCGCTGGTGGCGGACTCGCACCAGCGGGACGAGTACACCTACGAGCGTGCGGACCTGTGGGTGGTGGACCTGGAAGGCGCCATCCAACGGCTCACCGACGACGGATTCAACCACGATGAACCGGCGTGGTCGCCCGACGGTAGGTGGATCGTCTTCCGCCGGCGGATGGGGCTGAACCAGGTTATTGCCGCGGGCCAGGATCGCGGCGCTCCGGTGGACCTCTTCCGGATGCCGGCCGGCGGCGGACCCATGGAGAACCTCACGGCCAACTGGGACCTGCTGCCCGGCGCTCCCGTGGTGAGCCCGAACGGACGCCTGGTCTACTTCAGCGCCGGGGTGCGCGGCGCCACCCACCTGTTCCGCGTGCCTCTGGAGGGTGGACCGGTCGAGCAGGTGACGCGGGGTGAGCGCCGCTTGTCCGGCCTGACGTTTTCGGCGCGGTTCGATCGGATGGCGTATACCGCCGTGGATCCGACCCACCCGGCAGACGTGTACACCGCCCGACTCGACGGCTCCGACGAGCGGCGGCTCTCACGGCTCAATAACGACCTGCTCTCCGAGGTCGGATTGCGACCGGCGGAGCGCGTGTCGTTTGCCAGCACAGACGGTACCGAGGTCGAGGGATGGGTGATCATGCCCGCGTCCGCCGGGGCCGGCGGGGCCGGCGGGGCCGGCCGCGTGCCGCTGATTCTGTCCATTCACGGCGGGCCACACGGGGACTACGGTTACGACTTTTCCTTTCAGTTCCAGCTCTGGGCCGCTCAGGGGTACGGCGTGCTCTACACCAACCCCCGGGGCTCCACCGGCTACGGCGAGCAGTTCCTCTGGGGTACGTGGGGCGGTTGGGGCCTGCGCGACTCGGAGGACGTGCTGGCCGGCGTAGACCACGTGATGGGGCGGTACCCGGTTGATCCTGACCGGTTGGGCGTGGCGGGGTACTCCTACGGCGGCTTCCTCACCAACTGGCTCATCACCCATTCCACTCGGTTCGCCGCCGCCGCGTCGGGCGCCGGGATCTCCAACTGGGTGAGCGACTACGGGACGGCGGACATTCCCCGCACCAAGGAGAGCGA
>DASWGV010000191.1:0-14153 GCA_036393515.1 Gemmatimonadales bacterium | reverse complement strand
GCGCCCACCGGCGCGAGCCTCATCCTGGACTACCTGCGGCTGGAAGGGGTGGACACCATCTTCGGAGTGCCGGGCGGTGGTCTCATCGCGCTCCTGGCCGAGTTGCGGAAGCGCGGTAAGGAGTTCCGGTTCGTCATCGCGCGTCAGGAAACCGGCGCGTTGTTTGAGGCGGACGGCTACGCCCGGGTGCGGGGCCACGTGGCCGCGGCCATGGTGACGTCGGGGCCGGGCGCGCTCAACGCGGTCAACGGCTTCGTCAATGCCAACGACAGCCACGTGCCGGTCATTCTGTTCAGCGGCGAGCTGTCGGAAGCCCTGACCGGCCACGGCTACATCCAGGAAGGATTGGGGGCCGATCTCGACGTTCCCGCGCTGTATCGCGCCACCACCGCGTACGCCGCCTTGTGCACCGACCTGCAAAATCTCCAGGTGCAACTGGAGCACGCGCTGCGCCTGGCCGCGACCGCCCCCTATGGCGCCACCCAGGTCACCATCCCCAATGACGTGGCCGTGCTGCCGCTCGCCAGCAGTGTGCTGAACCCCATTCCCGCCAGCCCGGACCAGTATCGCCCGGTCGCGGCGTCGGCCGCGCCGGAAGCGGAGACCCGGGTCATCCTGAAGAACCTGCTCGCGGCCAAGAAGCCACTCCTGTTCCTGGGGAACGGGTGCCGCCGGTCTCTGCTGGATCCGTCGCGGTCGCGGATCGGGAGCCGAACCGCCACTCGGCTCCAGCGGCTCCTGGCGCTGTGCGACCGTTTCGCCATTCCGGTGGTCACCACGCCGGACGCCAAAGGCATCTTTCCGGAGACGCATCCCCTGTCGCTCCGCTTCTACGGCAAGGCGTCCTGTCCGTGGCCCGCGGCATACATGGGGAATCCGCAGTTCGATGCACTGCTCACCCTGGGCGCCTCGCTGCACGACCTGGACACCGAACGCTGGGCGCCCGCCATGGTGCCGGCGGGTCCCTTCATGCAGGTGGACCTGGACCCGGGGGTCATTGGGCGGGGATTTCCCATTTCGCTGGGCGTGGTGGCCGACGTCGGGCCCATGATCGACCTGCTCTACCGCCTGGGCGAGGAGGCCAAGCTCACCAAAGGGCAGCAGGCCGCCATGGTGCGCCGCCGGGCTCTGGTGGCCAAGGTCCGCGCCACGTCTCCGTTCCGGTTCGGTGAGGCGATGAGCAGCACCACCTCGCCGGCCAAGCCGCAGGCCATCATGAAGGCGATCACCGAGCTCGCCCCCGAGGGCTGCCACATCCTGGCGGACCCGGGCAACAGCCTGGCCTGGGCGGCGCACTACCTCGCGGTGGATCCGCCGGGATACCGCTCGGGCAAAGGAGCGGTGATCCGGGGCCAGAGCCATCAGGCCCTGGGGATGGGACCCATGGGTTGGGCCACGGCCGCCGTGGTGGGTTGCAAGATCGGCGCGCCCGACTCCGCCTGCGTCGCCATCACCGGAGACGGCGCGTTCCTGATGCACGGGAACGAGGTCGCCACCGCGGCGTCCCACGGCGTTGGTGCCGTTTGGGTGGTGCTCGACAACCAGGACCTGGCCATGGTGAGCCAGGGCATGTTCCTCCTGGCCAATCATGCCGGGGGGCCGGATCCCGCCGGGTGGGAGGACTACTACGACCTGGGCCGCCATGATCTGGCGGGGTTTGCCAAAAGCCTGGGCGCCCAGGCCGTGACCGTGAAGAGCCCCGAGGAGTTTCGCGACGCGTTCTCCAGGGCGCTCCAGCAGGCCGACACCGGGAAGAAGAAGCCGGGCGCCGGGACCAAGTTCGACCTGGGCGGCAGGCCCCAGGTCATCGTGGTGCAAGTGGACCGCGCGGAGATCCCGCCGCTCTATCCGCCGGACTTTTACCCGCCCGGCCGGGAGTAGGCCGGACCGCCCCGCCGCCGCACGCAACCGGAACTCTTCAGAGGTCAGGATCATGCCGATCTACGTCAATCGAAAAGCGCAGGAGAAAGAAGCCCGGATCGCGGCGTGGGCGGCGTCCCCTCAGTTGGCGCCGCTGCCGAAGGGGGTCACGCCGGCGGACCGGGCCGCGTTGGAGCGCGCGCTGATCGGCACCTTGGTCCATCCCGGTGAGCCCGCCTACCAGCAGGACGAGCAGAACTGGAACCCCGCGTTCCACGACAAGCCGGCCTTGATCGCGTTCTGCGAGGTGCCGGCGGACGTCCAACATTGTTTGGCGTTCGCCCGGAAACATCAGGTCCCGTTCTCCTGCCGGGCGGGCGGGCACAATACCGCGGGCTACTGCCTGACCAATAACGGGCTGGTGATTGACGTCTCCCGCATCAACGACATCTACGTGGACGTTGGGGGCCGGACGGCCGTGGTCGGCGCCGGGGCCAACTTCCACAAGGTGAACGCCATCCTGGAGAGTCACGGCCTGCACGTCCCCGGCGGCGGGTGCCCGGACGTCGGCGTCGCGGGATACATGCAGGGCGGGGGATATGGCTTCACCAGCCGGATGTTCGGCATCAACTGCGACAACGTGCTGCAGGTGAAAGTGATGCTGGCCGACGGCACCATCGCGACCGCCAACGCGGTGGAAAACTCCGATCTCTACTGGGCCGTTCGCGGTGGGACGGGAAACAACTTTGGTGTCCTGCTGGAAGTCACCTATCAGGTCTATCCCCTGGGACAACTGTGGGGATTTGGGCTGGGCTGGACGGCCGCCGAGGCTCCGGCGGCGCTGCACCACCTCCAGCAGCAATTCATGCGCAGCAACCCGTCCCGCAGGTTGGGCTACCAGGGGGTGCTGACCTTTGTGAAGGGAGCGGTCCGCTTCCTGGCCCGGGGCATGGTGAACGGCGACGAGAAGGCGGGCAAGGCCGAGATCGCCGGCATGATGGCGATCGGCAGTCCGGTGCTGGAGTATTCCAAGATGGGCACCTACCGCGAGCTGAACGAGTCGCTGCTGAACAACATTCCGCCCATCACGCCCACTCAGGGAAAGTTCCGGCTGAAGGAAGACAAGTTCTCCACCTACCTCGGTCGGGTCCTGACTCCGGCGGAATGGAACGAGGTGCTGGGCCAGTTCCAGAAGGCGCCCAACCCCGGCTGCGCGGTAGGCATGGAGATCTATGGCGGAGCGGCGAGCGCGGGCCTGCGCGGCGGCAACGCCTTCATCCATCGGGATGTCTACATGGACTTCTTTGTGGACACCTTCTGGTACGATCCCAAGGATGAGGCCGCGGCCCAGCAGTGGTTAACGGAGTTTCGGACCCTGATGCGCCGGTTCTGGAACGGGCACTCCTACCAGAACTATCCCCAGCGCGGCGACGCCAACTACCGCTGGATGTTCTGGGGGGACGCCTTCCCGTCGCTGCTGGCGGTCAAGCGGAAGTACGACCCTGACGGCGTGTTTCGGTTCCCCATGGACGTGTCGCCGTATCCTGCCGGCGCCGACATCCAGAAGAGCTCGGCGGCGTCGATGTTTCCGGAGGAGGGGTAGGAGGGCGGTCGAAAACAGTCGAGGGCGGTGGAGGGGTCGTCAGCCTGATCGGTCGCGCGCATCCAAGTGTCGCCGCGGCGAGGAGAATCGCCGATTGAAGAAGTCGCGTCGTGGTACGCGACGTAGCATATGGGAATCCACCATACTCCGACGAGGTAGGCACGTTGCATCGTCCGTCATCGCCACTCCGGTCGAAGGGAATCGTATGAAGAAGATGCTGCTGCTGGTCGCCGCCGCCGCCGCCGGGTTGCCGGGTTCCCCGGCCGCGCAAACCAGTGCCAAGCTGATGCGGTACGCCGACGTCTCGGCTACGCAGATCGCGTTTGTGTATGGCGGTGACATCTGGGTGATGCCCAAGACCGGTGGGACGGCGATGCAGGTGACGCATTCCCCGGGTGAGGAGTCGTGGCCCCGGTTCTCGCCCGACGGGAGTCACATCGCCTACACCGCCGGCTACCACGGGAACGATGACGTGTACGTGCTGCCCTCCGCCGGCGGCCTGCCCACGCGCGTCACCCATCAGTCGCACGCCGACCGCATGGTCGAGTGGCATCCGGACGGCCGGCGCCTCCTGTTCGCGTCGCGTCGTGAGAGCGGGCGCCAGTCCTACTCCCAGTTCTACCTGGTGAGCCGGAACGGCGGGTTACCGGAGAAGCTGCGGGTACCGTACGGCGAACTGGCGAGCTACTCGCCGGACGGCACCCGTCTGGCCTACATCACGAAAATCACGGAGAACTACCCGTTCAAACGCTATCGGGGCGGGTTGGCCTCCGACATCATCCTGTACGACCTGCGGAACGACAGCGCCCGGAACATCACCGCCAATCCGGCCAACGACGGCAAGCCGGCCTGGGTCGGCGACCGGATCTACTTCCTGTCCGATCAGGGACCCGAGCTGCGCCTCAACATCTGGAAGTACGACACGCGGTTGAACACGTCGGCGCAGGTGACGCGATTCGAGGATTTCGACATCTCGTTGATGGCCGCCGGCCCGACGGATCTGGTGTTCGCGGCAGGCGGCTCGCTGTTCCTGATGGACGCGGCCACGGAGCGCTACGCGCCGGTCACCGTGACCGTCGTCAGCGATCGATCGGTGGAGCTGCCGCGGTCCGCCGACGTCAGCGACCGGATCGCCAACATGACGGCCGCGCCGGAAGGAAAGCGCGTGGTGTTCGAGGCGCGCGGCGAGCTGTTCAATGTGCCCGCCGCGGAGGGCTACGTGTTGAACCTGACGCGGTCGAGCGGCGCGTTCGATCGGGACCCGGCGTGGTCGCCGGACGGCAAGCACATCGCCTACTGGAGCGACCGGTCCGGCGAATACGAGATCCACATCCAGTCGAGCGACGGCCGCGACCCGCCGCGCCAACTCACCAACCGGCGCAAGGGATTCGGGTACCGCCTGTACTGGTCGCCGGACAACGGGAAGCTGGCGTTCATTGACGAAGCCAACGCCATTCAGGTGGTGGACGTGGCGAGCGGCGTGGTGACCGTCGCTGGTGACAACGATTGGAACCTGAGCCATCCGGGGCGCCTGGGCTATCCCATCGCGTGGTCGCCGGACTCGCGGTGGATCGCGTTCACGCAGGGCATGGCGAACGCGAACGACGCAATCTTCGTATTCGACGTCGCCAACGGCCGCGCCCATCAGGCGACCAGCGGGTTCTATCAGGACGCGAACCCTGTGTTCAGCACCGACGGGAAGTACCTGTTCTACCTGACGAATCGGGATCTGTCCGCGACGTATTCGGACATGGGCGACGGGACGTGGGTCTATCCCAACTCCACGCAGATCGCGGCGGTGAGCCTCACGCCGGCGGCGCCCTCGCTCCTCCGCCCCAAGAACGACTCGCTGCCCGCTGGATCGAGCCCGTCCAAGCCGGACACATCCAGGGTGCCGGTCGAGGTGGACTTCACCAATCTCGAAGCCCGCCTGGTGTTGCTGCCACCCGATGCGGGCAACCTCCGGGACCTGATGCCCTTCGAGGGCAAGCTGGCCTACCGGCGGCTGCCGAATACCGGTGTGAGCGGCGGGACGCCGACGCTGGTGTACTACGACGTCGAGAAGCGGAAGGAGGAGACCGTCATGTCGGAAGTGAACGACGTGGCGGTCACCGCCGATGGGAAATCCATGCTGGTGCGGAGCGGGCGGCGCTACGGGATCGTGAAGCCGGCCACCGGCCAGAAGATCGAGACGCCCATCCCCACCGACGGACTGGTGATGGACCTCGTGCCGCGGGAGGAATGGCGGCAGATCTTCACCGACACGTGGCGCCGCCACCGCGACTTCTTCTACGACCCCGCCATGCACGGCGTGGATTGGGACGGACTGCGCACGCGCTACGGTGCATTGATCGACGAGGCGCGGACGCGCTGGGACGTGAGCTTCGTCCAGTCGCAGCTGGTTGCCGAGCTGAGCGCGGGGCACACGTATACCACGGGCGGCGACGCCGAACGGGTCACGCCGGTCGTCACCGGCTACCTCGGTATCGACTGGGAGCTGCGGGACGACCAGTACCGGATCAAGCGGATCGTCACCCCCGCCCCGTGGGACACCGAGGTACGGTCGCCGTTCGACCAGCCCGGTATGACGGTGGGGGTAGGGCACTACATCCTCGCCGTGAACGGCGTGCCGCTCGATCCCGCCAGGGATCCCTATGCGGCGTTCGAGGGACTATCGGGCAAGACCGTCTCGCTCACCGTGAGCCGGTCGGGGAGAGCGGACGACCGCGAGCACGTGGTCGTGCGCTGCCTCACGCAGAATCAGGAGACCATGCTCCGGTACCTGGAGTGGATCGAGCGCAACCGCCGCACGGTGGATGAGCTGTCGGGCGGCGCGCTCGGCTACGTGTACATGTCGAACACCGGCGGCCGCGGGCAGCTGGAGCTGGTGCGCATGTTCTACGGGCAGCTCGACAAGAAGGGCTTCGTCATCGACGAGCGGTTCAACGGCGGCGGCCAGCTGGCCGACCGGTTCCTGGAGCTTCTCCAGCGGCCGGTCGTGTACAACCTGCACTGGCGCCATGGGCGCGATCACACCTGGCCGGTCAAGACGAACATGGGTCCCATGAGCATGCTGATCAACGGGTGGGCGGGGTCGGGCGGCGACGGGCTGCCGTGGGCGTTCCAGGAGCTGAAGGCCGGACCGATCGTGGGCGAGCGGACGCTCGGCATTCTGGTGGGGCCGGCCACAGGCCATCAGCTGATCGACGGTGGCAGCATCACGGTTCCCGGGGCGCGGCTGTACGACAACGATGGGCACTGGTTCTGGGAAGGCGTGGGCGTCACGCCGGACATCGAGGTGTGGGACGATCCCAATCTCCTGGTGAAGGGGCGCGATCCGCAGATCGAGCGCGCCGTGCAGGAGGTGATGAAGCTGGTGGAGGCTCATCCGCCGGTCATGACGCCGGCGCCGCCGCATGAAGACCGGTCGGCCAAAGGGCTGCGGCCGGGAAGAAACGACGACTGATGTTTCCGGAAGAGGGATAAGCGGACGGTCGAGGGCGGTCGATCCTCCACGATCCTCTACCTCTCCAACAGCGCCTGCCAGCCCAATACCACCGCCAGCGGCGACTGTGCCTCGCTGACCACGGTGTTGACTACGAACCGTTGTCCCGCTGCATCGGGCTGGAAGGTCCAGAGCTCGTTGATGATGTAGGACGGCCAGCGGGCCCGAAACAGCCGCCGAGGCTCGCCCGGGGTCGCCCCGGCCGCGCGACCGATCGGCACCGCCATGAGCCAACCGTTCACCGCGACGCCGCTCTGGCTCTCGTCCTCCACTTCTAGGTAGAACAGCTCGGTGCCGTCGGCCCGCCACGCCGGGTTGGTTCCGCCGCGGGCGGAGACCCTGACGGATATCCCATCGCGGTCCAGGGGCCGAAGGTAGACCTCCCACCGGCCGGAGGCGTCTGAGGCGTACGCCAGGGACCGGCCATCCGGGGACACGCGACCCTGGGACTCGTCGCTCTCCGTCTGGACCAACGCCCGGCTGGTCCCGGTCTCGAGCGAGTACGCCCACACGTCGCCCTCCGGACCGGTGCCGTCTTCCAGCGTGTAGTAGAGCGAGCGCTGATCGCGGGACCAGCTGTGGGGCACGGCCCGGCCGGCCGGAACGGCGAGGAGCAGGCTGTCGCCTCCGGTTGACAACAGCGACTCGTACACCGCGAATCGCCCCCCTCGGCTGGAGGAGAACAACAGCCGGCGCGAATCCGCCGACCATACCGGGTGACTCTCAAAGAACGGGCCGTTGGTGAGGGGCGTCATGGCATCGCGCGACACGTCGATCATCCAGAGATTGAGGCCGCCGGAGTTCCGGTCCAAATGGGAGATCGCGACGCGGAGCCCGTCAGGGGACCAGGCGGGAGAGTTGTACACGCCCGGTGTGCCCAGGGTGGAGAGCTGCCGCCCGGCGCGATCCACCACGGCGAGGTGGGTCACCGGCCGGTTGGTCTCGCGATACACCAGCGTGCCGGCGGCGGCGGAGAGGGGCGCATAGCGGATGGTCCCCCGGAGCCCGGTCAGGCCCGTCGCAATACGCACGGGCTCCCCCACTGGATTGGCCCAATCCGCGTCGAACCGTTGCGCCATCAGGCTCCCCCCCCGAGCGAAGACCAGGATGCCCGCTTCCGTCGCCGCCGCGTTTCCCACGTCGGTCAGAATCTGCCGGGGCTCTCCACCATCCAACGATCCCACAAACACCCCGGAGCGCTCGCTGGTGGTCCCGATGGCGACGAACACGAAACGGCGGCCATCCGGGAGGAAGGAGGGGAAGCGGTGGGAGAAATCCCCGGCGCTTGAGTCCACCGCCGTGACGCGCTGCGGGGTGCCGCCGCCGGCGGCCACCCGCATGATCCCACGGTCGGTGCCGAACAGGATCTCGTCCCGGGCGTTCCAGGTGCCGCCGAACGCCACCGCGGCCGCCACCTCGCTGGGCGGGCCGCCTGAGACCGGGCTGCGGCGGATCCGCCCATCCGCGAAGTAGCCCAGATGCCGGCCGTCGGGCGACCAGAAGGGCCATTGTGCATTCACCGCGCGCTCGACCCTCACCGGCTCGGCGGCGCCCACGGGGCGAACGAACAACTGAGTCCTTGCCTCCGGGGTGCTGGCCACGAAGGCGATGCTGGAGCCGTCGGGAGAGACCGCGGGGTAGGGATCGGCGTCGAACTCTCCAAAGGCCGCCTGGGCGGTGGGCGGGATCGAAAAGCGGATCAGGGGAGCCGGAGCGTCGCGCCGAGCGGTTCCCAGGATCACGGCGGCCACGGCCGCCGCCAGCGCCGCGGCCCAGCCGGCGATCCCGAGCCGGCGCCAACGGGCCGGCACCGAGCGATCCGCCGCCTCGCCTCCCGCGCGGCGAAAGTCCGGGTCACTCAGGGCGTGGGCAAAGTCCTGCGCGCTGGCGAAGCGATCCGCCGGTACCGCCTCCAGGGCCTGCATGACGGCCGCCTCGACGTTGGCCGGGATGGCGCGGCGGAACCGGGTGGGGCTGTCCGGCGGGCCGGCCAGCATCCGGGCCAGCGAAGCGTGCGCGGTGGGCGCTTGATGCGGCGGGCGCCCGGTGAGCATCTCGTACAACACGCACCCCAGGGAATAGATATCGCTCCGCCGATCCAGGTCGCGCTCGCCGGTGGCTTGCTCCGGGCTCATGTAGTCGGGCGTGCCCACGGCCAGGCCGGTCTCCGTGAGCCGTTCCCCCGCGGCCTGGCTCACCGCCAGGGCAATCCCGAAATCCGCCACCAGCGGCTGTCCCGACTGGAGGAGGATGTTCTCCGGCTTGATGTCGCGGTGGACGATCCCGCGCTCGTGGGCGTAATGCAACGCGCCCGCGACCGCCCGGACGATCTCGACCGCCTGTGCCAGGCCGAGCTGCCGTTCCCGTTTCAGGCGGGTGCGGAGCGATTCGCCGTCCACGTAGGGCATCACGTAGTACAGCAGTTCCTCGGACCGGCCAGCCCGGTCCACCCGCACCTGCCCCGAGTCGAACAGCGGAAGAATGTTGGGATGCTGGAGATTCGCAGTTACCTCGATCTCCTTGAGGAACCGCTCGGCGCCCACGATCGCCCCCAGCTCGGCGTGCAGCAGCTTGACCGCGACGCTGCGGTGGTGCTTGAGATCCCGGGCGAGAAATACCGTGGCCATCCCACCCGCGCCGATCTCGCGTTCGATGGCGTACCGGTCGCTGAGCGCTGCCTGAAGCTGTTGGTTGGGGTTGGCCACGAAGCGCGCCGTTCGGACGAGGGGGAAGGCGCGGGAAGATACGAACCGGCCGATGGGGCTTCAAGCGTTCCGCCGGGTCGCGCACCGCCCGGTGCGGGTGGCGGTTAGCCCTGTCTCTCCATGCGGAAACCGAAGGTCCGGCCGACCCCGCCGATCGTGGCGAGCTGGATCCCCAGCACGGCGAGGTTTTCCAGCAGGCCCCCTTCGGCGGCCGAAGGTCCCTGGGCCCTGGCACCTGGTCAGCGGCCGAGCACCTGAAGGTCCACCTGGCCGTACGCATCGAGCAGCCTCCGGAGCAGCGGCAGTGTCAGGCCCTGTGGGTATCGACTCGCTAGCCGGACACGCTCTCGGCCCTCCGCGGACGCGAACAAGCCGTTCCGCATCCTGGTCGAGCCTCCCATCTGCTCAAATGTCGCCCGGAGAATGGCGGTGGCCGGGATCAGCATGATGCTTTTCTCAGAGGAGACCACGATCAGTCCGGTATCGGTCACGGACAGGACACGTCCTTGTCCAAAGCTCGATAGCGCCGCACGCACCACCACGGCCCGGCCGAAAGCGCGGGTCGCAGCACTGCGCGATAAGAAGCACGAGCGTCCGGAGACAGGGTCAGGACCGCCAGCAGGGCGCTTCGGCTCCGCGTTGGCTGTCTCGACCACCATGCGCCGGCCGACGCCAAGCCTATGGAACTCCGAGCGGAGCCTAGTCTTGCCGTCGCCATACGCGCATCGGCACCTTTGTCGAATGCCGGAACCCACCCAGCGCCTGAAGGCCGCGCTCGACGATCGCTACCGAATTGAGCGCGAGCTCGGCCAGGGCGGCATGGCCACGGTCTACCTCGCCCAGGACCTGAAGCACGACCGCAAGGTGGCGCTCAAGGTCCTCAAGCCCGAGCTGGCGGCGGTGCTTGGCGCCGAGCGGTTTGTGGCCGAGATCAAGACCACAGCCGCCCTGCAGCATCCACACATCCTCCCGCTCTTCGACTCTGGGACGGCGGACGGCTTCCTCTTCTACGTGATGCCGTTCATCCAGGGCGAGACGCTCCGCGACAAGCTCACGCGTGAGACGCAGCTCGGCGTGGACGAGGCCGTGAAGATCGCGATCGATGTGGCCGATGCACTGCACTACGCGCACGAGCATGGCGTGATCCACCGGGACATCAAGCCGGAGAACATCCTTCTCGCCAACGGCCGCCCCATGGTGGCCGACTTCGGGATCGCGCTGGCCGTCAGTGCCGCCGCCGGCGGCCGGATGACCGAGACCGGCCTCTCGCTGGGCACGCCGCACTACATGTCGCCCGAACAGGCGACGGCGGAGAAGACGATCTCGGCACGCAGCGACGTCTACTCGTTGGCGAGTGTGCTGTACGAGATGCTGGCGGGTGTGCCCCCGCACCAAGGCGGCTCCGCGCAGCAGACCATCATGCGCATCATCACCGACACGCCGCGCCCGGTGACAGACCTCCGGCGGGCAGTGCCACTGCACGTCGAGGCGGCGGTAATGAAGGCGCTCGAAAAGCTCCCGGCCGACCGGTTCGCCAGCGCAGCCGACTTCGCGCGCGCCATGGGCGACACCACGCGGCTCACATGGCAGCATCCATCCCGCGCGAAGATCGCGGTGGGCGCACAGGGCGCGAACCGGTGGATGCTCTGGGTGCCGAGCGCCGTGGCAGTCGTGATGACGATCGTCGCTGCCCTCAGCATGGCGCGCCAGCCGGTCGTCCATCCTCGCCCTCCGTTGCGCTTCACGATCGCCACCATGGGCGGCGAGGCGATGCAGAGCCTCTCGATCGCCGCCGACGGGGGCGCCGTCGCGTACTCGGCGATGGTCGACGGGGTCATGCGCGCCTATGTCCGTCGCCTCGATGCGCTCGACGCCGCGCCGATTCCGGGCGCCGAGGGCGTCTTCGACCTGTCGCTCCTGCCGGATGCGCGCTCGGTCGTGATCGCAGACTCGCGGCAGCGGCTCAGCCTCGTGCCACTGGACGGTGGCAGTCCGCGTTCCCTCACCACGACGACGCTGCCCGCCGGATTGGACTGGAGCAGCAGTCATGGCCTTGTCCTCGGCATGCCGGCCTACTCGGACTCGCTCTGGGGGCTGAACCTCGTGCCGCCCACCGGCGCTTCGATGCTGACGGTCCTGACGAATCCCAAGCCCGCAGCCATGCACCATGGACCCTACGTGTTAGGCGACGGCGTCACCGTCCTGTACCAGGTCATCCCGATGCAGGTGAGCCGTGGCGCGAGCCGCCTCGGGATCGGCAGCCTCGCCACGAACACCTGGGAGGACACCGACCTCACGCTCGATGGCATCGTGGGATTCTCCGATGGGATCCTGGTGTTTCGCGACGGTGCCACCTTGAAGGCGATTCGCCTCGACCTCGAACGGCGTCGGCCCGTCGGGGAGCCTGCGGTGGTAGAAGGCGTGCCGCCCGGCACCGACGCGGCGGTGATGGCGCTGAACGGCACGCTCGTTATGCACACGGTGTCGGCGCGATACCGGGTAGAACTCGTCAATGAGCGGGGCGAGGGCGAAGCCCTGCTGCGCGACACGGTGTCGTTCATCAATCCGCGATTCTCACCGGACGGGAGGCGGGCCGCCCTCTTGTCGGACGTCAAGCCCGACGGCCAGCTCTGGGTCCTGGATGTCGCCGGCCGCTCGGTCTCGATGCTCAGGTCCACGCCGAGTGCGAGCGTGGACTGGATGCCTGACGGCCAGTCCATTGTCAACGCGTCCATTGGTCGTGGCATCGAGTTCCTGCCGGCGGAAGGAAGCGCTGTCAGGAGTGGCGCCGCGTTCCAGAGCAGCGTCGAGCCACTCTCTGGTGGCACCCGGGTTGCCAGCGTCACCGTCGCACCCGACGGCATGACGATGGTGCTCGGCACAGCCTTCACTGATGGATTCAACCTGATGACACGGGGCGTGGGTGCCGACACCACGACCAGGGGACTGCTCGTCACCCCGGCAACGGAGCTCAGTCCGCGCCTTTCGCGGGACGGGAACTGGCTGGCGTATTCATCGGACGAGTCGGGTCGCCAGGAGGTGTACGTGCAGCCCTTCCCCGGCCCCGGGCGTCGCGTGCAGGTCTCCAGTGGCGGAGGAGAACAGCCCACCTGGTCGGTAGACGGTCGGCTGTTCTATCGGGAGGGGACGGCGATGATGGTCGCGCAATTGTCGCGCGGTGCCGAGGCGGCAACCGTGACATCGCGGCGCAAGCTCTTCGACGGTGACTTCTACGGCACTGGCGACCTCACAGCGGCGTATGACGTCTCCCCCGACGGCCGCCACTTCCTCATGGCGCGACGCGTCGGGGTTGGCGGTGGCCAGCTGATCGCGTGGGTGGACTGGCTCGACGCGCTCAAGGCGAAGCTCGGGAAGTAGCTGAACCAGTCAGCGCCTGGTGCGGTTGGCGGTTACCCCTGTCGCTCTATGCGGAAACCAAAGGTCCGGCCGACCCCTCCGGTCGTGGCGAGCTGGATCCACAGCACGGCGAGGTTTTCCAGCAGGCCGGCATTGCGGAGCGGTCCCGCGTCGTGGGTTCGAAATCCCATCTGCGTCCCGAGATTCATGACGGCGGACTTCGCGTCGGGGTCATTTCCGGCAAAGAAGGCGTCGGCCGGGCCGGTTACCAACGCCGGGTTCCGCTGGATTTCCGCCCCGAAATGGTTGAACCCCTTGATCACCGCGACGCCGGGGAACGCGGCCGCCAGCGCCTGGGCCACCGAGCCCTCCGGCGGCGGCGCCCACACCGGGCCGCCGTCCCAACGGAGTGGATTGGTGCAATCGACCAAGATCTTCCCGGTCAGCGTGCCGGCCGAGCGGGTGGCATCTAGGGCGGCAGCGGCGGGCACGGCGAGGAGGAGGATTTCCGCGTCCGCCGCGGCGGCGGCGGGGAGCCGCACGGGAACGCCGGCTAAGGTGCCCGTCAGCTTCTTGCTGGCGGCGCCGGGATCTCGCACGCCGAACCGCACCGCACTACCCGCGTGGAGGAGTCGTTGGGCCAGGGCGCAGCCCACGGTCCCGGCTCCCAGAATGGCCACGGTGATCATGCTCGCTTACCTCACCGTGTACGCCGTCGCGAAGGCGAACGGCCGAGTGAACCCAGACCCGCCGTCCCTGACGCCGGTGACATCGGGCATTTGCGACGTCGCGTTGAGCGTTTGCAACGTCGCATCGGCGCGCTGCAACGTGACATCCGCCAGCTGCAACGTCACATTCGCCGGTTGCAACGTTGCATTGCCCGGTTGCGGGCCTCCTTTGGGCGGCTGGGGGCAGACCGGGAAGGCTTGCAGCAGTTCCCCAGCCGTTGGCCTGGCCCCGGAGGGCCCCTGGCGGCCGACCATCCTCCTACGGGACGGCGCTCTGCCCCTCCGTGACGCGCCAGGGTGCGCGGAGCTCAACCGTCCCCCACTTGATCCGCAGGGTGCCGCTCAGGCTGGGGTCGCCGCCGGCACGCTGGTCCGGAATCAGGTAGATGCTGAGC
>DASWGV010000190.1:0-3914 GCA_036393515.1 Gemmatimonadales bacterium | reverse complement strand
CAGGCGCGGGCGGATTCAGGCACGTAGCCCCAGGTCACAAATCGATCCTGCAGTGCCGGCTCATCACGGAATGCCAGGTAGTACAGGTACTCCGGCGCAACGTCCGGCTCGCCCGCCATGAAAAAGGGCCGGACACCTCGTGGCGTCCGACCCCATCGGCTTGGTACTCGCTCCCATGTTACGTCTGGTCCCTCGTCCTTGCAAGTGGCCCGAGGGACCTACCGCAAGACTTGAGCAGAGCTTCCCGGACGACGGCTTCTTGGTGGCTCGTGACGGGCGGCGGTTCATGCCGCCAACGCCGCCTTGACCCCTTCTTCCCGACTTCGCGCGTCGCTGCCCGATTGGGTTCGGTACCGGTAGGGCGCCCTGAGCGCTCTGCCGCCCCAGCGACACGTGCCTCCCCGAAAAGCCGGTTCGGCTATCCGCACCAGTCAACGGCACCGGGGAGCATTGCCCGCGCGTGAACCGCCCGGCAGATTCGCTGCCGGAGGGCAGAGACGCATGCGCTCCTTCACGTTCGCGAGCTGAGCAGCATCGGTTGCCTTGCCCTGGCCCTGAGCGTCGGCCTGTGGGGATCGAGGAGACGGGACACATGGACACGCAGCTTCAACCGCAGCGACCCGACCGGCGAGGTCGTCCGATTCTGTGGGTCGCGTCGCACCTTGGCTTGGCCGCCATCGCCTTTGTGATCGGGAGCTCCACCGGCAAGGGAGAACCGCCTTCGGCGCCGTCCGGCCAGACGGGGTCCCGACCGCGGGCCGTGACCGGCATCGGCGGCGTGTTCTTCACCAGCCGGAATCCGGGCGCGCTGAGGGAGTGGTACCGCGAGCACCTTGGCTTTGACTTGGCGGCGTGGGGCGGCGCCGCCTTTCTGTGGAGCGAGAAAGGAAACCCGGCTGAGACAGGTTACACCATCTGGGGTCTGTTCCCGGACACGACGGCGTACTTCGCCCCCAGCACCCACCCACTGATGATCAACTATCGGGTGGGTGACCTCGCGGGACTGATGGCATCCCTGCGAGCGGCCGGTGTGCACATCGTGGGCGAGATCGAGCAGCACCCCAATGGTGCGTTTGCCTGGGTGCTGGATCCGGAGGGTCGCAAGATCGAGCTTTGGGAGCCGGTCCCATCGCGCCAGGACCCGTACCTGCCCTCGAACTAGCCGGACCAGCATTCCACCCTCAATCAGGTGGACCCTGCGGTTACGTCACCAGGTCCAGCAGGCGGTCCACATGAACGCGGGTCGTGTCCACCAGCGGAATCCCCACGCTCACCTCACGGAGCAAGAGCGGCAGCTCGGTGCCGGCCAACAGGACCGCGTCAATCCGGTCGGCCTCACGCATGCGGCCGATCACGTCCACCATGCCCTCCCGCGTGCTGTCGGTGAACTGGTTGTAGATCAACTCGCCAAAGTACCGCTGGTGCACCCAGGCCAGGTCGTCGGCTCCCGGCACGACGATCCGGAGGCCGCGCCCGCTGAAGACGCGCTGGTAGAACCCGTTCTCCATGGTGAAACGGGTGCCCAGCAGTCCGAGGGCCCTGAGGCCCTGCGCGGCCGCGGCGTCGCAGGCGGCCTGGACGATGCTGACCAGCGGCAACGTGCAACGCGCCTGGACGTCGTCGAACACCACATGAGCGGTATTGGCCGCCAGCAGGCCGATGGTAGCGCCGGCGCGCTCCAGCCGCCCGACCTCCGCCACCAGCCGATCGGTCATGGCCGGCCAATCCTCCGCGTTCACCAGCTTCAACATGCCGTCCAGATCGAGGCTGTTGATGACGATTCTGGGGAAAGCGCCCTGGCGGCGGGCCTGGTATCCGGCAATCAGCAGGTTGTAGTAATCCACCGTGGAGGGCGGCGCGATACCGCCGACCATGCCGATGACGGGCGGGGCCGTCACACCGCCAGCTGGAGCCGATGAAGGCACGCCCTAAGCTATTATCAACCGCCTGATCGCGTCATTCACCCTGCGATCTTGACGCCGGTCCCGCCGCCACCCATCCTGCACCCGACCGTGAGAACCTGATGAAGCCCTACGATCGGGTGACCATCCTCCGCAACCGCCACCGGGCCCGCGACCTGCGGATCTTCCGGGCTCGGGTGCAGGGCTATTTCGAGCAGCTGGCCTACGAAACCGAGAACCAGCCGGCGGATTGGGAGAGCCTGCGGGCCGCGCGCGCCGAGATCAACCGGATGCTTCCCCGCGTGATTCAGATCGTCCAGGCCGCCGACCTGGGCGGCTGGGCCCCCCCATCCGGCAGGAACCCCGCCGGCCGCGCCGTGGAGATCCTCCAGAACATCTTCAGCCCGCAGTACGCCCAGGGCGCCCACGAGGAAATCCTGGACGTGATGGACCTGGCCGTCGGCGTCTACGATGCCAACCGCCTGGCGGCGTTCGGCCGGACCATCAATCCTCTTCATTATGTCATGGCGGCGCTGGGGTTTGTCGGCGGCCTGCCGCGGCGGGCCCTGGTGGCTATCGGACTGTTGAACCCGCGCGCGCCCCGGATCCGTCCCCAGGACCTGGATCGGTTTGAGGCCGCGCTCAAGCGCCTGGGCGGCGCCGAGGAACTGATCGAGGCCCGATTCGCCGACCTGCGGGAATGGCACTCCCGGCTGTCCGCGGAGAACGCCAATCAGACGATGGAGCTGGCGGAGCGGATGGACTTCCTGGAGCGGGTCCTGGCCCAGCAGAAGCCGGCGCCGTACCTCAAACCGGGCGAGAAGAAGCCGACTCCGGCCTAGGCTGATCCTCCGGCCCTTCCGCATGAAACTCCTCGCAAGGCGCCGCGTTCTATGGGCGCCGGGCCAGGTCAGTCCGGTAAACCGCCCCGTCCTTCATCACAAATCCCACCCGCTCCATCATCGAAATATCCGCCAGCGGATTCCCCGGCACCGCCACCAGGTCCGCCAGCTTGCCCGGCTCCAGCGTGCCCAGGCTGTCGGCCACCCCGATGATCTCCGCGTTCAACCGCGTGGCCGCCACCAGCGCGCCCATGGGAGACTCGCCCAGGCCCACCCGGGTGCGAAACTCGCGCGCGTTCTGCCCGTGCGGAATGACAGCGGCGTCGGTCGCGAAACCAATAGGCAATCGCGCCGCCAGCGCGCGGCGAAACCCGGCCATCTGGATCTGGGTGATCTGCCGCTCCCGCTCGATCTCCGACTCCGGAATCCCGCGTTCCCGGCCCGACTCCAGAATGGCCTCGCTGGTGTAGAGCGTGGGCACGTAGTAGGTGGCCCGCGATTGCCCCAGCATGGCCACGGCCTCGTCGTCCAGATACGATCCGTGGTCAATGGTGCGCACGCCGGCCCGGATCGCCGCCTTGATGCCGTCCGCGCCATGAGCGTGCGCGGCCACCTGGCGACCCCAGCGCGCGGCCTCGATCACCGCGGCCAGGATCTCTTCATCCGAGTACTGCTGCGCGCCCGGTGAAATCCCTTTGGACAGCACGGCCCCGGTTGCGAGAATCTTGATGAAGTCAGCGCCATACTTGAAGTTGGTTCGCACCGCTTTGGTGACCTCATCAGGTCCATCCGCCAGATTCCGGACGATGGGCACATCCAGGTAGATAGAAAACTGGCGGGCATCCCCCGCCCCGCCGGTGGAGGACACGTAGTTCCCCGCCACCAGCAGGCGGGGACCGGGAATGAGTCCCGCCGCGATGGCATTCCTCAGGTCGACGTCTACATACGGCCAGGTGGGCCCCAGGTCCCGACAGGTGGTGAACCCCGCCAGGAGCGTGACCCGCGCGTTGCGGGCGCCAAACAACGCCGCCTGACTGGGCGTGGTCTTGACCAGCACGTCCTCCCAATGCATCTGCTCGGAATCGGTCAGATGGGTATGCAGGTCAATCAGTCCCGGCAGCAGCGTGGCGTCGCCCAGCTCGATCACCTGAGCGCCGGAGGGCGAGCGCAC
>DASWGV010000189.1:0-3068 GCA_036393515.1 Gemmatimonadales bacterium | reverse complement strand
GCCCGCTACGGGGACGGCAAGCGCTTCTTCGCCAACTTCGCGGTGGACCCGGAGTCCTACCTGGACATGTACCCTGAGATGGTCCTGCCGCCGGATCAAAAGGAAGCGTTTCTCCGCGAGCGCACGTCGGCCATCGTCGGGGTGCGGCTGCTCGACGTGTTCGGCTGGCGCCTGGGCCAGAACGTGACCCTCCAGGGGACGATCTTCCCGGGCGACTGGACCTTCACCATCCGGGGGGTCTATACCGTCTCGGATCCCTTGATCAACGATGACATGCTGCTGTTCCACCATGATTTCTTGGACGAGCGGATCGGTCGGCCCGGCATCGCGGGGTGGTACGTATTGCGGATCGTGGACCCGAACCAGGCGGCGGAGGTGGCCAAGGCGGTGGACGACCTGTTCCGCAACTCGAGTGCGCCGACCAAGACCGGTACGGAGCAGCAATTCAACAGTACCTTCGCCACCATGTGGGGCAACGTGGGCCTGTTGATGAACACCATCGGGCTGGCGGTCGTGTTCGCCATTCTGCTGGTCACGGCGAACGCGATGATGATGAGCGCCCGCGAGCGGACCAGCGAGATCGCGGTGCTCAAGACCATCGGGTTCCCGGACCGCACCCTGTTCGGGCTGGTGATGGTTGAGGCGGGGTTGATCACGTTGACCGGTGCGCTCATCGGGCTGGGTGGCGCCAAGGTGCTCTACCGCGCCACCAACTTCAACGCGGCGGGGTTCCTGCCGGGCTTCGATGTGAGCCCGGGGACGCTGGTCACCGGGTTCGGCATCGCCTTGCTGCTCATGCTGGCGAGCGGCCTGGTCCCGGCCATGCAGGCGGCGCGGCTGCCGGTGATTCAGGCGCTGCGGCGCGTCATATGAAGATCCCGATCATCTATAACGTCCGGAGCGTGCTCCAGCGGCCGGTGTCCACGGCGCTGACCGCCCTCGGGGTGGCTCTGGTCGTGGCCGTGTTCATCGGCACGCTGGCACTGGCCAATGGGTTCCGAGCCGCTCTGGCGCGCACCGGTTCGGAGCGCAACGCGTTGGTGTTGCGCCGGGGCGCGGATTCGGAGCTCTCTAGTGGGTTGGCGCGCGAGACCGCCAGCATTATCGCGGCGTCGCCCCACGTGGCGGTGGGGACGGATGGACGGCCGCTGGTGTCCCCCGAGGTGTACGTCCTGATTCCGCTCAACCGGATAGCCGACACCTCACAGGTCGGCAACGTGGTGGCGCGAGGCGTGAGCGAGCAGGCTTGGAGCGTCCGCGCCAACCTGGAGGTACTCCAGGGTCGCCGGCCGGAGTCGGGGCGGTCGGAGGTGTGTGTGGGACGGCGGCTGGTAGATCGGTTCCCCAACATGCGGGTGGGTGACAAGCTGCGGTTCGCGGGGCGGGACTGGGACGTGGTCTGCCATTTCAGCGCCGGCGGTTCCTCCTTCGAGTCCGAGGTCTGGGGCGAGAACGAGCAGTTCATGCCCGTCTTTCGGGGGCAGGTCTTCCAGTCCATCACTTTCCGGTTGGCCGATCCTGGCGCCTTCGAGGAAGCCAAGCGGGTGCTGGAGGGCGATCGTCGGGTGACGGTGGACGTATACCGCGAGTCCGCGTTCTATGTCCAGCAGTCACAGCTCCTGGACCGCATCCTGCGCATCCTCGCGATCCTGATCACCGGCATCATGGCGGTGGGCGCCGTCTTCGGCGCGGTAAATACCATGTACGCCGCCGTGGCCTCCCGCGGTCCGGAGATCGGCGTCCTGCTCACGCTGGGGTTTCGTCCGCGCAGCGTGCTGGCCAGTTTCCTGGCCGAGGCGGCGGTCATCGCGGTGATCGGGGGGCTCATCGGGTGCGTGCTTGCCCTCCCGGTCAACGGGATCGTCACCAGTACGACGAACTGGGCGAGCTTCAGCGAGGTGGCGTTCAGCTTTCGGATTACGCCGGGGCTGTTGCTGGCCGGTCTGGTCTTCGCGGTCGTGATGGGGGTGGTCGGTGGGTTCTTCCCGGCGCGGCGGGCGGCCAGGCAGCCCGTGGTGGAGGCCCTGCGGGAGTGACCCACTCCGATACCATGTTCACGCTCACTCTTCGCGACTTCCAGGACGCTCGAGCGCGCATTGACGCGCACATCAAGCACACCCCGTTGCTCGCGTCGCGGCAGCTCAGTGACCTCACGGGCTTCGACGTGCGGCTCAAGGCCGAGCTGTTCCAGCGGGTTGGATCGTACAAGATCCGGGGGCCGCTCAACAAATTCGCCCTGATGCCGGAGGAGCAGAAACGGCGCGGCGTGGTCTGCTCCTCGGCCGGCAACCACGCCCAGGGCGTGGCCCTCGCCGCCAAGATCCACGGCATCCGGGCCGTGGTCTGCATGGCCCAGAACGCCACCCGGTCCAAGATCGCGGCGACCAAAGCGTATGGGGCCGACGTGGTGCTGCACGGCACCATCTGGGACGAGGCCAACGAAAAGGCCAAGGAGTTGGTCCGCACCGAGGGGCTCACCTACGTGCACCCCTTCGACGACGAGCAGCTGATCGCGGGGCAGGGGACCCTGGGCCTGGAGATCGTCCAGGATTGGCCCGAGGTGCAGGCGGTAGTGGTGCCGATCGGCGGCGGGGGGCTCATCTCCGGGGTGGCCATGGCGGTGAAGGGCCACAACCCAAAGGTTCGGGTGATCGGCGTCGAATCCTCCGACGGCCCGGCCATGAAGCGGAGCGTGGACGCCGGCCACCTGGAGACCATTGATTGCCGCACCGTGATTGACGGCCTGCGCGTCAAGCGCGTGGGAGAGATCAACTTCTCGGTGGTACAGCGCTTCGTGGACGAGATCGTGACGCTCCCGGATGCCGACATCTTCGAGGCGATGCTCTGGGTGATGGAGCGCTGCAAACTCGTGGTGGAGGGTGCGGCGGCGGCCCCGGTCGCCGCGTTACTGCATGGGCTGGTACGCGCGCCCGCAGGGTCGCGGGTGGTAGCCGTGCTCTCCGGCGGGAACGTGAATCTGGATCAACTGCGGGGGCTGGTCTGGAACTGAGGCAGAGACCGTTCTTTGCGCACCCCGGCCGGTGCGAAGTACCTTGAGCGCGGCCCTG
>DASWGV010000188.1:0-27444 GCA_036393515.1 Gemmatimonadales bacterium | reverse complement strand
ACCGAAGAAGAGGACGTGGTCCAGCGTCTCTCCCCGCTGCTTGGCCGCGTCAATGGCGATCTGGAGACTCTCCTTGACCCGACCCTGGCCCACGAATTCGTCGAGTCGGGAGGGGCGAAGGCTGGCCTCCGCCGAGGTTTCGTCCGGCAGGGCCTCCGGCGTGGTGACTTGGGTGCGGTTCACGCTGCTGTGGACCGCCACCGAACAGGACGGGCGTCCTCTTCGATCACGTGCCGCGCGCGGCAGGTCACGCAGCGGTCCCGGGTCGCCGTGACGTCGTCCGCCACCAGCTTCCGGTTGGTGGCGTCGCAGGCCGTGCATTGCCATTCCGCGGTCTTCATCGCCCTCCGGTGAGCAGCTGCAGCGATCGTCGAATCAAGTCTACGGGATCGCCGGCGCCGTCCTGCGACAGCACGGTGCGCACCGCCCGATCCGCCTCGGTCGCGGGATATCCCAGGCCCACCAGCGCTTGAACCGCCTGTTCGGCCACCGGGGCTCGCCCCGCGGCGGCCTCCGTCTTGGCAAGATCGGCCATCTTGTCCTTCAGTTCCACTACCAATCTCTCAGCCGTCTTCTTGCCAACGCCCGGCACGGTGCAGAGCGTCGCCAGGTCGTGGTCCCGAATCGCCCGCACCACCCGCGCACCCCCTCCCAGGGCGGACAGCATGGCGAGCGCCAGGCGCGGCCCCACACCGGTGGCGGTGAGCAGTCGCTGGAACACCGACCGCTCGCGGGCGTCGTCGAACCCGAACAGGGCCCAGCCATCCTCACGCACCACCAACACGGTCACCAGCTCGACGTCTCGGGCGTCGCTCGGCAACCGCTCCAGCACGCCGAGGGGAACGGCGATCTCGTAGCTCACGCCGCCGGCCGTGGCGATCGAGACCCGGTCGCCCGTCTTGCCGATCACTGACCCGCGCACCGCCGCGATCATCCGAGTACGCGTCGCGGACGGCCTGGCGTTGTGCCGCCCTGCCGCGGGGTGAGCAACGTGCCGCTCCGCCGGCGCGTCAGCAAGTACGTCAACGCCACCGCCACGCCGTCCGCGGCATCATCGGGGGCGGGCGGCTGCTGCAAGCGCAACAGCTTCTGGACCATGTAGCCCACCTGTGCCTTGGCCGCTCCTCCTCTTCCCACAATGCAATGCTTTACGGTGGCCGGCGGGAACTCCGCGATTTCCAGGCCCGCCTGAGCCGCGGCCAACAGGACGACCGCGCGCGCCTGGCCAAGGGCCAGCGTGGCGCGGGCGTTCTTGCCGAAGAAGGGCGTCTCGACGGCCACAGCCGTCGGGTGATGTCGTTTGATCAATTCCTGCATTCCGCCGAAGAGCGTGTCCAGCCGGGCCCAGATGGCGCTGCGCGCGGCGGTCCGAATGACGCCGCATTCCACCAGGCGTCCGGGGCGGCCGTTGGCTGGCTCCACCACCCCATAGCCGGTCTGGGCGGTGCCGGGGTCGATACCCAGCACCCGGGTGATCACCCGCTGACCGCTGCCAGGGTGTCAGCGTCGATATCGAAGTTGCTGAAGACCTTGGCGACGTCGTCGTGCTCTTCCAGCGCATCCATCAGTTTGAGCAGGCGCTCGGCCTCCGCGCCTTGTACCGTGACGGAGCTCTTCGCCTTCATGGCGATCTCGGACTCGCGGGGCTCGACTCGCCGCGAGCGCATCCCGTCTGCCACCGCGTGCACCCGGTTGGGCTCGGCGGCAACGACGTAGTCGTCCCCGTCCCGCGCGGCATCTTCCGCGCCGGCCTCCAGCGCTGCCTCCAGCACGGCGTCTTCATCGTATCGCGCCGCGTCCACATAGATCAGGCCCTTCTTGTCGAACATCCACGCCACCGAGTTCGGCGCGCCCAGGTTCCCGCCAAACCGGGTGAAGAGATGGCGGATTTCGGCGACCGTGCGGTTCAGGTTGTCGGTCGTGACCTGGAGCATGATGGCGGCGCCACCCGGGCCGTACCCCTCGTAGACCACGTCCTCGTAGGTCACGCCCGCCAGCTCGCCGGTGCCTTTCTTGATGGCCCGGTCGATGTTGTCCGAAGGCATGTTGGCCGCGCGGGCCGCGTCAATGGCGGAGCGCAGGCGCGCGTTGCCTCCGGGGTCGCCACCCCCCTGCCGGGCGGCCACGGTGATTTCCTTGATCAGCTTGGTGAATGCGGCTCCCCGCTTGGCGTCGGCCGCCGCCTTCTTGTGCTTGATCTGTTTCCATTTGGAATGGCCGGCCATGTGCCCTCCGCGGAGCAAGACGAATATACCGTCTGGAGGTTCTGGGGGGGTCGGCCTCCGAGGGTCTCGACATCACCACCATCCTCCACCATCCTCCACAACCTCCACCAACCGTTCGGGGAGCGCCACGTGGAACGCAAGCGTATCAGCAGCGGAACCCCCTGGGAGCCCGTGGTGGGCTACTCGCGCGCCATTCGGGTGGGAGCGCAGGTCCATGTTTCCGGCACGACAGCCACGGACGCCGAGGGGCGCGTAGTCGCGCCGGGCGATGCCTATGCCCAGACGGTCCAAACCCTTCGCAACATCGAGCGGGCGCTGCAATCGGCGGGCGCCACCATGGCGGATGTGGTCCGGACCCGCATGTATGTCACGGACATCTCCCGCTGGCAGGAGGTGGGCCGAGCCCACGGCGAGGTGTTCGGTGAAATCCGCCCCGCCACGTCCATGGTGGAGGTGAGCCGCCTGATTGACCCGGCCATGTTGGTGGAGATCGAGGCGGAGGCGGTGGTCGGATGAGCGGGAATTGGTGGAGGCGGCGTCGTCCCCCAACCTACCGATCGGGGTCCAGCATGTCCTCAAACCGCATCCACCGCTGGTAGAAATAGATGTCCACAAACCCCGTGGGACCGTTGCGGTTTTTGGAGACCAGCAGCTCCGTGGCGCCCTCAACGCCACCTCCCGGCCGGTACATCTCCTCACGGTAGATCGCCAGCACCACGTCCGCGTGCTGTTTCACCGCTCCCAGCACCCCGAAATCGTCCAGCGTGGGTCGGGGGTCATCGCGCTTGGCGTCGTGCCGCGGCAAGTGCGCCACCACCAGACAGGCGACGCGACGATCCAGCGCCACAGATTTCAGCGCTCGCACCGCCGCGGCGTTGCCCTCGTCCTGGGAGAACCGCTCGGCCGGGGCCGGCAGCAACTCCAGCGAATCCACTATCACCAGCGCGGGCTCCGGCGGCCAGGCGGGTTCCAGCGCTGCATTGAAGGTGGATCCACCGAGGAGATGGAAGGTGATCGGTAAGTCCCGGATCCGCACGGCGGCGGCACCCACGGCCGCGCGCGCCTGGTCGGACAAGACGGCGGCCCGAATGTCATCTACCGGGATCCGGCTCTCAATGGCGAGGGCGCGTTCCAGCAGACGGTCTTCATTCATTTCGCCCGAGCAGAAGGCGACCCGCCGGCCCGTTCCCGCGGCCCGCAGGGCCACCGCGAGCGCCAGGGCGGACTTGCCGGATCCGACGTCCCCACCCAACACGATCAGGTCCCGCCGTCTCACGCCCCCGCCCAGCACGCGATCCACGGACGGAAACCCGGTCGGGATCGTGTCCGGCGGCGTCACGCCCTTCGGCTGCGCATCCACCTGCCGGATCAGGCTGGTGAGCGAGTGTCGTTCGGTACGCACACGTCCTTTCATCCGCTTCCTCCGGCTACCGTCCCTCGGCCTGCGTCCCGCGCGGCTCGCGCCGCTTCGGCGAGCGCGTCGGCCACTTCGTTCCCCAGGGCCTCACGAGCGGGGGCCACCAGCTGCTGCAGTGCCACGACGGTGGCGGCCGGCGTTCCGGCACCCAATTCGCGCAGGGCGGCCGCGATGCCACGGCGCATGGGCGCGGGCAGCGTCAGGCTCCCCACCCGTCGCTCCACGCCGGCCGCGCGGCGGCGCCCGGCACGCGGGCTCAAGGGGTCCGGCGGCAGCACCCCGTCACACAACCGGACCACCAACCACACGGCAAACGTGGCGTTCTGCCGCGGACCGCGGGCCGTGTCCTCCAGAACGGCGATCAACCGTCCTTCGACCGCATCCAGACAGCCGCTCACGCCGCCATCACGGCTGCCGCCACGGCGGCGGGGTCGATCTCAATCATGCAACGGTGATGACCCAGAGGGCAGTGGTCGCTGCCGATTGAGCTGCATGGCCGGCAGAGTAGGGAGCGCTGGATGACGCGGACGTTGGCGCCTTCCGGCAGAAATCCCAGGGCCGCTACCGTGGGGCCCAGCAGTACCACGGTGGGCGTGCCGACCGCGGCGGCCAGATGCATGAGGCCGGAGTCGTGCACCACGGCCACGCGCGCACGTGCCAGGATGGCCGCTGCGACGCGGAGCCGAAGACCGTAGGCCGGCACGATCCCGGGTCCCTCCAACAAGACGCGTTCGCGGGCGGTCCCCAGCGCGACCACCGCGGCGCCGCGATCCTGAAGCTGCATGGCCAGCGCCCGCCACCGCTCCGGCGGCCAGCGCTTGCTTGCCCAGGTGGAGCCCGGCCCCAAAGCGATGCAGCCCGCCGGCGCACGCTCGGCGGCCTCCTCCCGGTCGGCCTCGGTGATCACGACGTTGGGGGACGCGCCATCCGGCTCCACACCCAGTCCGCGCGCGGCGGCGAAGTAGCGCCGGGCGGCGCTGGCTGGCGTATGCGTGGTCCGTCCGGTCCATACCAGCTGGAGCCGTGGCAACCGCGCCTTGTCGGTGAGCCCCCAGGCGCGGGCCGGAACCCGGGCACGGAGGTAGCGCGACGCGAGCGAGCGCTGCAAGTCGAGCCCGACGTCGAACGGCTCACCCGCCAGCCGCGCGGCGAGCTGCCCGAGCGGTTCTCCCCCCTCCCGGCACATCACCGAGTTCACCCCCGGGTGCCGTTCCACCACCTCCGCGAACTCCCGCCGGGTCACCATGGTGACGTGGGCATCCGGGAGGCGACGCCGAAGCGCTCGCAGCAGGGGGGTGACGAGCACGACGTCACCGAGCGCGCCGAAGCGAACCACCAGAATCCGCGAGCCTGCCGGCATGGGTCCGTGAATGTAGAAGGCCCACGGGGGACCAGCCAGCGCGGTCTGGTGCCCCCGCCGGGGGGTTATGTTTCCGCCATGGCCCGACCCAAAACCGTGCTCTGGGTGGACGATGAGGTGGAGTCCCTGGCGGCGCATGTGCTCTTCCTGCGCGAGCAGGGCTTCGCCGTGGAACAGGCGGCGCACGGGGACGACGCGTTGGCGCTGCTCCGCGGCCAACCCTATGGCGTCGTGCTGCTGGATGAGCAGATGCCGGGACGCCGAGGTCTCGCCCTGGTCGAGGAGATCCGGGCTATTGATCCCGCCGTGCCGGTGGTCATGGTGACCAAGAGCGAAGAGCAGGACACCATGCGCGAGGCCATCGGCATCGAGCTCGAGGACTACCTGGTGAAGCCGGTGAATCCCCGCCAGGTGCTCAGCGTGGTGACCCGGCTGCTGGAGGGTCACCGGATCCGTGAACAGCGCGTTGCCCGCGACTTTGTCACCCGGTTCCGCGAGCTGGAGCAGCGCCGTGCGGACCGGTTGGGATGGCGGGAGTGGATTGACCTGACGGCGGAGCTGGCGGAGTGGGAGGTGCGGCTGGCGGGCGGTGATCAGAGCGGGCTTCGCGAGGCGCTGGTGGCGCTGCAGCGCAGCCTGCACGCCGACTTCGCGGCCTTTGTGCAGGATTCCTATCCGCGGTGGATTGCGGCGCCGGACTCGGACCGCCCGCCGCTGTCGGTTGACGTGGTGGGCGAGTTCTTCACTCCGCTCATCCGCAGCCACCCGGCCGCGCTCTTCATTGTGGTGGACTGTCTCCGGCTGGACCAGTGGGAGCTGCTGAAACCCCTCGTGACCGATCTGTTCGACATCGAGGTGTCCTACTACTACAGCATCCTCCCGACCGCGACGCCTTACGCCCGTAACGCCATCTTCGCCGGCCTGTTCCCCGCGGAAATCGCCCAGCGGCACCCCGAGTGGTGGCGGGACCGCGACGATGAGAGCCTCAACGCCCACGAGGCGGAGCTTTTTACCGCGCAGCTGGCGGATGCCGGCGGTGGCAAACCCATCCGCTACGAAAAGCTGTCCACCGCGGCCGAGGGAGAGGAGATGCTCCGGCGGCTGCCCGGCCACCTGGCCCAGGGGGGGGTCACGGCCCTGGTGTTCAACTTCGTGGACCAGCTGACGCACGGGCGGGGCGAGCACGCCATTATCTACGAGGTAGCCCGTGACGCCGCGGCCCTGCGAAGCCTCACGCGCACCTGGTTCCAGGATTCCGCGCTGATGCGGGCGCTGAAGGAGGCGGCGCGCCGTGACGTCCCGGTTCTGCTGACTACGGATCACGGTTCCATACACTGTCACACGCCGGCCACCGTGTTCGCCAAGCGGGACACCACCGCCAATCTGCGGTACAAGTTCGGGGAGGACCTGCGGGCGGAACGCCCCAGTACGTCCCTGGTGGTCACCGATCCGCCGGCGTGGGGACTCCCCCGCACGCGCCTGGGGGTACGGCTGCTGATGGCGGTGGGCGATCATTTCTTTGTCTATCCTACCAAGCTGCGGGAATACCAAAACCGGTACCGTGGCGCGTTCCTCCACGGCGGCGTCACCCCGGAAGAGATGATCGTCCCGGTGGCGCTGCTGACTCCCCGCGGGAGCCGCTGAGTGAACCGCGCCGCCCGGCTCCTGGGCTACGTGCGCCCGTACCGGCCTGCGGTGGTCCTGAGTTCCGCCGCCACGCTGGTGGCGTCGCTGTTGGATGGGCTCACGTTCGCCCTGCTGATTCCCTTCCTGCGCCTGCTCTTCGGGATGGGTCCCCCGGGGCCGGCTGGCGCCACCACATTGGAGCGCGGCCTTGAAGCCGCTTTGGCCGGCGTGCTCGATCCGGCCGATCCCGCGGGCTCGCTTCGGGCCGTGGTGCTTCTCATCGTCGCCACCTTCGCGGTCAAAAACGCGGCGCTCTACGTGGCGGGGATGCTCAGGATCCAGGCGCAGGAGGGGGTGGCGCTCGACCTGCGCCTGGGGCTCCACGCCCACCTCCAACGGATGGGCCTGGACTTCTTCGGCCGGACCCGGGGTGGCCAACTGGTGAGCCGCATGGTGCAGGACCCCGATCAGGCAAAGCTGGTAGTGGGCCAGGTGCTGTCCACCGTGGTGCAGAGCGGTACGGTGGTCGCCGTCTACTTCGTGCTGCTCCTGGCGCTTGCCTGGCGGCTGACGCTGGTGACGCTCATCCTCGCTCCGGCCATCGCCCTGGTGCTCCGGCCTGTCATCACGCGGCTGCGCGCGCGGGCCCGGGATGCGGCGCAGCAGCGGGGCGAGCTGACCGCTATCGCCGCCGAGACCGTCGAGGGTGCCCGAATGATCAAATCGCATGGGGGCGAACCCGCGGAGCAGGAGCGGCTCAGGTCCGCCGCCCGGCGGTACGGCCGCGGCCTGATCCGGGTGGAGCGCCTGGCCCTCCTCTCGCATCCGCTCAGCGAGACGCTCGGTGCCGCCGTGGTGATGGCGATCATCACCATGGGCTCCGTCACGGTGCTCACCGGTGGGGCGCTCCGACCTGAGGTGCTGCTCGCGTTCTTGGCGGTCACCCTGCGCCTGTTGCCGCCGGTGAAAGCGTTGTCCCACGTACCCGCGCTGGCGGAGCAGGCGATCGCCGCGGCCGAGCGCATCTTTGAGGTGCTCGACCGCGCGCCGCTGGACGTGGACCCCCCGGAAGCGCCGGGCTTCCCGGGAATCACCCGCGACCTGGTGTTCGATCGGGTGTGGGTCGCCTACGAGCCGCACCGCTGGGTGCTGCGGGACGTGAGCCTGACGGTGGAGCGGGGGGAGATCGTGGCGGTGGTGGGTCCTTCAGGCGCGGGCAAGTCCACGCTGCTGGACCTGCTTCCTCGATTGGTGGAGCCCGCGCGCGGGGAGGTATGCGTGGACGGGGTGTCCATCCGGCGCTACCAGCGCCGCACGCTGCGGCGCGCGCTGGGGATCGTGAGCCAGCACACCGTGCTGTTTCACGACACGGTAGCCCGCAACATCGCCTTCGGCGACTGCGCCGCGGCCAGCCGGGACGACATCGAAGCGGCCGCCCGGACCGCCGAGGCGCACGAGTTCATCACCCGGTTGCCCCAGGGGTATGACACCGTGCTGGGCGAGCGTGGTTACCGGCTGTCGGGCGGCGAGCGCCAGCGCATCGCGATGGCGCGGGCCCTGCTGCGCGATCCGCCGATCCTCATTCTGGACGAGGCGACCTCCGCCCTCGACGCGGAGTCCGAGCGGCTGATCCAGAGCGCGATCCGCCGCCTGATCGCGCACCGCACCGTCCTCGTGGTGGCTCACCGCCCGTCGTCCGCCGCCTATGCCGATCGCGTGGTCCGCCTGGAAGGAGGCCGCCTGGTCAGCGAGGACCGGGGAATCGTCCACCCAACGGCTGGCCCCCGCGACAGCGAGGTCGGCGGCGCCCCGGTGCGGTGAGGCGGATCAAGCGGCCGGGCTGAGGATGAACTGCTGCTTCTTGCCGCTCCGGATCCAATAGAACCCGCCCGCCAGCGCCGGCCCCGCCACGGCATCCGCGGAAGCCACCCGCTCGCCGTTCACGTACAGGCCTCCCTGCTGGATGAGCCGGCGTGCTTCACCCTTGGACTTGACGATCTCCGCCTCCGTCACCAGCTCCACCACCGGGGTCTGCTCACCGGTGCCGGGCGGCAGCGGCGCGCTCGGCAGGTCGGTCGCGAGCAAACGCCACACCTCCGGTGTTGCCGCTTTGGGATCCAGCTCCCCGAACACGATGCGGGCAGCTTCCACCGCGCGACCGCAAGCCTCACGGCCGTGCACCCGCTCGGTGATGTCCTGGGCCAGCGTCCGATGGGGAAGGCGATCGGCGGGGGCCGCGGCGTGCCGCCGCATGAGATCCGCGATCTCCGTCCTGGGGAGGAACGTGAAGGCCTTCACATAGGCGTCAACGTCGCGGTCGTCGGCATTGAGCCAGAACTGATAAAAGCGGTAGGGTGACGTGAGGTTCGGGTCGAGCCACACGGCTCCCGCTTCGCTCTTCCCGAATTTTGCCCCGCCCGCCGTGGTGAGCAGCGGCGCCGACAGGCCGTGGGCCTCGCCTCCGTCCACTCGGCGAATCAGCTCAATCCCCGCGGTGATGTTCCCCCACTGGTCGGAGCCCCCTAATTGCAGCTCGCACCGGCGGGTCCGAAAGAGCTGAAGGAAGTCATATGCCTGGAGCAACATGTAGCTGAATTCCGTGTACGAGATACCGGCGTCCAGTCGCTGTTTCACGGACTCCTTCTGGAGCATGTAGGAGAGCGTAAAGTGCTTGCCGATGTCTCGGAGGAAGGGCAGCAGCTCAAGGGGTCTGAGCCACTCGGCGTTGTCCACGATTTCCGCGCCGCGCGGCCCGGGCGTGAAGTCCAGGAACCGCTCCAGCTGGCGTCGCTGGCGCCCGGCATGCTCCGCCACTCGGTCGGCGTCAAGCAGCGGCCGCTCGTCGCGCTTTCCACTGGGATCGCCGATCATCCCGGTCCCACCACCCACCACCACGATCGGCTTGCCGCCCACTCGCTGCAGATGGGCCAGCAACATGATGGGGATCAGGTTGCCCACCTGGAGGCTTGGCGCTGTGGGGTCAAAACCGATGTACCCCGCGATGGGGCCACGTGCCAGCCGGGCCTGCAGTCCGGGCGTTTGATCCTGCAACAGCCCGCGCCAGGCCAGGTCATCGAGCAAGGCAGCAGTCATTCCGGAATGAGCCAACCGCTTGGGAGAGACAGGTCGCAACGCCGCTCGGCGCCAAAGGTTAGGGGCCGACGGGAACGCTGGCAAGCGGCACCGGACGGCCTTACGTTTCGTCTGAGTCTCCATTCATGACCGCCCCGTCGCTCGCCCGCCGCATGCTACGCCGCGCCCGGATTCACACCCTCCGGCTCTGGCGCACCCCTTGGGTGCGACGCGGCGCCCTCTTCGGAGCCCTGACCGTCGGTGGACTCGGGCTCGGGTTGGCCTACGGATCCTGGACCCGCGCGTGTGCCGGCGGCGGGTGTCCCTCCATCGCCCGGCTCGAGGAGTACCGCCCCAGCCAGGCGGCCAAGGTCTACGCCGCCGATGGCCGTCTGGTCACCGACCTCGGCGAACAGCGCCGCACCGTGCTGCGGGTGGACGAGATTGATCCCGCCCTCCGGGCCGCTTTCCTGGCTGTCGAGGACAAGCGCTTCTATCAGCATCACGGCATCGATTTCCTGCGGGTCATGGGCGCCGTCCGGGCCAACCTGATGGCGCTTGGCTGGGCGGAAGGGTTTTCCACCATCACCATGCAGCTGGCGCGCAACGTCTGGCAGGGACAGATCGGATTTGAAAAGGTGCTGCGGCGGAAGATCCGCGAGGTCCGCGTGGCGCGCGAGCTGGAGCGAACCTATCCCAAGGATCGCATCCTCGAGCTCTACCTCAACCAGATTTACCTCGGCGGCAACCTCTACGGGGTCGAGGCCGCCGCCCAGGCGTACTTCGGCAAGTCGGCCCGCAGCGTCAACCTCGCTGAGGCCGCGCTCCTGGCCGCCGTTGCCAACCGCCCGGGGCGCTACGACCCGCGGCGGTACCCGGCGCGCGCCGTCCGCCGCCGTAACCTGGTCCTGAGTCTCATGCAGGACGCGGGATACATTGCGGACGCAGACGCCGACGCGTGGAGGAACTACCCGCTGGTGCTCAGCTCGCGGCAGGACTATGGGGAGATCGCCCCGTATTTCGTGGAATGGATCCGCCAGCAATTGTACGCCCGCTTCGGACGTGACCTCTACGAAGAAGGCTACCGCGTGTACACCACGCTCGATCTGGAGATGCAGATCGCCGCAGAACGCGCGCTCGAGACCCAGCTGGAAGCCATCGAGAATGGCACCTTTGGCGCCTTCCGGCACGAAACCTACCAGGACTACCTCGAAGCGGCCGAGAGCCGAGGTGCGGCCAACGAGCCACACGTCAACACACCCTATCTCCAGGGCGCCCTGGTGACCATGGAGGCCGCCACCGGCTACGTCCGCGCCATGGTGGGCGGCCGTGATTTCCGTGACTCCGAGTTCAACCGGACCACCCAGGCTCAGCGCCAGGCCGGCTCCACCTTCAAGCCTTTCGTCTACGCGGCGGCCGTCCGCGCCGGCAAACCGGCCAGCTACATGGTGGACGACGGTCCGATTTCCCTGATCAACGTCGGCGACTCCATGCCCTGGGAGCCACAAAACTACGAAGGCGATTTCCGCGGGCCCATGACCTTGCGCCGCGGGCTGATGCTGTCGCGCAACCTGGTGGCCGTGAAGTTGGGGCAGGAGATCGGCGTGTCCGCCGTGATCGGGGAGGCCGTGCGCTTTGGGATCTCGACCCCACTGCCGCCCTATCCCTCCCTGTTCATCGGTTCCGCAACTGTCATTCCACTCGAGATGGTCGCGGCCTTTACCGCCTTCGCCACGCTGGGAGAACGCGCGGCACCGGTCGGCATCCTCCACGTCGAGGACGCCAAGGGCGACATCATCTGGCGGCCGACCACCCGAGTCGACCGCGTGATGGACGAGGACCGGATCTGGATCGTCACCAACATGCTCCAGGACGTGGTGGATCACGGCACCGCATACACGGCGGTGCGTGGCGAGGGATTCATGCTGCCGGCCGCGGGAAAGACCGGGACCACCAACGACGGCACCGACGTCTGGTTTATTGGATTCACGCCGGAGCTGGTCACGGGCGTGTGGATGGGGTTCGATGGCCCCAAGAAGATCAAGGCCAACTCCGCGGGAGGCCGGCTGGCCGCGCCCGCCTGGACCCAGCTGATGAAGGAGATGTACGAGCGCCGGCCGCCGCCCCGCTCCTGGCAACGCCCGGACGGACTCATTACCCGGGAAATCGACAACTCCACCGGCTACCTCGCCACGGAGTTTTGTCCCCGCGAGGTGCGCTACTGGGAGTGGTTCCTGGCGGACACGCAGCCACTCGAGTTCTGCCCGGTGCACCTGCCCCTTCGCCGGGGCGTCTTGACGGGCACCGGTCGCTGACGCGCGTCCGCGTGTCGGCCGGGCTCCTGTGGCCGGCCGGCGGCCCGCCCCTCCGGACCGGCGCCATCCTGGTGGATGCGGTGGGGCGCATTGAAGCCGTGGGTCCCGACGCCGCCGTGCCCCGTCCGCCGGACGCCCGTTTGGACCATTATCCGAATGCGGTCCTCCTGCCCGGCCTGGTCAACGTTCACACCCACCTTGAGCTGACGCACCTTCGCGGTCGCGTCCCGGAAACCGATTTCTTTGCCTGGATCCAGCAGGTACGTCGCTGCAAGGAGGCCTTCACGCCGGGGGCCTACCTCGACGCGGCGGTGGCGGGCGTGCAGGAAGCTTGGCGCAACGGCATTACCTGCGTCGGGGATACGGGGACCAGCCGCGCCGGGGCCCTGGCGATGGCGCGGCTGGGTGGGCGGGGCGTGGCGTACCAGGAGGCGATTGCCCCGCGACCTGAGGATGCCCGCGACGCGTTCAGCCGACTGCTCGCGACGGTTGACGACCTGCGCGCGCAGATGACCCCGGAGGTCACCATCGGTGTGTCGCCTCACGCTCCCTATACCGTGAGCCACGACCTGTACCAGTTGATCGCGGCGCACGTGCGGGTCGAGCGCCTCCCCGTGGCCGCCCACATCGCAGAATCCGCGGCGGAGTCCGCCTTCGTTGTCGCCGGGACCGGGCCGTTCGCCGAGCTGTGGCGGGCCCGGGGCATCGCGCTGCGGCCCGCGTACCCATCGCCCGTCGCTTTGCTCGAGCGGATGGGCTTGCTCCAGACCGGTTTCCTGGCCATCCACGCCGTGCGGGTGGACGCGGCGGACTTGACGCGCCTCCGCCGGGCGGGCTGCGCCGTGGCCGCCTGCCCCCGCTCCAACGCGCGTCATGGACATGGCGAGGCGCCCGTGGCCCGTTACCTTGAGGCCGGGTTGCCGGTCGGGTTGGGTACGGACTCGGTGGCCAGCGTGGGCGACCTAGACCTCCTGGCGGAGGCCCGGTTGGCCATGCGGCTGGCGGGCCTGAGCCCGGATGAAGCGCTCCGCCTGGCGACCGTGGGTGGCGCCGCCGCTCTGGGACTTGATCAGGACATCGGGACGCTGGCCCTGGGGAAATGGGCGGACCTGTGTGTCATCCCGGTAGATCCCGCCGTGGGTCGCGATCCCGGCTCGGCCGCCCGGGCGGTGCTCGAGAGCGGCGGGGCCGCCGTGCTGGCCACCTACGTCGCCGGCCGGCGGGTGTACCGTGCCGACACGGCCATCTCCCTTGATCCGAGCCCATGACATGAAGGCGCAGCGACAGGCGGTCATTCTCAACGTGGTGCGGCAACATCGGGTGGAGAGCCAGGAGCACCTCCGCGCGCTGCTCAGTGGGGAGGGGATCGAGGTGACGCAGGCCACCCTGTCCCGGGACATCCGCGAGCTGCGGTTGGCCAAAGTAGCCGACGCCGCGGGCGGGTCCCACTACGCGCCCCCCCTGGAAGGAGCGGCCGTGCGCCCCCCGCTCCAACAGCTGCTCCCCAGGCTGCTGCTATCCCTCCATGGCGTGGGCCCGCTGCTGGTCGTCAAAACACCGTCCGGCAGCGCCAGCACGATCGCCGAGGCCCTCGACGCCGAGGGGTTCTCGGAGATCGTGGGGACCATCGCCGGCGATAACACCATCCTGATTATCGGCTCGAGCGAGCGCGCCCAGCGGGCCCTCGCGACGCGGCTCAGGGCGCTGGCGGGGATCGCTTGAAGCGCCCGGGCGGCTCCCGTATACTTATGCGTCCCGCTGCATAGGCAGACACGGAGAATCGTCCATGAGTTCGTTGGTGGTATTGGCCTACTCGGGTGGCCTCGACACCTCGGCCATTGTCCCTTGGCTGCGCGAGAAATACGACGCCCGCGTGCTCTGCTATGCGGCCGACGTGGGGCAAGGTGAGAGCGAGCTCGATGGTCTGGAGGCCAGGGCCCTCCGGTCCGGCGCGGTGGGGTTCGTGGTGGACGACCTCCGCGAGCGGTTCGTGACCGAGTTCGTGTTCCCCACGCTCAAGGCCGGTGCGATATACGCCCGCACCTACCTCCTCGGTACCGCGATGGCCCGTCCGGTCATCGCCCAGGGCCAGGTGGCGGCGGCGCGTGAGGCCGGCGCGTCGGCGCTGGCGCACGGGTGCACCGGCAAGGGCAATGACCAGGTGCGCTTTGAGCTCACCTACGCCGCGCTCGCTCCGGACCTCGAGGTGATTGCGCCGTGGCGCGAGTGGTCTTTCCGCGGCCGGGAGGACCTCATTGCCTACGTGAAGGGCAAAGGCCTCCCAGTCGAGGTCACACCGGCCAAGCCGTTCAGTCGCGACCGCAACCTCTGGCACCTCTCGCACGAGGGTGGAATCCTGGAGGATCCGGCCGCCGAGCCGCCAGCCGATCTGTACGTGTTGACCGCCGATCCCCGCGCGGCGCCGGATTCGCCCGAGGAGCTGGCCATGGGGTTCGACGAGGGCGTCCCGGTGTCCCTGGACCGTGTGCCCCTGGCCCCGGTCGAGCTGGTCACGCAACTGAATGCCGTCGCCGGTCGCCACGGCGTGGGACGAGCCGACGTGGTGGAGGATCGCCTGGTCGGGATGAAGTCGCGGGGCGTGTACGAGACACCTGGCGGGACGGTGCTGCGCGCCGCCCATCGGGAATTGGAGCAGATCGTCCTCGACCGCCGCACGCTCGCCCTGAAGGACCAATTGGCCAGTCGCTACGCGGACCTGGTGTACGAGGGGCGGTGGTGGACCACTGAGCGCGAGGCCCTGGACGCCCTGGTGAACGTCACTCAGCGGCGCGTCACCGGCACGGTGCGCGTGCGACTCTTCAAGGGGAGCGTAACCATCCTGGGACGCGAGAGCCCCTACTCCCTCTACTCCGAGGAGTACGCCACGTTCTCGGCGGACGAGATCTACCGGCAAGCCGATGCGGCGGGCTTCATTCGCCTGTTCGGACTGCCTGTTCGGATTGACGCGCAGGCCAAGGCGCGCGCCTCCCTGGAGGTCGGCGCCGACTGACGGCCGCCCGCCCCGAGCCGCCTTTGCCACGATGAGCGGTCACCAGATGTGGGGCGGCCGGTTCGCCGCCGGCCACCCGGACGCGGCGTTCGCTGCGCTCAATCGCAGTCTCCCAGTTGATCATCGCCTCTGGCCGTTCGATATCCAGGGCAGCCGAGCCTGGACGCAGGCCCTGGCCAGAGCTGCCGTGCTCAACGGCGATGAAGAGCGGCGCATGCTCGGCGGCCTGGATCGTGTGGCCGCGCGGCTGGCCGCCGGGGACCCGTCGTCCGAGCCGGACGAGGACGTGCACACCCTGGTGGAGCGGCTGCTCTACGCGGAAGTGGGTGACCTGGCGGGGAAGTTGCACACCGGCCGCTCACGCAACGACCAGGTCGCTACCGACCTGCGTCTCTGGTGCATAGACGCGATCACCGGGGCGGACCGTGAGCTGGCGGCCTTGGGCCTGGCCCTGGTGGAGCAGGCGACTGCGGGCTTGGATCTCATCCTGCCGGGGTACACCCACGGGCAGCGGGCTCAGCCGGTCCGGTGGGGATACGTCTTGCTGGCCCACGCCTGGCCCCTTGCCCGCGACCGCGACCGCCTCGCGGAGGCGTCCCGCCGCGCCTCCCAGCTCCCCCTCGGGTCCGGCGCGCTGGCGGGCTCAGGCGTTCCGGTGGACCGCGGATTCCTGATGAAGGCGCTGGGGTTCCGCGCCGTGGCCCCGAACGCGCTGGACGTCACCGGTGATCGAGACTTCCTGGCGGATCTGCTGTACGCCCTGGCGCTCATGGCAACCCATTTGTCCCGGCTTGCGGCCGAGCTGATGACGTACAGCTCATCGGAGTACGGCTTTGTCCGGCTCGACGACGCGTACTGCACCGGGTCGAGCTTGATGCCGCAGAAGCGGAACCCGGACGTCCTGGAACTGGTCCGGGGGAAGGCCGCGCGGCCGGTGGCAGACCTGGTGGGGCTGGTGGCGCTGCTCAAGGGGCTACCGGCGGGCTACAGCAAGGACCTTCAGGAGGACAAGGCGCTCGCGTTCGACGCGACGGATACGGCCCTCTTGATCCTCCCGGCTATCCGGGGCGCAGTCGCTACCCTGCGGCCGGACCCGGATCGAATGCGGGCGGCCCTGGATCCGGCCCTTTTGGCCACGGATTTGGCCGACGGCCTGGTGCGCCGCGGCGTGCCGTTCCGAGAGGCGCACGGGCTGGTGGGCCGGCTGGTGCGCGAGGCCGAAGAGATACAGGTTGACCTCCTTCATGTGCCGGCAGCTCGCGCCCGCGCCGTCCATCCCGAGCTTCCGGATCTGATCAGCGCGCTCGGCTCTTTCGCGGATTCGGTCGAGCGGCGCGCCACCGCGGGGGGGTCGTCCCGGGCATCGCTGGAAGCGCAGATCGCCGAGCTGAGCGCCGGGTTTGGCCGACCGCTGGCTGGGACCACGACGGCGCCCGTCCTGGCGCACCGTTGAAATCCCTGGTGCATCCCGCGTAGACTTCAATTGGCCGCGCCGGCCATTTCCGCCGCCGGGCCGCCGTCAAGGAATGCGAAACGTGGGTTGCCTAGCACTGAATGCCTCGTTTGAACCGCTGACCATGGTGCCGGTCAGGCGGGCGCTGCGCCTGGTCATTGACGGCAAGGCGGAGATCGTCGAGACCGACGGCGCGAACTTGATGCGTAGCGCGCGCGTTTCCGTGCCGCGGCCCTCGGTGATCCGGCTGCACCGGTTCATCCATGTGCCCCGCAAGTTCCGGCGCCAGGTGACCAATACGTTCCTCTTCGCTCGCGACGAGTACCGCTGCCAGTTCTGCGGCCGGAGGCAGCACGAATTGCGCTTCCGCGAGTGCCTCACGCGGGACCACCTGGTGCCGCTCTCCCGCGGCGGCACCAACGACTGGGTCAACGTCATCACCGCCTGCTCCGGCTGCAACACGCGCAAGGGAAACCGGCTTCCCCAAGAGTGTGGCATGCATCCGCTCCGGCCGCCCCACGAGCCGCATTTTGTGCACCTCACGTGGGCGGTCCGGCGCCTTACGCCCGTCCAAGCCAGGTATATCGGGTTGTTTTACGGGGCGGGGACGCTGGCGCAGCTGCGCGGGTTGTGAGAGCCCACACCACTACCTCTGGTTTCACACCAAGCAGCGCCAGGAGCTCACCGACATCACCGACGGGTGGTGAGCAAAGTGCCGGGCTGAGTGCGGTTTGTGTAAAGTGTTGAAGGCCGTTAACTTAAGCCGTTCTCGGTCTTGAGACCGTTGGTCACAGACGTTTCCCCGCGGGGGTGCATAGACCCTCCGCTCATTCTCCCGGCGGACGACGCCTCGCGAGTTCGGCATGTCGATTGACGTGCTCCGGCAGCTGACCTGCGCCTGCGTCGTCCCCATCCGGGAACCATCGCCACGGCGGACCGTCGTCGAGACGGCCGTCGTGACCAGGTGGTGGACTAGAGGGTTCCAGACCGCGTTCGCCTCTTCGACGCCCTTCCCGACCACCGGGCCGGGCCGGGCGAGTCGGCGGGAGCTGGCGCAGGTCGTGGAACTGGAATTGAACGCGACGTGAGGGAACCTTTCGCGCGGCAGCCGCGTGCCGCACATGCTGAGCCACCGGCTCACGCACCCAATGCGGCCATGTTGATCGACTTCGACAATGTCACCATGGGGATCCGCTCGGATCTCCAGAACCAGCTGCGCCGCCTGATGAACTCGGAGATCATCAAAGGCAAGGTGGCTGTGCAGCGCGCGTATGCGGACTGGCGTCGGTACCCTCAGTACATCGTTCCGTTGTCGGAAGCGTCCATCGACCTGATTTTCGCGCCCGCCTTCGGATCCAACAAGAAGAACGCCACCGACATCCGCCTGGCCATCGACGCCCTGGAGCTGGTGTTCACCCGCCCGGAAATCGGCACGTTCATCCTGCTCTCCGGGGACAGCGATTTCTCCAGCCTCGTGCTGAAGCTCAAGGAATACGGGAAGTACGTGATTGGGGTGGGAATCCGCGAGTCGTCCAGCGACCTGCTGGTGCAGAACTGCGACGAGTATTTCGGCTACAACGAGCTGACCGGCCTTACCAAACAAAGTGACGTGGAGCGGGTGTCTCACGATCCCTGGGAGCTGGTGGTGGAAGCCGTGTCACAGATGCGGACCGACGGAGATGTGATGCGGTCCGACCGGCTCAAACAGGTGATGCAAGAGATCGACCCCACGTTCAACGAGAAGGACGTCGGCTTCAGCCGGTTCAGCAAGTTTGTGACCGAAGCGAGCCAGCGCGGATTGTTGAGGCTGACCAAGCTGGAGAACGGCCAGTACGAGATCGACCTCGGGGAGAACGCCAATGTCTCGCCGGCGGTCGAAGCCACGTTGCGCGATCAAGCGAAAGGGCCGGAGGCGGCGCCAGCGGAGCGTCAGCGGGGCGACCGTCGGGCGCGGCGGCAGCATGCCAGCAGCCGCCCGGCTGCCGGGACCATGACGCTGGCCGCCGCGTTCGAGGCGCTCCGAAGCGCGCTGTTGGAGTTGGGTGCCGTAGGCGAGGAAGCCACGGACGCGGATCAGGTACGTGATCGGATGATCGAGCGCACCGGGGCCGCCGCGGATCCCGTGTTCGAGCGCACCCGGTTCCAGCGGCTCCTGCGCCAGGCGCACGACGCCAACGTCATCGAGCTGGTCAAGAGTGGTGACGCGTATTTGCTCAAGCTGGGGACGGCGACCCAGGAGGGAGATGAAAAGGCGGCCGTTCCCAGCGAAGCCTCGTCCGACGAGGGCCGCGGCGGCCGCGGGCGCCGGCGCCGCGGAGAACGCGGTGGTCGGCGTGGCGGTCGGGAGCGCGCTGACAAGGCCCCGGAGCATCCCGACACGGAACGCGTCGCCGAGGCTCCCCGCCAGGAGGTCGCGCCCGCCGCGCGGCCCCCGGCCGCCGACGCCGCAAGAGAGCCGCGACCCAATCCACGATTCCGCCGTGGCTCCCGTGGCGCCGATCCCAGTCCGGCGGCACCGGCGGAATCGGTCCGGGAGACGCCCCATCCCGTGGCCCCCGTCCCGGTGGGGATGGAGCCAGCGGCGCGTGCACCGGAGCCGACCGTAGCGTACGGCGGTGGTCGGTCCCTCCGACACCGTACTGGAAGTCGCGGGCTGCGGCGCGAGGTGGCCCCGGCCGGCCCGGAGACCCCTGCGCGTCACGAGGCACCGACCAGGCCGCAGGCGGCGCCCCCGCCACCACCGCGGGTCGAACGGGCCGACACCCCCGCCAGGCCGCCCGCGCCGTCGGCCCCGCCTGAGCCAGAGACCGGTCCCGGGTTTCTTCGGCGCGTGACCGCCGCGCTCCAGAAGGCCGTCCTGGGCCCCGGTGGGGAACCCAAGTCCTGACTTCTTCGCGCGCGACACGGTCTGTGTAGCGCGCGATCTTTTGGGCTGCGTTCTCGAGACCCGCATCAACCGGGTGCGAACCGCCGGCCGCATTGTTGAGGTCGAGGCGTATGTGGGCCCTCACGATCCGGCAGCACATGGTTACCGCTGGCGACAGACTGCGCGTAACGCGGCGTTGTTCGGCCCACCCGGCACGTGCTATGTCTACTTTATCTACGGTGCCCATTGGTGCGTCAACGCCGTCACCGAGGGCGACGGATACCCGGCCGCCGTGTTGATACGGGCGCTGCAGCCGCTCACCGGCGTCCTGGCGATGCAGCGCCGGCGCGGCGTTCGGAAGGTGGATCAACTCTGCGCGGGACCGGGCAGACTGTGTCAGGCGCTGGGCATCAGCGGACGCCAGAACGGGTCACGCCTCACGGGCCCCGCGATCCGGGTTTTTAGGGCGGCCGAGGCTCCCGAAACCATCGCGGCCGGCCCGCGGATCGGCGTCAGCCGGGCCGCGGACTGGCCGCTTAGGTTCTGTGTGGCGAACTCGCCGTGGCTCTCCCGCCCGGCCCCTATCGCTCGGTCGTGACCTCTTCGCGAGCGCCGGTCAGGATGTAGCGAATCCCGCCCTGGAAGAGGTGCTGCGTGCCGGTCATCAGGAAACTGCGGCCCTCTGGCATGAATTGGTACTGGCCGAACAGGGCCATCTTGCCCATGCGATACTGAGCCCCACCGCTGAAGATCGGGAAGGCCTTGGTGCCGGCCGCCTCGATGGTTTGGAACACGGCTTCCTGCTCGCCCCGAGTGTTGAAGGTACCGACCGGCTGAGCATCGGTAATCTGGCTGATGCCGAATCCGCCGCCGATGTAAAGTTGGATGATCTTGTCGTTGGGAATGACGTACGCCAGAGCCTGAATGCGCCGGCCACTGCTAAAGGCGACGCTGCGGGCCTGGTTGGGGCTGGACGCGTCGAATACCGCGGACGTGGTGTTGCCCCCGAAGGCTATTTGGTCAAAGGCCACGTACAAGGCCGACCGCGTCGCCGTGATCAGCCAGTGGCCGCCGAAGGAGACTGCGGTCTGGGTTCCGGCCTGGGTTCCGGTCGCCGTTGGTGTGTTGAACATGGTCACGCCGCCCTGGGCTCCCCAATACCATTTGTGGCGCCAGAGCTCAGCCTGGCTCTCCAGGCGGCTCGAGAAAAGAACCGTGGCAAAGAGAATGGTCGCCGCGCGCATCCGCATGACTGTCCTCCGGGTATGTTGCCGGCCGGACGTTCGAGCCGGCCTGGGCCAGACAAGATAGGAAACCGTGACCAGAAATGCGAGCCCCAGTCTCGAGCCACGGCCGAAGTCTAGCACCTTATGCTGTAGTGGGTTAACCGGGCAACTCGTGAAACTACTTGAAGGCGAATGCAGTATGGCATTTTACAATTGTGAGGGGTCACTCACATACTAGATGGTCAGACCAGACCGAGCTGACGTCCCACTTTTACGAATGCGGCCAGCGCTTGATCCAGATCTGCCCGCGTGTGCGCCGCTGAGACTTGACAACGCACGCGGGCGTGACCCTGGGGCACCACGGGGTACCCGAACCCGGTGACAAAGACACCCTCGTCGAGCAACAGGTTGCTCATTTGGATGGCTTTGGCGGTTTCGCCCAGGATGACCGGGATGATGGGAGTCTCGCCGGGAAGCGGTTTGAAGCCCTGTGCCAGCAACTGCTCTCGGAAGTACCGGGCGTTGTCGTGCAGGCATGTGACCAGCTCGGGATGCGCGCGGAGATGTTGCACGGCTGCCAGTGCGCTGGCCGCCACCGTGCACGGGAGGGCGTTGGAAAAGAGCTGAGGGCGCGAGCGCTGGATCAGATAGTCCGCCAATGCGGCCGAAGATGCGGTGAACCCACCGGCCGCGCCCCCCAAAGCTTTGCCCAGGGTCGAGGTGATGATGTCAATCTCGCCCAGCACGCCGGCATGCTCCGCGGTGCCCCGTCCGGTCTTCCCCAGGGCACCGGTCGCATGGGAGTCGTCCATTGCGACCACCGCATCGTATCGCTGGGCCAGCTCCAGGATATCGGCGATCCGTGCGATGTCTCCCTCCATGGAAAACACGCCGTCCGTGAAGATGAGCCTGGTGCGAGCAGACTTCGCGGCCACGAGCTTTTGTTCGAGATCCTTCATGTCGGAGTGCTGGTAGACTGCCGACTGGCACTTGGTGATGCCTTTGGCCAGGCGAATCGCGTCAATGATGGACGCGTGGTTCAGCTCGTCCGACAGCACGACGTCGTCGGGACCGAGCAGAGTGGGGCAGAGGCCTTCATTGGCGTTCCAGCAGGAGACGTACGTCAGCGACGCCTGGGTCCCGACCAGATCGGCCAGAGCCGCTTCCAGCTCCCGATGGATGGTGAACGTGCCACAGATAAACCGCACACTGGCGGTCCCGGCGCCAAAGCGATCCAGGCCCGCCTTGCCGGCCGCCACCACCTCCGGCACGTTGCTCAAGCCGAGGTAGTTGTTGCTCGAGAGAATCAGAATCTCGCCCCGGCCCTCCATGCGGACGCGTGGTCCCTGCGCGGACTCCAGATAGTTGAGTCGCTTGTAGACGCCGCCCCGGCGGAACTGCTCCAGCTCCGTCTTGAGTCGCTGCTCCACCTGCGCGTTCATCAGCTGCTCCCGATGGCGAGGATGACTTTGCCGGCCTGGCCGGATCGGATAGCGGCGAGCGCGTCGTCGATCTTTTCCAGCGGGAAGGAATGGGTGATCACCGGCGTCGGATCCAGCAGGCCGGTCGCAAGAAAGCGCTGCATCTGATCCCAGGTCTCGAACATGCGCCGGCCAATGACGCCATAGACCGTGATGCCCTTGAAGATGAGGTCGGTGGACAGGTGCAGCGCGACGTCGCCTTTGGGAAGGCCGAGCAGGTTGACGCGTCCACCGAGGCGCACGCAGCGCAGGGCCTGTCGTACCGCGTCGTGGTTGCCGGACATCTCGCACACCAGGTCGGCGCCCTCGTTGCCGGTGATCTCCGCGACGCGTGCCGTGACGTCCTCCCGTGAGGCGTCGAGCGCGTGATGCGCGCCCATGCGGCGGGCCAGGGCCAGGCGGGTCGGGTTGACGTCCGACGCGATGACCGTGGCTGCCCCCGCCGCGCGCGCGATCCCCACCGCGAAACAACCGATGGGACCGCACCCCAGGATCAGGACGGACGCGCCGGAGACCTCCCCCGTGAGCACGGTGTGGAACGCGTTGCCCAGCGGGTCCATGATGGCCCCGGTGGTGGTCGGGATCCCGTTCAGCGCCATGACGTTGCGCGCCGGCATAGTCAGCAGCTCGGCGAAGGCGCCATCCCGGTCCACGCCGATGATCGAGGTGCGCTGGCAGATGTGGCCGTTGCCGCTGCGGCACTGGCGGCAGTGGCCGCACACGATGTGTCCCTCGGCCGTCACCGACTGGCCCACGCGAAAGGCATCGCCCACCTCTGGACCGACGGTGACGATTTCGCCGGCGAACTCGTGGCCCAGCACCACCGGCGGTTTGATGCGACCCTGGGCCCACTCATCCCAGTCGGCGATGTGGAGGTCGGTGCCGCAGACACCGGCGTGGCGCACTCGGATCAGCACGTCGTGCGGCCCCGGCGTGGGTTCGGGAACGTCCACCACCTCGAGGCCGGGGGCAGGGCGAGACTTGCGAATGGCGCGCATGGTGGTAGGTAGCACAGGCGGCGTAGGCCGCTGGGGCGGCAAACAGCGTTCCAAAGGCACGCCGCCCATGCGGCCCTATGCCGCCTTACATGATGCTCCTGAGAAAACCGCCGTCTACTTGGAGGGCCACGCCGGTAATATAGCCCGCGCGTTCGGAGGCCAGGAACGCGATTGCCGCAGCCAGCTCCGGGGGCTCACCAATCCGTTGCGCCGGGACGCCGCGCACCATGTCGGCCAGCTTGTCTTCCCGGGTCCCACCGGATTGGGCCGCACGTTGGTCCGCCAGATCCTCCAGCCGTTCGGTCCGCATGTAGCCGGGGCACACGGCGTTCACGGTGATTCCGCCGGCGGCAACCTCATCGGACAGCGACTTGGCAAAGCCCAATACGCCGGCTCGTGCCGTGGTGGACAGGATCAGGCCGGCCAACGGTTGCTTGGCGGCGATGCTGGTGAGGAAGATGATCCGGCCCCAACGGCGGCGCTGCATGCCCGGAACGGCTTCACTGCACAGGTGCATGGCGGAGAGCAGGTTCAGCTCCAGCGCGCGTCGCCAGGTGCCTGCCGCCAGGCTGGTGAACGGTGCGGCGGGAGGACCAGCGGCGTTGCAGACCAGGATGTCAACCCTTCCGAACCGCTCCTCGGTGCGCCGTATCAGGCCTTCGGCCTCCGCCGGGATGCCGACATCGGCCCGGAGGCCTTCGATGCGGCCGGGGTGCTCGGCTTGAAGGGTCTCGACGGCCTTCCGCAGGCGCTCCGGGTCCCGGCCGTTCAGCGCCACGTGACAGCTCTCCGCGGCGAGCGCCCGGGCAGCAGCAAACCCCAGGCCGCTGGAAGAGCCGCAGACGAGCGCGACGCGGTTGGCAATGCCGAGTTCCATGACAGGCGGATGCGCTGGAAGCCGCGGAAGTCTGCGTGCGGGGGCGACCGGCGGCAAGCGGTGTCCGTGAAAGGGAGTGCCCCGCGGCCAGAGTCCATTGACTCCGGGCTGGCGGTTGGCTAATATGACCATGGTCATATGATCCGGGTCATAAAATGCCTGAGCACGTGTCCAAGTCGCGGTTCAAAGCTCGCGCGCTCGAGTTGTTTCGGCAGATCGAGCGTACGGGTAAGGCGATCGTTATCACCGACCGTGGGGCACCGGTGCTCAAGGTGGTTCCGTATCAAGAGGACCCGGGAGCTGTTTTGCGCGTGTTGCGGGACACCGTCGTGAAGTACGAGGCTCCCACCGAGCCAGTGGCAGAGCAGGAGTGGGAGAGTGCCCGGTGATTGTGCTGGACACTCACGCGTTGGTGTGGTGGGTCTCCGATCCTGCGCAGCTCCCGGCCAAGGCTCGGCGCGTCATTGACGACGTGGTGGCGTCCGGTGGTGATGCCGTCCGCGTGTCGGCGATCACGGCGTGGGAGGTCGCGATGCTTGTCACGCGCGGCCGCCTCCGGCTGACCCTGGATGTCGAGGCCTGGATCGCGCACGTCGAGGCCCTGCCGTTTGTGGAATTCATCCCGGTCGACAACCGCGTGGCGCTCCGCGCTGTGCGACTGGAAGGGTTTCCGCACCGGGATCCGGCCGACCGGATGATCGTCGCAACGGCATTGGGACTCGGGGCGACGCTCATCACGGCCGACGAGCGGATTCTGGCCTACCGGCCCGTGCGCAGCGTGTGGGGCTGAATCACGCTGGCCGAGCTCCGTCCGTAGGCGCGCTGGAGTAGCGACAGGGCTCTCGGCTCGACGCCTCGCGCAGGCGGGTTGCGACTCGCATCTTAACAGGTTGCTGAAAAAGTCTGTTTCACGGCCCGAGGGAAGTCCATAGATTGGTCATCCCTCATGGTGAGCCGACCAATGCGTGGTCCCGACGAGCGGCAGGCCATCCTGTTCAGCTACCGGGCCGAGCGGGAGGCGGCGCTCGTCACGCTGCGGCGGCTCGGGCGGCGGCGCCGGCGCCGGACGCCGGACGCTGGGCGCGGACAAGGGCTACGATACGCCGGACTTCATCGCGGGCGTCCGGGCCCTGGGCTTCACCCCGCATGTGAGTCCCAATCGCCATCGCTGGCGGAGCACCGTGGATGCGCGGACCACCCGCCATCCCGGCTACCTGGTGAGTCAGCGCAAACGCAAACTCGTTGAGGCAGGCTTCGGGTGGCACAAGTCCGTCGGGCTGCTGCGGAAGCTGCATCACGGCGGTCGGGAGAAGGTGGCGTGGATTTTTGCGTTCACCAGGGCGGCGTACAATTTGGTGCGGCTGCGGTCCCTGCTCGCCGCCGCGGCGACGTGAGCCGACCGCCGCAGGTCGATCCGGCCTGGCCCGGCGAGTTCCATTCAATTGCACTTTCTCCAGATGGTACACAGCTCGCCGTCTCCGTCAGGCGCGACCCAGGTGTCCAGGTGTGGGTCAAACGCCTGGACAGGGGGCCGGCCTGGAAGCTGACGTTCGAGGGGACCAACATTCGCCCCACCTGGACGGCCGACGGACGCCGGGTGGCGTTCTTCTCGATCCGGGGACAAGCCTTCGACATGTTCATGGCGCCCGCAGACGGGAGCTCACCGGCTCAGCGGCGGAATGAGGTGAGTCGGGCCGTGGAGGCTGAGTTCTCGCGCGATGGCCAATGGCTGGTGTATCGTGACGGGGACGTACACGCTGTTCGAACGCGGGGCGACTCGGTGCGCGTGGACCTGGTTGGCCTGGTCGGGACGCCCTTCGATGAAACCACACCCGCGATCTCGCCGGACGGCCGCTGGCTGGCGTACGTGTCGGAAGAATCCGGCCGGCATGAGGTCTACGTCAGGCCCTTCCCGAATACTGGAAGCGCCAAGTGGCAGGTGTCGTCGAATGGCGGTACTGAGCCGGTGGGGGCCAGGAGCGGGCGCGAGCTGTTCTTCCGGAGCGCCCGCGATGAGCTCGTCTCCGTACCAGTCCTACCGAGGGAGACATTCGCGATCGGAGAGCAGCGCGTCCTGTTCTCGACGGCTCTGTTCTTGGCCGACCCCGCCAGCCAGGTCTACGACGTCAGCCCGGGCGGGCAACGGTTCGTGATGATCCGACAGGCGCTTGCCGGGGGCGTCCCGGAAGAGCTGATCGTGGTCGAGAACTTCTTCGAGGAGCTGAAAGCAAAGGTCAAGCGTTCTCGCGACTGAAGTCGGGCTCGGCTAGCTGTCGCTTAGGCGACAGGTTCGCGTAGTTCTGCACCACGCGTTGCACTTCTTGGTTATCACAGAATCGCTTCCGCCCTGCACCTTGCCGCTGCCAGCGGCATCGCGTGTTGCCGAGCCAGCGTCGCAGCAGCCAGTCACGCCAGCATGTCGGAGGCCGTGCGGGTGTGGCGGAACTGGCAGACGCCGGGCACTCGCAACGCCCGGGGCGCAAGCCCGTGTGGGTTCGAATCCCACCACCCGCACGCTGGCACTTGACCGGGACGCGCCGCCGAGCGCATTCTTGAGTTGCGTTGCGAGTGCCCAGCGTCGCGGTTCGCGCCGCCACGCGAAGGGGTCGCGGGTCTCCCGCGGCCCTTTTGTGTTGTGGTTGGACTCTCGTTTAGACGGGGGCGCCCACCGACACCGGCTCGATCCGCACCGCGCACACCTTGAGCGCGGCCATCTTGGCGTGCGGCTCCAGCACCGGGCTCGTGAGCAGGTTGGCCGCGGCCTCGCGGAAGTGGAACGGGACGAACACCTGCTTCCGAGCCACGCGGTCAGAAACTCTGGCCGACAACACCACGGAATTCCGCCGGCTCGTGAGTCGCACCGCGTCCCCGTCCGTGACTCCGAGCCCGAGCGCGTCCTCTGGATGAATCTCGACCGTCGGCGCCGGTTCCCGCGCGTCCAGTCCGCGGGAGCGCCTGGTCATCGTGCCGGTGTGCCAGTGGTAGAGCTGCCGCCCCGTGCACATGACGAAGGGGTACTCGTCGCTCGGCAGCTCGGCGGGATCGCTGTACTCGGCCGGGTTGAACGACGCGATCCCGTCCGCTGTGGGGAACCGATCGTCGAACAGGAATCCGGTCCCCGGGTGCCCCTCGTGCGGCACCGGATACTGCAGCCCCGCGCCTTCCAGCGCCTCGTAGGTCACGCCCTCCCAGGCAGGCGCCAGCCGGCGGATTTCCTCCATCACGTCGGCGGGTGAGTCGAACCTGGTCGGAAGGCCGAGCCGGTTCGACAGGTCCACGATGATTTCCCAGTCGGCCCGCGCCTGGCCCGGCGGCTCGATGGCCTTGTGAGCGATCTGCACCCGGCGCTCGGTGTTGGCGTAGGTGCCGGTCTTCTCGGCGAAGGACGCGCCGGGCAGGACCACGTCGGCGTAGCGAGCGGTCTCCGTGAGGAAAAGGTCCTGGACCGTCAGGAACTCGACCGAGCGAAACCAGGCCTCCGCGTGCGCGATGTCAGGGTCCGAGATGATCGGATTCTC
>DASWGV010000187.1:0-4283 GCA_036393515.1 Gemmatimonadales bacterium | reverse complement strand
GGCGCGGCGGCGGACACCTGAAGGATCCGTCCCATTTCCACCTGCCGCTTCAACACCGGATAGTGGTTCTTCTTGAACAGCGCGACGAACTCGGCCGCGTAGCCCCAGCGCGCCTTGTAGTAGTAGTCCACCACGTACGGTGGGTCCTGCGCGGCGAGTCGGGGCGCGACGGCGGGAGCCAGCGCCGCGAGGGCGACAATGCTGCCGGGCAAACGGAAATGCATGGCGACCTCCCAAACAGTGGTCCGGTGGTCCTGAACCTGACGGGATGCGGGCCGCGGGGCAAGCGGCGCGTGGCTTGACCGACCGCCTGGGTGAAGGGTATCGTCGCTTCGATGGCTGCCCGTCACCTTCGCGCGGACGTTCCCTTATGATCAGTCCCTTCCCGTACCGTGGGGTCGCTGCCCTCTGCGTCCTCAGCGCTCTCACTGGTTCCATGGCCGTCTCCGGACATGCCCAGGCAAAACTCGGCCACATCAGTTTCCCCACGTCCGGGGCCGCCGCCGCGCGGCCCAAGTTCGTCGAAGGCGTGCTCTTCATGCACTCCTTCGAGTACGGCCCGGCGGCCGCCGCCTTCCGCGAGGCCCAGCAGGCCGACCCCGGATTCGCGATGGCGTACTGGGGCGAGGCCATGACGTACAACCATCCCATCTGGAATCAGCGGGATCGGGCCGCGGCCCTGGCGGCGCTGGAGCGCCTGGCAGCCACCCCGGAGGCTCGGCGCGCCAAAGCCCCTACGGAGCGCGAGCGCCGGTATCTGGATGCCGTGGAGATTCTCTACCAGGATGGCCCCAAGCCCCCGCGAGACACCGCCTATGCGTTCGCCATGGAGCGGCTGGTGCGGGCGCACCCTGAGGACGCCGAGGCGCGGTCGTTCTACGCGCTGGCGTTGCTGGGTCTCAGTCAGGGCGTGCGGGTGACCGCGAGCTACATGCGCGCGGCGGCGATCGCGGAGGAGATCTTCCGCGAGAACCCCAACCATCCCGGAGCCGCGCACGTCCTGATCCATTCGTACGATGACCCGCCCCACGCGCCCCTGGGCCTCCGCGCCGCGCGGGCCTACTCGGGGATCGCGCCCGACGCAGCGCATGCCCAGCACATGACCACCCACATCTTCGTCGCTATGGGCATGTGGGACGACGTGGTGTCGCAGAACCGGATCGCGTCCGATCTCACCGATTGGGGGCCGGGCCATTATCCCTCCTGGCACCATTACGGTCTTTTGCAGCAGGGGCGGCTGAAAGCCGCGGGGGAGCAGTTGATGCTGGCCAAGGACCTGCCGGCCAGTCGCCCGGCGGCGCAGCGCCTGGCCTACCTCGCCTCCATGCGGGCCCACCACGTGATCAACACGGAGCGCTGGGACGATCCGTCGTTGACCTGGACCATTGACCTGTCCCGCGCGGGCGCTACGGCCCAGGCGACGGACGCGTTTGTGGCGGGGTTTGCCGGGGCCAAGCGAGGCGACCGTGGCGCGGCCGCGGCGGCGCTCGACCGGTTGGGAACCTGGGAGCGCGACGCGTCGCTCACCGCGGTCCGCATCATGGCCAAGGAACTGGCCGGAGCCATCGCCCTCGATGCGCGAGAGACCGATCGCGCCCTGGGCCTGCTCACGGAGGCGACGGCCCTGGAGGACGCGATGCCGTTCGAGTTCGGGCCGCCGGTGATGGTGAAGCCGTCGCACGAGCTGTTGGGCGAGACGCTGCTGGAGCTGGACCGCCCGGCCGAAGCGCAGCGAGCGTTTAGCCGCGCGCTGGAGCTGGCACCCAAGCGGGCCCTGTCGCTCCGCGGCTTGGCACGGGCCGCCGCCATCGCGGGCGATCGCGTCGCCGCGGCGCGGGCCTACGAACTGTTACGGGAGATCTGGCACTCGGCGGACGAGGGACTGCAAGGGCTAGAGGAGGCGAGAAGGTTCGTGGCGGTGCGGTGAGCACGCAGTGATTGGCTGATCGCCGGCTGCCTTACGCCATCTCCTCGTCGTTGATCGCCTTGCCCCCCCAGGACGACCGCGGATTCACGTTCAGGATGCGCGTCTTGGCGTGCTGGTTTACCAGGTCCGCCGGGGCCACCCAGAACCGGCCGTTCCACAGCAAGCCTTGTAACTCGAAGGATCCCAACTCGTCCTCGGCGACGTCCAGGTTCACCTCGAGCAGGGCGTCACCCTGGAGACCGTCTTCCTCGCCCAGGGCGCGGTCCGCCAGCCACACACCGGTGATGCTCACGTCTTCGCCGGTGCGCGCATCCTTGAGGCCGAAGTCCCAGTCGGCGTCCTGAAAGCCCTTCTCGACGATGGATCGGGCTTCACCGATGTTGGTCCGGTGAAACAAAATCATGCCGTGAGGTTACCCCGTCGCACCGGCCCCCACAAGGCAAGGAAAAGACCGTTCTATCGGGATGCCTTAGGGCTTTGGCCAAGGCCGTTTGGTGACGGCCTCCAGGGGCTGGGTCGTCGCGGCGGGCCGGGTCGCTTCCCGCGTCTTCAGGTTGTAGCGGTCTCCGGGCGCCAGGAAATAGAACCGGCCGTCCGTCCCCACCATGCGCTCGCGGTCAAAGACTACCGCGTAGCTCTGCCCGATCACTTCGAACGCATCGCCGCGTACCACGATCGCGGTGTTCTCGTCGATCCCGATGCCCAGGAGTTCGGGGCGCTTCTCGATGACCTCGATCAGGTCGAACTGGCGGTTGCGCCGGAGGAGGTGCTGATCGATGCCCACGTTCTTCAGGAACCCGAAGCCGATTTCGTGATCGCCCATCATGACCGTGTTGCCCTGGGTATCGCCCCGTACCAGATAGGAGCCCAGGATCGTGGCCCCGGCGGAGGTGCCGCCGATCACGCCGCCGCGAGCCAGGACCCCCTTCAGCTCCTCGTGCACCCGGGTATTGAGGTAGGAGTCCGCCAGACGCCACTGCCGGCCGCCGGGGAACCACACGCCGCGGGCTTCGCGGATGGGAGCCGCGAACTCCGGAGTATCCGCCACGTGCCGATCCCGGGTGTGCAGCACGGTGAGTCGGGTAGCGCCCGCCCGCTGGAAAGCCCGGAGCCCCGTGTAGTACTGGTCGTAGGTGTCGTCCTCGCCGGCCGTGGGGATCACCACGATGGGAGCGTCGGGCCCACCGGCCAGCTGAATGAACCGCTCGATGATGGACTGATCCAGCTGACCGCCACCCACGATCACCAGGGTGCCGGCGGCCGGGCCAACCTCCTGGGGCAGGGCAGGCGTGGTGAAGGCAAGGGCGACGGCGAACAAGGTAAAACGGAAAGTGAATCGCATGGATCCTCCTGGTTCCGGGCGGAGCAGTGGTAGGCCGGAACGCCTGGCCGCGGCTCGTGGTTGTTGAGCTCCGCCGAGAGAATCTGTCGTACGGAGACCGCGCGGCAAGGGCTCCCCGCGGCTCATCCCGCCCCCGCGTCGTCCGACGGCGCGCCGCGCTCCAGCCACCCACGGAACCCGTCTGAGGCTCCCGCAAGACGCCACTCTTCCAGAATGGACCGGGCCATAGCCCGGACCGGACCCGCGGCGGTATCCCCGGCGCACCGGCTGTCGAGCCAGGCCTCGAAATCCTCCGGATCGGGATCGTCCCGGACCGCCGCGTTCAGCAGGTCACGCTTGAGGTCCAGCCCGATCGCGTCGGGCGTGGTATCCCGCTTGCGCCGCCGCCGGCGGCCGTCGGACGCGTCGAGCGCGGCCAGCAGCGCGCGGCACACCTCCCCGGGTCTCACGCCGGTACCACTCGGACTGCGATGGCGTGGCCCAGCCCGTCCGGCCGGGTAAAGCCGCGCTCCCGCGCCGCGAGGTCCAGCTCGATGGTCTCGAGATCGTCGAGCAGCAGGTCCAGCGGGCCCGCCGGGACGAGGGCGGCAAAGGCCTTGAGGTAGCGCCGGCACGTGGCGCACGTCTCCACCCGGCGCGACTCCAGCTGTCCCTCAGCGGACAGCAGGCCGAGGCGCTCGTGATCCTGCTCACCGCAATAGGTGCACCGGAGCCATGGGGCCAGCCAGTCGGCGCCGCAACGGCCGCATCGTAGTCGGCGCTCGCGCTCCACCCCGCGAAGCTCCGCCCGGAGCGGCCAGGCGCCGCAGAGCGGGCAGTAGCCGTGCGGCCAGCCACCGGGCGCCTGCTCGGCGAGGTGCGCGGACCCCGTGAGCAGCACCGGCACGACGAACTGCAGGACCGCGGGAAGCGCTCCGCCGCCTGCGCCGTCCTCCTGAGCGGCCGCGCCATCGACGGCGCCGTTCCGTAATGCTGATTCAAGGAGGGACAGGGAATCGCGGTCACGCGGCCACG